>CAMDKL010000016.1 GCA_945900945.1 Pirellula staleyi DSM 6068
TGGTGGTGGTGGATTCGGAACTCTAGCAGCTATCGCCGGATTGACTGTCGTAGGCGCTATTGCGGCCAGTGACAACAACGAAGCGACTATTGTAAGCCCCGTTGCTCCTTGATGCAGGCTCATCCCTCTTCAATCGATAGCGAATCAAATTAAATGACTTACAGCATGCGAATGATGTGAGTTTTTTTGTTTGTAGTCTTGAGTGGTTTGAGTCGCAAGCGTCACCACTTCTTGCTGCGGCCGATTTCGAATTGGTGTACAATTCCCGCTGAGTACTTGCTCCGATGTTGACACTTCCTGGCAACCATTCCATGCGATCTCTAGCTGCTTTCTTGACCTTCTTGATTTCCTTGGTGTTGCCGATTCGTTTCACAGCGGCGGACGAACCGGATGTTCGGAAAATGCTGCCTGCTACTTCGGCCATTTATATCGAGGTGAAATCGCTTGAATCGGTCTTAGAGCACCCGCTTTCAAAAACCTTGCAGGACTCCAGCGCTTTAAAAAAACTTTGGCGATCGCCTGATGCGATGAAGTTGCGAGGTGGGCTTCTCCTTTTTGAGTTTGCAATCGGTGACAAAGTGGAATCGTTAGCGAAGAATTTGACCGCCAATGGATTCCATTTCGTAGTCGACAAAACCACCGAGGGGGCTGGTTTCCTCACGTGCACCGAAAGTAAGGAGTGGCTTGATGAGTATTTGCAAAAGCTCGTCAAGTTAGCTAGGGCAGATGCCAATTCCAAAAACCAGCCCGATCCAATTCGAGAGGCCGAATATCGGGGGATTCGCGGCTACGAATTTCAAAATGTGATCGTAGGGAGCATCGGCTCGATCTTACTCGTCACAAACAAGAAGGAACTTAGCAAGAACATCATTGACCGTCATCTGGATTCGACCGACGATCATCTACTAAGCAATTCCCTATTTCAACGTGCATGGACGTCCAACGAAAAACTCGAACTGAAAGATTCGGAGGAAAGCATTGCCAAGGCATTTGTTGACCTTGACATGCTGAGGAATGCAGGAGTCGCCGCGGATTTGCTGATTGGCAAGGCTCGGGATTTTGCGAGCGAACTCATCCTCGGTGGACTCTTGGCTTCGATTCAGAAGACAAGTTTTGCGACTGGAGAACTTTTTCTGGCGGAGAACAAACTATCCATTCAACTTTGTGTCCCCTATCAAAGGGAATGGGCAGAGGCATCGCGAACATTCTTTGTAGGTCCAATGGGTAATGGTCACGCATCCTCCTTGATTGACAGTTCAGGTTGGATGGCCAGCTTGAGCGCGTATCGAAACCTAACCGAGTTATGGATTCGTGCGGGAGACCTGTTTGATGAAAAAGTGAACGATCAGTTAGCGCAAGCGGACAGTACTCTCACTACCTTGTTTTCGGGCAAGGACTTTGGAAGGGATATCCTGGGCGCAATTGAACCACAAGTTCAATTGGTTGCAGCCGAACAACAGTTCGAGCCGTCCAATACCCCAGCGATCCAGCTGCCGAGTTTTGGGCTAGTCGCAAAACTCAAGGACCCTAGGATGAAGAAAGAACTCAAACGAATCTTCCAAAGTTTCATCGGCTTTCTGAATGTCGCTGGTGCTATGGAGGGAAATCCTCAGTTGGATTTGGACTCCGAATCCATCGACGGTAAGCAGATTTACACAGCCGCCTACATACGCGAGGGGGACAAGCAATATGAGAACGGACTTCCTATCCAATTCAATTTCAGTCCAACACTTGCCTTTGATGGCGATTTGGTTTTTATTGCGAGTACGAACACGCTTGTAAAGAAAGTTGCGATACTCTCAGCGAAGCAGAATGAAGCCGAAGCTCTTGCAAAGAACAATACAGTCCTGAAAGTTGACTTTAAATCTGCTCAAAATGCATTGGAAACCAATCGTCGCCAGTGGGTCGCTCAAAACATGCTTGAAAAAGGACACAGTAAACTGGAAGCCGAGAAAGAAACGGACACATTGATTAGTCTTCTGTCTTTGTTGCGAACAGGAACAGCAGCGCTTCGATTCGACGATCACGTGCGTCTACAGTTTGATCTCGATATCAATTCGGATCGGTAGGCGAGAATGGAGGACAGATACCGACGCCAAAAAGCCTTTATCGAAGTAGGTGAGAGTGGACAAGCGTTGTTGTCGAAGGCGAGAGTAGTCATCTGTGGGATGGGAGCTCTCGGTGCGATGGTCGCTGAACGCCTTTGCCGATCCGGTATTGGATTCATGCGTTTGATTGATCGCGATTGGGTGGAACTGGACAACCTTCCTCGTCAGACTCTCTATACGACGCGGGATGCTTTGGAAATTCGTCCGAAATCGATTGCCGCCTTTGAACATTTGTCTGCAATCAACCCAGATATCCTGTTAGAACCTATCGTAGAGGATCTAACACATCTCAACGCCGAGAAATGGATGTCCGATGTCGATTGCATTATCGACGGCACGGACAATTTTGAAACGCGATACCTAATCAACGACCTTTCCGCTCGATGTCGAATTCCGTGGGTACACGCGGGTATCGTGGGCGCATCTGGACAGTCGATGGCTTTTGTACCAGCAAAAACGGCTTGCTTTCGCTGCTTGTTACCTGAGCCGCCGCCGGTGGAACAAATGCAAACATGCGACTCAGCGGGCGTCCTGGGAGCGGCTGTAGGAGTCATCGCATCATGGCAAGCCATGGAGGCAATCAAAATCTTGTTGAAGAAGGAAATTGCAGGCGATGGTTTTCTAAGAGTCTTTGATCTGTGGGCTGGCGAAGTTCGAAAAATTCGAGTTCCTCGCAACTTAGCAAGCGAGTCACCGGTTTTTCAACCTGGCTGCAGAACTTGCGTTCAATACCAATTCGATTTCCTGGACGGCAAGATGGGAACTCACGCAAGGGTTCTTTGTGGGCGCGGGGCGGTTCAGCTCCAATCTTCAGGCCGTGGACACCTAGATCTGGCCCTACTCGCTAAACGCCTAAGGAAGGAAGGGCAAGTCACGGAAAATGCGTTTTTGGTGCGTTTCACCCACCTACCTTATATTGTAAGTGTCTTTGCCGACGGCAGGGCGATCGTTCAAGGTACGGAAAACCCGGATGAAGCAAGAAAAATTTACGCTAGATGGATCGGCGGCTAGTGGTTTTTTGGTATTTTAAAGGCCATTGAAGGGTAGAGTTTTGCTTAGACGGCAGCAAAGCGTCTCACCTGGGGGAACCCGCATGTTACCATTTTGGCGTCGAGGGCTGGGGCGAAGAAGTACTTGGTACTTCCGTTATCCAGTCGTACTTCGCTAGGAAGCAAAGCAAAGAACAAGATGCGATACGCGTTTCGACTTGCAGAATTATTGGGCCATACACCAGACCGAAGGAAGCGACCTGGCACGATTAAAGCCATTGTTGAGTACACAGGCTTAGATCGACATCAGGTTGCTGCGCTTCTCAAAAATGAAGCCAAGTACATCCCGATCGAGGCACTTTCTCGTTTATGCGATTACTTGATCGAGCATGGGTATGCACGGGCTGAAGAGTTGCCAGGCGCTCTCTTCGCAATAACGCCAGAGAACTTTTGGGAAATGCTGGCTCGTCGTTCTCGATTGGAGATCTGCGTAGGTGTCAGGCGGCCACCGGATGACGAGTCAGCGGACACGGCTTGGATTGTCGCTTCCGATAGTGTTTTAGCTGGCGAAGTTCTAAACGGAGTATCAACACTCGGTGGAACTGCGAAAGCGATTTCGGCAAAGAAGGGTGGCGGCAAGGAGATGCCGCACATTGAGCACTTGCGACAAACTCTGGTTTGGAGCCCGGGTACGATGAATGTGGAACAAGTGCACGCTAGAGCTCAAAGCGTTTACGATGGTTTCTCAGAGATGGGTGGCGACAAGGCCATGGTCTGTCTCGGGTCTGTAAAGAGCAACCCTACGGTGGAGCTTGTTTTGGCCAATGCGTTCGGCTGCGATGCATTTGTAACACAGGACAACGTCACCAAAGCAACAGAACGGACTTGTCCATTCTTCTTGCGATATCGGGATCGCGATCCACATCCGCCTGCATGTTCGGCGGGAATGCAGCTCAGCAAGACCGAAAGAGCCGAGGAGGCAGGCCTCTACTATGAAACTGCAGATGGAAGTTGGGCATTCGCAGGTGGGGCTACCCCCGGAAGGGATGCGGCACTGGTGTTCTACATTTTCCGTGAGTCGCTCGGTCGCCTTGAAATGGTGCTAAGTGGATTCTCTGGCAGAGCAACGCGATTACTGGCTCGAACGCTCGCTCATCGGGCCGAAGATTTCTGGCCACCGATATTCCATGAAAACTACCTTCAAATTGGCGCTTATCTCGTCCAGTACGAAGCGGCCGAGGGGGGCGACGACTCCTTGGACATCCTATCGACCGATACGATGGCGAATGCCATCGTGATTCCGTTGCCAACGGAAGCGATTGCAAGGCGATTAGGCAAGGGCTCTCATCCTGGATGATCGGTGCATCGAAGATGATCGGAGCATCGAGTACGCAAACTGAAACCATTCCCAAGCCGGACCTCTCGGTCCAGCTTGGTCGTTTAGCCCTAAAGAATCCGGTCCTGGTTGCGTCGGGAACTTTTGGATATGCGAAGGAGATGGCGGGAGTTATTCCGCTGCCTGAATTAGGTGGCATCCTTCCAAAAACGATTACTCAAAATCCTCGGCCAGGCAATGCGCCCTGGCGGACGGTCGAAACGAGCGCGGGACTTCTCAACGCAATCGGTTTGGATAATGATGGCATCGATTATTTTCTCGCAAATCATTGGCCCTATCTCAAGACCGCCGGCACCACAATAATCGTCAGCATCGCTGGCAAATCGCTTGATGATTTTGTACTACTCGCACAACGGCTTAGCGAAGCAAAGGGACTGGAAGCGGTTGAACTGAACGTTTCCTGCCCCAATGTTTCCGGAGGTGTCGACTTCGGGACAGATGCCAAACTTTGTTATGAAGTGGTCCGTAGCGTTCGTAAAGTCCTCGACTGCGCGATCGTAACCAAGCTTACGCCAAACGTAACTCGCATCGTTGATATCGCGAAAGCAGCTAGGGATGGGGGCACGGACGCTGTGTCGTGCATCAACACAGTGCTTGGCATGGCTGTCGATTGGAGAAAACGGAAACCTATGCTTGCGAATGTGGTCGGAGGACTCAGCGGGCCGGCTATCAAGCCGATTGCGCTGAGATGTGTTTATCAAGTTGCCACCCAAGTCGGCGTACCGGTGATCGGGGTCGGCGGAATCGCGAACATGGATGACATGATGGAATTCCTCATTGCTGGAGCGTCTGCTATTCAGATTGGTACTGCAAACTACTACGATCCGTTGGTTAGCATCAAACTTATCCGCGGCTTACCGGATGCTCTGGCGTCCATCGGTGCGACAACCGTACGAGAAATTGTTGGGACCTTGAAAACGTAACATCCGAGCATGTTGCAAACACTCACTTGATTGAATTGAAAAATGCGAGTTTTGAGCGGGATCCAGCCCACAGGTCGTTTTCACTGGGGTAACTATTTCGGAGCGATCAAGCAGTACATTGATTTTCAAGAAGCGCACGACGGCTACTACTTTATCGCAGACTTGCATGCATTGACAACCGTTCGCGATCCGGAGATCTTGCGAGCCTATGTTAAGGACGCGGCATTGGATCTTCTGGCCCTCGGCTTGGATCCAGAACGAGCAACTTTGTTTGTGCAATCGGATGTCCCTGAGGTATCGCAATTGTGCTGGCTGCTGATGACTGGCGCTCCGCTTGGTCTGCTCGAACGTTGCCATGCTTATAAGGATAAAACGGCAAAGGGACTTCGGGCAGACGTCGGCCTTTTCACTTACCCGGTTCTGATGTCTGCCGACATCTTGGCTTACGATTCGAACTGGGTCCCGGTTGGAGAAGACCAAGTGCAACATATCGAGGTTTGCCGCGACTTGGCTCGCAGTTTCAACTCGCACTTCGGCGAGGTCTTTACCATGCCGGAAGCAAAGATAGTGCCGGGTGCTGCCAAAGTGCCAGGCACCGACGGCGAGAAGATGAGCAAGAGCTACAACAACACGCTCGGCCTGTTTGAGGATCCAAAAGAGTTGCGAAAAAAAATCATGCGGATTAGCACCGACTCGCGTCCGATGGAGGACGCGAAAGATCCCGAAACCGATCACCTCTTTCAGCTCTATCGCCTGTTCGCCACTCCAGAACAGATCGAGGAATTGCGAGCCATTTATTTGCGAGGTGGCTTTGGATATGGCGACATCAAAAAGCGATTGGCGGATGTCGCCGAGGCATTTTTGCTACCTGCCCGTAAGCGCAGAAGCGAACTAGAATGCAACCCTACGTTGGTGAAAGATGTCCTTTGCAAAGGAGCAGCGAAAGCACGCGAGCGAGCCAGTAGTGTCTTATTGCGAGCCGAACGAGCCTGTGGACTCAAGCCCTAATGCCGTAAAGTCACAAACTCGACAGAACCAAATCCCAGTAAAACGTGCACCTCCGTTTTAAAAGCAAGGAACGGTTAACTGAAATCTGCGTTCATCTGCGGACCAATATTTCCATTCGTTTTCATCCGCAGATTGCACAGATTCTCGCAGAATGAGTGAGCCCAGCAATACTGGCCGTAAATGAGGCGGAGGCTAAATGTCCGTTCGAGATCGGTTTGTTCGATTCGCATTTCCCCAATCGGCGTTGTAGAATGGTTTGCTGAGGAGATCGGTCTGGCTCAATCTGAAGGTGGACACATGGCAACAGATATTCGTACGAATCAAGCAATGTCGGTAAGCGAGCCTGCGCCATTGCCATTGGAACATTGGCCTTCGGTTGAGCATCTAGTTACGGAGGATGACACGCCCGTGGATAATATCTTTTCCGAGAAGCAACAGCGACTCTTAACGGAGCCACTTTACACGAGCTGGATTAGCGACGTTCCTTTTTTGGCGTTGGCCAACGTTGGTTTGTTTCACTCTGTCCGAGTCCCACCCTACGTTCCAGATGTTCTGTTTAGTTTGAACGTGCAATTACCTGAAAGTCTTTTCCCAAAATCTAATCGATCCTATTTTGTATGGGAATATGGCAAGTCGCCCGATGTTGTAATCGAAATTGTTTCCAACCGCGAGGGAAACGAAGATAGGGACAAGCTGATCGGTTACGCGCGTATGGGAATTCCCTTTTATGTTATCTACGACCCTGAACAGTGGTTGCGAGCCGAAAAATTAAGATCTTACGAATTGCGTGGTGGGCGATACGAACAGCTTCCAGGCGAGGCACAGTGGATGCCATCGATCGGTTTAGGAGTCGCACTTTGGGATGGTGACTTCGAAGGGCACCAAGATCGGTGGCTGCGTTGGACGGATCTGACCGGCAACCCCATAGCCACAGGGGCCGAACGGGCCGGACTAGAACAGCAACGCGCTGACGCTGAGATGCAACGCGCTGATGTTGAGATGCAACGTGCTGATGTTGAGATGCGGCGTGCTGACGCTGAGCAGCAGCGGGCAGATGCAGAACGCCAACGCGCTGAGATACTTTCGCAGCAGCTTAAACGGCTAGGAATTGAGCCCCAGGATTTGCCACGTTGAACTGCGGTTCGGCGGGAGCTTATCTCACAATTCGCTGAGCGGAATGCGACTATCGAATGATTTCGTTCGCTTTGAGCAATTCAAGCACTGCACTTACGCATTCGTCAACGCTTAGGTCACCCGTATCCAACACCAGGTCCGGTTCTTCGGGTGGCTCATAGACCGCCGATACTCCTGGGAAATTTGGCAATTTGCCTGCTTCGGCCGCCGCATAGTGCCCTTTCGTATCGCGTTGCCGACAAACGCTTTCTCTCGCCGTGCAATGAACCGTGATAAATCGGTCTTTGCCAATGACGTCCGCAACCCGCTCCCGAACCGATTGGCTAGGTGCTACGAAAGCACCCAAGCAGATCAAGCCATTGTCGTTAATTAGCTTCGCAACGTGAGCCGATCGACGCAGGTTTTCACTGCGGTCCTCGACGGTGTAGCCAAGATCAACATTGACACCACGACGCATTAATTCGCCGTCTAAGACAGCAACCGCTCGACCGTCATCGAACAGTGCACGTTCAACCGCACGAGCAATCGTGCTCTTGCCCGTCCCAGTGAGACCGGTGAACAATACGGTAGCTGCCTTCTGGCCGAATCGAGCCGTTCGCTCTGCTTCGGTTACGTCCGAAACACTGCGATGTCCAGTTTCAGATTGTTCGTCTGTAATTTCCCAGGCGGCCGAAGTGTGCTTGGCTGAATCGCGATCCGAGATCATACCGGCACCGACCGTCGTATTGCTCATCCGATCGATGATAATGAAGGCGCCCGTACCCCGATTGCGTCTATACGGGTCGAAATAAATCGGCTGGCTCAGCGTAACCGCACAGCGACCAATTTCATTCAATTGCAAATCCGGAGCTGGCGTTCGATGCAACGTATTCACATCCACTCGGTATTTGAGCGAGTCGACTTGACCAGTCACGGTTTGCGTCGTGTGCTTGAACAAATAAGTCTTTCCAGGCACCATGGCGTCCGAGCCCATCCACACGATTGTTGCGTCAAACGAATTGCTGATTTTGGGAACATTGCCTGGCCGAACGATCATATCGCCACGCGAACAATCCACTTCATCCTCAAGTACTATTGTGATCGATTGCGGACAGAACGCTTCTTTCAAATCGCCATCTTGCGTAACGATACGTTCGACTTTACTAATACGCTTCGACGGGAGGACCATGATCTGATCCCCTTGTCGAATAATGCCTGACGCGACTGTTCCGCAGAAGCCTCGAAAGTCAAGATTCGGGCGATTGACCATCTGGACTGGCAATCTGAAATCTTCGAGATTGCGATCCGAGCCAATGTATACCGACTCAAGGAAGTTCATCAACGTACTACCGCCGTACCATGGCATGTTGACGCTTGGGTCGACTACGTTTTCGCCGTGAAGGGCAGCGATCGGAATAAAATGCAAATCGGGCAAATCCAACCGAGAAACAAAGTCTCGGTAGTCGCTGCAGATTTCGTCAAAGCGTTCTTGACTGTAACCCACCAGGTCCATTTTATTGACCGTAACGACCACGTGCCGGATGCCGAGCAGCGAGACAATGAAACTGTGCCGTTTGGTCTGCGTCAATACGCCGTACCGAGCATCAATGAGAATGATGGCCAAGTCTGCGGTCGATGCACCCGTCGCCATGTTGCGAGTGTATTGCTCATGGCCTGGAGTGTCGGCGATGATGAACTTGCGTTTGGACGTTGAAAAATAACGATACGCAACGTCGATCGTGATTCCTTGTTCACGTTCCGCCTTGAGACCGTCTGTAACAAGGGCCGGATCAAAACCGCCGCCCGTCGTACCATGTACTTTGCTTTCGGCTTCTAATTGTGCCAGTTGATCTTCGTAGATCATCTTGCTGTCGAAGAGAAGCCGACCAATGAGCGTACTTTTTCCATCGTCTACGCTACCGCATGTGATGAATCGCAGTAGTTCTTTGCGTTCATGCTGATCTAGGTATGCCAAAATATTTTCGGCAATCAAATCACTCTGGTGCGACATAACTAGAAGTATCCCTGCGTCTTTTTGAGTTCCATACCTGCACCACCGCCATCTTGATCGATCACTCGTCCCTGGCGTTCCGAAGTCTTTGTCAAAAGCATTTCTTGAATAATTTCAGGCAACGTTGTGGCTGTTGATTCCACCGCGCCCGTCAGCGGGTAGCAGCCAAGTGTTCGAAATCGCACCATTTTGTTTTCAACGACTTCTCCGGGTCTGAGTTTCAAACGATCATCATTGAGATGGATCAGCGTGCCGTTGCGTTGGACTACTGGAAGCAATTTAGCAAAGTAGAGATCCGGTATCGGAATCTTATCTAAGTAAATGTATTGCCAGACATCCAATTCGGTCCAATTCGAGAGCGGAAATACGCGGATGCTTTCGTTTGGATTGACACGCGAGTTGTAGAGATTCCAAAGTTCAGGTCTTTGGTTTTTCGGATCCCAGCGATGAAATTTGTCTCGAAACGAAAAGACACGTTCCTTGGCTCGCGACTTTTCCTCGTCGCGGCGTGCGCCGCCAAATGCTGCGTCGAATCCATGTAGATTGAGTGCTTTTTTTAACGAATCCGTCTTCATCACTTCCGTATGCTTTTCGCTGTTTTCACCGGGATCGATTCCCAGTTTGAGCCCTTCGTGATTGATGTGGACAATCAATTCGATCCCCAGTTCGTTTTTTACGTAGTTGTCACGAAACTGGATCATTTCCTTAAATTTCCAAGTCGTATCGACATGCAGGAACGGAAAAGGGGGCTTGGCTGGATAGAACGCTTTGAGCGCAAGATGGGTCATAACCGCCGAGTCTTTGCCGACGGAGTAGAGCATCACAGGCTTTTTGAATTCCGCAGCAACCTCGCGAATAATGTGGATGCTCTCGGCTTCGAGTTGCTTGAGGTGAGTTAAGTTGTATGAATTCATAATAAAAAAGAGGGGATAGGGCGAGCTGGGGGGGATTATCCATTCCCAGCGAACTATTTACAACCTTCTTAGCTGGCACGCTTGGCAAAAGAAAGGGCAGCCTCACGAAGTTGATCGTGCGTGTGTGCCGCTGAAACCTGCGTTCGAATGCGGGCCTTGCCATGAGGCACGACCGGATACGAGAATGCTATCACGTAAATTCCGTCGTCGAGCATCGTTTTAGCTACTGCTGCAGCCTTGGCGGCGTCTCCCAGCATGACAGGGACGATTGGGTGCGATCCCGGGAGTATGTTCAATCCAGAACGTTGCATCTCCTCCCGAAAAAGCTGTGTATTGGTTTCTAACGTGTCTCTCAATTCAGTTGACTCCTCAAGCAAGTCGAGTGCTCGAATCGATCCAGCGACAATCGGAGGAGCAATCGTGTTCGAGAACAAATAGGTTCTCGACCGTTGACGAAGCAAGTCAATCATCTCGGAGTGACCAGCCGTATAACCGCCACTTGCTCCCCCCAACGCCTTTCCTAACGTGCCAGTCATAATATCGACACGATCCAAGACGCCGCAAAATTCATGTGTGCCTCGGCCTCGCGGTCCGACAAATCCCACCGCGTGCGAGTCGTCGACCATCACCATCGCATCGTACTGGTCCGCCAAGTCGCAAATAGCGGCCAGATTTGCAATAGTCCCATCCATCGAAAAGATGCCATCCGTCGCAATCAATCGAAAACGTGCTGAGCGAGCGGCCTCAAGCTTGGCCTTGAGGTCATCCATGTTGTTGTTCAAATATCGGTGCCGCTGGGCTTTGCAAAGCCGAATTCCGTCGATGATGCTAGCATGGTTCAGTTCATCTGAAATGATCGCGTCCTCAGGACCCAGGATGGTTTCGAACAGCCCACCATTTGCATCCCAACAGGAGTTGTAAAGAATCGCATCTTGCGTCCCCAAAAAACGGCTTAAACGTTTTTCCAAGTCCTTATGGATCGTTTGCGTTCCACAAATGAATCGAACCGACGCCAAGCCGTACCCCCAACGCACGAGAGCTTCGTTGGCGGCTTGTCGAACGCTTGGATGTTGAGCCAACCCGAGATAGTTGTTTGCGCACATATTGAGCAGTTCGCGACCATCAGCGATCCTAACCAATGTTCCTTGCGACGAATCGATGACGCGTTCCGTTTTGAACGTCCCAGCATCGCGAATAGACTGGTTAATTTCAGCGAGACGCTCTAAGAATAACGCATTCATTCAATAATTCTTGTATCAAGTTATGCATGGACGGAATGAGCTTGGAGATCTTCCAAGTCCACAAATTCCAGGGTCGAAATATGTGTGGATTCTAAGATGATTTTTGGCGCGATTCCTGCCTCGAACGCATGTTTCCAACGTTGTACGCACAAACACCATCGATCTCCGGGTTTGAGGCCTGGAAATCCGAATGCAGGGACAGGCGTGATTAGATCATTGCCGCTTTCCCTCGAGAACTCGAGAAACTCCTGTGTCATTTCGGCACAGACTAGATGCAGACCTTGATCGTCCGCCCCGGAACGACAACAACCATCCCGAAAAAACCCCGTAGGCGGATCCATCGAACAGGGTTGGATATTCGTCCCTAATACATTCTTAGGTGGTGACATACGATTCGAATCCTTGGAAAGGCACTGAAATGGCACTCTGACAGTGTACCGTTTTGAGCACCGTTTTGACACGGTGGCAGCGGATCGATTAGAATAACATACGGAGAAAATTTAATGACAAGCCATTCAATACATTCCGAACTACAAGAGTTCGTTCGATTCGCTTCTCATCGTGTAGAACAGCGTGCGGACTTTTCATCAGTCGAAGATCTTGTCAAGCATTGGCGTCAAAATTCCGAATACGCCGTAGCGGTCGCCGATGTGCGCCAGGGAATCGCGGATGAGGCCGCATGCAAAGCCCAACCACTTTCGGATGCTTTTGCAGAGGTACGGCGTAAGTTAGGAATTGCCGATTGAGTGGCAGCCATCTTTCTGTCCGTAATTTTCCTGTCCAATTTTGGATTCCACGAACTCTTGTTGCATCTCACGCACTGAGGAGAGTTGGTGCAGGCTGGTGTATTTGTTTTGCTTCAATGGAGTCCAGTAGGAAGGAGAAGAAGTTACGCTTTTGTTTCTTACAAGTGGCGATGGCTGTCCACATTCGTTCGTGGCAACGCTGGCCTAACTCGCCACGCGTACCTTGGGTGATTTTCCGTTCGATCACGCAGTGCCTTATTTGTTGTTCGCTGTGATTGTTCGTAGGTTCTACGCCTTCGGCGAACATGAAACGGAAATAGTCCTGCGACATGTCGTAAGCGTAATTTTCTTTTGAATCATCGGTCGAGTATTCAACAATTGCGAACCGCGCAGCAAGATTCTTTGCCTCTTTGATCCAATAGTCCCAATCGCTGGATTTCAATGCTATTGAATTTGACGGACCGACATCACACGCTCAAATTGGTTCGTGGTATCCTACTCTAAACGAACGGATGGCATGTTGGGCGTCCGATTCAGTACGACTATAGAAAGCCTCAAAACTCGCATGCGATTCCCTTTTCCATTCAGAGACTTGTTGCCCATCGAAGCTGTCAAGCAATTATCGCAGTTGGTATCTCAACCGACTTTGGTCAGCGCGATTAAAGAAGCAGCGCAAAAGATTGGACTCAAAGACCAATTCCAGTCAGGTAATATCCAGCAGATTTTGCAGCAAGCCGGGCGGTGGATGGAAAGCGTGTCTGAACCTTGGCTACGCAATGCTCAAACAGGATTGATGCCTGGGATCAATGCCACTGGTGAACTCTTCTCTAGCCGTTGGTGTTCACATCGTTTATGCCCAGAAGCGATCGCTCAAATGAACCATCTGCAAAGTCGCTACGCAGAGACTATCAAGCTGGATCAACAGCTTCACAATTTACTGATCGGGTTAACGCGTGCACAGGCGGTTGTCGTTGTTCCTAGCACGACCGTGGCGCTGTATGTTTTGGCATTGGCTAATGCATCCTCTAAAGTGCCTATGCGTTGGGTGCTACCTAGAGCCGATTGCCTACGACTTCCGCAGGCCGGAGCAATGTCAGGTGGAAATATCAGGGCAATTCTCGATTCTGCGAACGCTCACACCACGGAGATCGGAACGAATCAAGACTGCTTGCCGAGTGACTTCGTCGAATCGCTTCATGAAATGGGGGCTCGCTTGCTGATCGCGTCTCCCAATGCACTTCCTGCCGAATCGCGTTTCGAACACCGAAGTCGAGGGCTATCTGCAGCGAAACAAGCGGTCGCAAGCGTTACAGAAATCTTGATGGATGGTGCTATTCATGATTTGACGGGATTAGGACTGACTAGCAAAGTAATCGCCGATTCATGGGATGAGGGTATTGATCTCATTGTCGTACCCGGCGATGCATTGCTGGGAGGCCCCGAATGCGGAATCATTCTTGGCAAGCAAAGTTCTATGGAGAGTATCCTCAAGGTGGCAGACACACTGGGTCTTCAGGCCAGCAGCCTCACCAAAGCAGCCTTGCTTCGAACGCTACAAGCCTCTGAGTCTATTGAACAGTGGCGTCAGTTACCGATCGGAGCATCGCTTTCAACTAGTCTTGAAAATTTACAAAACCGAGCTGAAAGACTGGTAACACAACTGGCTTCCAACCCAACGTTTGAACGCGTGAGCATGGCACGCAAATCATGCCGAATTGGGGCCGGCGTTTGGAGCAGCCAACGCTTGGATTCCAGTATCCTACAAATATTTCCGAAATCGGTAAGTCCATCAGCGATGGCGGACCAGTTTAGCGCAGGGGAGCTACCCATTTGGACCAACGTCCAATCCGATCATATCGAGCTTGTGTTGCGATCGATAGAGCCTGACGAAGACCGACTCATCGCCCAGCAATTATGTCCTGACGACTGAAATTACAGATTAATACGGCGTAGTTTTGCAATAGATTAGAGCCAGCCGACCTTGCGAAACCAACGATAGAGCAATACGCAGGTACTGAACATTATTACGAGCGCGACGGGATAGCCTAACGACCATTCCGTTTCAGGCATGTATTTAAAATTCATGCCGTATAGCCCTGCAATCATCGTCGGTACCGCTAGAATCGCTGCCCAGGCGGCAAGGCGTTTGGTATCGTCGTTCTGCGTGACGGAGATCAAAGCCAGATAGCTTTCGAGCGCAGTCTGCGAAAGTTGCTGCAGATTGTCAATGAGATCTGCAATCCGGATCACATGGTCGTGTACGTCCTGAAAATACGGTCTTGTATCGAGCGGTATCAAATTCGAACTCATCCGTGTGAGTTGGGCTGAGACATCAATTAGCGGAGTCACAGCTTGTTTGATTGCGAGTAGATCGCGTCGTAAATGGTAGATACGTTCCGTGACGGTTCGCACAAATTTCCCGCTGAAGATCTGCTCCTCCAGTTCGTCGAGATCTGCTTCTAGGGCATCAATCACTGGAAAATATTGGTCGACGATAAAGTCCATCAATGCGTGCAGTACAAATCCCTCTCCCTTGGCCAATAGGATTGGCGTGGATTCACAACGGCCCCGCAATCCCACATGCGATTTCAATGACCCATGTCGAACGGTAATGATATACCGCGTCCCAAAGAACACGTGCGTTTCGCCAAACTCAATGCGATGCCCACCACCTTCGGAGAGCCTAGCTGTACGGATGACCACGAACATCGAGTTGTCATAAACCTCCAGTTTAGGACGCTGATGGGCCTTGTGTGCATCCTCGATCGCCAAGTCGTGAAGGCCGAATGCTTGTTGAATATGAGACAGCAACTGTTCACTAGGTTCATACAGTCCGACCCATAGAAAGCGATCGGAATGATTCCAAGCGTCCTCCAGATCCGCAACAGGTACGTCCGCAACGCGCACTCCGTTATGGTACGCAGCCGAGTTGACAACGCTTCGGTGAGGCTGAGGTTCAGATAGGTCAGAGCTCTCTAATGTCAAAATGTATTCCGTTCACCATTGGGCTAAATCTGGACGGGCTAGGCGGCTCGCTCGAAGCCCGCTCGTCGTAGAGGTTTTACAGGAAACAGGACAGGCGATTCTGACGCTGGAACCGACGAATTCGATGCCAACCTCGAAGCGAACCATTGGCATCCAACCCGCGTCTTGGCGTCAGACAGCCAATCTGATAGTTCATACCGTTGCGGAGATAAGCCTTGCTCCGGCCATTGGACAAATTCGTAGGAACCTGCGATCCGCATGGCTAACAGATCGAGCAATTTTTCGTGCCGACTCGTTCGCGTCATGGACCGTGCGTTCGCTGAGCCAGTCGGGTAACGGAGTGGGCGGTCGAGTATCGTCTACGCTCCACGGCACTGGCCCTATTTCAACCACTTCGATTCCTGGGCGGTTGTTGCCTTGAGCTGATTTCACTATAAAGGATCTGACCATTTTGTCAAGAAACGGACAAAGCAATGAATTAAAGAGAGGTGTCAGCACCCAGTAATAGGGCTGCAAGTTGATCGTCGCGTAATCCGAAAACAACATCATCAACCAGCCTAACGGCGTGGCCATTCGCAGCGCATGCCAAATAACCGCCCCCCCATGGCTGTACCCAATCAAGTCGTACGCGAGTGCAAGTCGCGTTCTTCGCCATTTTGGCTACAATAGCTTTGAGTCGAGTGGCGGAGAGGGATTTACCTTGGATGAATTCGAAAGAATTTAGCACTCACCACCAAGCAAGGTAGTTTTCATTCTGCCCTCGCCTTAGCATCGAGCGGATAATTATGGCCGGTAATTCAGTAGCGACATAGGTTTCCAGTGCTTCTTCTACACTAAAAAGTGGTGTTGCAACAAAGTGTAGCTCGGCACTCCGTGCCGAGAAAAACGGCACGGAGTGCCGTTCTACACTGAGGCCATGCCTCGCTTGCCAAACCTTGGCTTCCTGCCAGACGAGCTGGCGGGGGAGAGATAATTTGAGACGATGCTTGGACGTTCTAGGAAGACAATCAAAAAATGAATCCTATCAATTTCGCGCTTCGCCGACCTAGAAGCGTTCTCGTTGGATTGATCGCTTTGATCATCGTGGGATTGGGCGTTATTCGCCCCAAATCCATCGATGATTGGCTGAAAGCAAAAGGGATCGAGCTGCCTATAAAGCGAATGTCCATCGACGTTTTCCCTGCGCTCAATCTGCCTGTCATCTACGTTTGTCAGCCGTATGGTGGAATGGACCCTGCGCAAATGGAAGGGCTGCTGACCAACTACTACGAATATCACTTTCTCTATATTAACGGTATCCACCACGTCGAAAGCCGCAACGTTCAGGGGACAGCTCTCATGAAGCTGATCTTTCACCCTGGGACGAATATGGCACAGGCGATGGCGGAGACGATCAATTACGTGAACCGCTCACGAGCCATGATGCCGCCGGGCACCGTTCCTCCGTTTGTTATGCGTTTCGACACCGGCAGCGTACCGGTGGGCTATCTCGTACTGTCAAGCGGTACCAAAACGATTGCCGAAATCCAGGACCAAGCGCTCTTCAAAGTTCGTCCAATGTTTTCGTCCCTCCCAGGTGTCTCTGCCCCTCCGCCTTTTGGAGGGTCGGCGCGGAGCATTGTCATTCGAGCAAACCCGGATCGATTGCGGGCGTTCGGCCTCTCGCCTGACGATGTCATCGGGGCTTTGACCAAAGGAAATACGATTAGCCCGTCCGGAAACGTTCGCTTAGGGGACAGCTATCCATCCGTTCCTACCAACGCCATGGTCCGCGACATTCGCGACCTTGGTCAGATTCCGCTCAAAACTGGGGACCAGACAGTTTACTTGCGTGATATCGGAAACATCGAGGATGCGAGCGATACGACCACCGGATACGCGCTCGTAAATGGACGTCGCGCTGTTTACATCTTGGCTACCAAACGAGCGGATGCGTCGACTATGAATGTCATCGGTGAAATCAAACAAGCCCTTCCCAAGATGCAAAAGGAATTACCGGATGATATTAAAGTTGCTTTCGAGTTCGATCAGTCTCCTTATGTGACGCGAGCCATTACCAGTTTGACAACCGAAGGCTTCCTAGGAGCGCTGTTGACAGGACTAATGGTGCTTCTGTTTTTACGTGACTGGCGAAGTGCCATAGTCGTAGTGCTCAACATACCACTAGCCATCCTGTTTTCTATTGTTGGGCTATGGCTTACCGGTCAGACCATCAATTTGATGACCCTCGGAGGGCTCGCATTATCCGTTGGGATTCTGGTCGATGAGGCGACTGTTGAAATCGAGAACATCCACACTCAAATGAAAAAATCGCCATCGATCGCAATCGCCGTCTGGAATGGGAATCATCAAACGGCAATTCCTCGACTCCTCGCAATGCTCTGTATTTTGACGGTCTTTGTTCCAACCTTCTTTATGCAGGGTGCTCCAAGAGAACTTTTTTATCCTCTCGCGTTGGCTGTTGGCTTTGCGATGATCGGGTCGTATTTACTGTCCAGCACGCTCGTTCCGATCCTGTGCATTTGGCTTTTGCGAAACCATAATATCCAACGCGAACATCCCATTCGCGATTCCTTTTTTGTCGCTGCGTTTCGAGGGTGGACGAAATGGATGATAGCGGCACGTTGGATTGTCATACCAATCTATTTGTGTGTCTGTGGAATCGCTATTGGGTGGACGGTCTCACAGGTCGGAGTCGATATTTTTCCTAAAATCGATGCTGGTGAATTCCGTTTGCGTATGCGTGCCAAGGACGGAACGCATATCGATGTGACCGAGCAGATTGCACTTCGTGTCCTGGAATCGATCAAGGAAGAGGCTGGGCCAGAGAGTATTGCGTTGACGTTAGGCTACGTTGGGACCGTCCCGGCGTCGTTTCCGATCAACTCGGTTTACCAATTTATGCGAGGTCCGGAAGAAGCAATTCTTCGAATCGCGCTCCAACCTCATTCGGGCGTCTATTCTGAACAACTGCAAGCCAAGTTGCGAACGAAGTTCAGCAAACAATTTCCAGACGTTCGATTCTCATTCGAACCGGCAGATATCGTAAGCGAAGTTATGAGCTTTGGCTCCTCGACCCCTATTGAGATTGCGGTCCGTGGCGGTTCGCTTGCTGAGAATCGTGATTTTGCAGGCCGGGTTCAGGCATCCTTGCTAACCCATCCTCGACTGCGCGATGTTCAAATTGTGCAGGCTCTCGACTATCCAACTGTGGATGTGAAGATTGATCGCGAGAAATCAGGTCTTGCAGGGGTGACGATGGATCAGGTTAGCCGGTCGGTATTGGCCGCAACGAGTTCGAGTCGGTTTGTGGTCCCCAATTACTGGCCCGACCCCAAGACCGGCATTGGATATCAAGTGCAGGTCGAAATCCCTCAACCCGCGATGAAGTCGCTCAACGATCTTGGAACTGTACCAGTACTAAATCGCTTAGAGGGGCCATTGCTTTTACGCGACGTCGCTCAATTGACTCAATCGACTATGCCTGGTGAATTCGACCGATACAACATGAAGCGTGAACTATCACTCACTGCGAACGTCATCGGATCCGATCTCGGCGCCGTAGCCCGTGAGATCGGTGACCTTCTGGACATCGTAAAAAAAGAGGATGACATAGCCAAAGACGCACTTGAAAAGCAGGGTTCGAAACCGGGCCGAGTTGCGTTTGAAATACGTGGCCAAATTCCGCCGCTATATCAAATGCTCAGCGGACTTGGGGTCGGGCTGATATTGGCTGTACTGGCCACCTTTTTGATGCTCGCTGCGAATTTTCAATCATTTCGATTGTCGCTGGTCGCGATTTCTACCGCCCCCGCCGTCGTCGCCGGTGCAGGAATGATGCTGTGGCTGACTCGCTCCTCGCTCAATATTGAATCTTTTATTGGGATCATTATGGGGCTGGGAGTCGCCATGGCAAATGCAATTCTTGTTGTTACTTTCACCGAACAACGCCGACGCGGCGGTGAGACCGCATTCGAAGCGGCCCAGCATGGCGCAGCCGATCGATTGCGCCCAGTATTGATGACCACTTGTGCTATGCTCGCCGGCATGCTCCCCATGGCCCTTGGCCTGGGAGAGTCAGGACAGCAAACTGCACCGCTAGGGCGAGCTGTCATCGGAAGTTTGATTGCAGCCACTGCATCGACTTTGCTCGTGCTCCCAGCTGTCTTTGCATGGATGCAAGCAGGACGGGGGGTGTCGTCTGGTTCTTTGCATCCTTTCGATACCAACGACTCCAGTACCGAACCTTACAATAGCGAAAACTAGTATCAAATATTCACAGGACGAATTGCAATGTTCCAATGCCTATCGAAGTCATGCTACCTATTGACGCTGATCGTAGCCAGTTTATCGACGGTTGGATGCGACAAAGGCATGGATCCGAAAGAGGGAAATGCTTCGGCAGGTAGCGCGAGGTCGGCCGCTGATTTGCCAAAAGTTGCAACCGCCAGACCTCTTCGGCAACCACTTCTGCAGAAAACAGAACAGCCAGGACGAGTCGAGGCGTTTTCGATGACCCATATTCATGCCAAGGTCTCAGGGTTTATCGAACAACAGTTGGTTGACATCGGTGATCGAGTTACAGGTCCGAAGAAAGATGAACAAGGCCGGATGACTGAGCCTGGACAAGTGCTTGCAGTTTTGGTCGCCCCCGAATTGAAAGACGAATGGATGCAAAAAGAGGCAATGATCTCGCAAGCATCTGCGGATATCGAACAGGCCCTTTCCGCTGTGCAGGTAGCCAAATCCGTAGCCACTTCGGCAGAGGCAAACGTCGAAGAATTTATGGCTGGCCAGCAGAAGACCGAGTCCGAGTACCAACGATGGAAATCGGAGTCGATGCGGATCGATTCATTAGCATCGTCAAAAACCGTCACACAGAAACTGGCCGAGGAGACTCGCCAACAAATGTTAGGTGCCGATGCGTCAAGAGCTGAGTCTGTGGCCAAAATTCGTTCGGCGAAAGCAAAGCAGAACGAAGCCATCGTCGGCATTGCAAAAGCGAAAGCGGATCTTAGTTCGGTTGAAGCTAAATTGAAAATTGCACAAGCAGAATCCAGACGAGTCCAATCCATGTGCGAGTATTTGCAAATCCGGGCCCCCTACGATGGCGTGATAACGGAACGCAATTTTGATTTGGGTGCTCTCGTTCAAGCATCGAAATCGAGCGACGACAAACCTGTTTTTACCATTGTTCAATCGGATAAAATTCGAGTTTTTCTCGATGTCCCAGAGACGGATGCAGGACTCATAGAGACGGGATGCAAAGCCATTGTGAAAATCCCTTCGTTGTCGGGTCGAATATTCGAGGGGACCGTGGCAAGAACAGGATGGGCGCTCCAAGCGGGATCTAGAACCCTACGAAGTGAAATAGATGTTTCGAACGAATCAGGCACAATAAGGCCCGGAATGTACGCCAATGTCGAATTGACCGTTGCTGAAAAATCGGACGTATTAACTCTGCCCAAGGCTGCGGTGATGGTGGCGGAGGGCCAGGCCTATTGCAATACGGTTTCAAGCGATGGGAGCATTATTCGAAAGCCTATCAAGACAGGAATTCGCTCGGCCACGGAGATCGAGATCGTAAACGGGTTGGATGGCACAGAGGACGTCGTCATCGCGAACGCAGCCGCCTTCCAAGACGGACAGAAGGTTCAAAAGGCTAGCAAATAGCCTTGAATTTTATCGGTAGCGGGACGATTGCAAGGTTTTTTGCGGTGGCACTTTGCGATTTCGCGAACCGGTGGGCGCTAGCCCCGGGTCTGAATTCGCTGGCGAAATCGCTTAAAACGCAGCGCAGTTGTAACGCCCTGCGGCTAATAAATAACCCGAACGTGCGGGTTGTAGCGATTGAGACGCATACGGCTCCCCTCCTTGAACGAATAAAGCGATTATTCCGGTTCTCGACTTCTGCGCAATCCGATGTTCCAAATGTGCGCGGCATCGTTTTGACGCTACTGGCACAACTGACCAACATGGCGAATTTGCTGTCATTCATGGTCATCATGATCAGCGACGAACGGTTCGCTAAAACAATAGCTTCTCGATGAAGCTTCGGAGACCATGGATGGGAACCAGACGAAAATCAAGTCTCGATATCGCAGTAATCTATGTGATCCTTTGTTCCGTCGGTTGCCGATCGACGAACCCCGGTGATCGTCAAATGAATACGCAGTCTACCAGGCCAGTAGCGGCGGGTGTGGCACGCGAACATGTGGTTTTAGTGGCGAAATCAAGAACCGAGGCCAGCGTCGACGGCGCAGTCAGCAAGGACAATGCCCAATCCGAAGTTGTGCAAGCGTCGGCTGCTATCGAAGCTGCATCCAGTATCCAAATCGTCGAGGAGAGTCGGGACGCTGCCTCGAAAAGCATTGGCAATCAAGGTTCCGATTTGCAGAACCTTGATACGCAAAGTATCGACCTCACCACGGCGCTCCAGTTGACAACGGGACGGAACCCGCAAATTGCATTTGCGCGTGCACGGTTCGAAGAATCACTCGCGCAAATTGATCGGGCCAACGCACTCAAATTGCCATCCATTCGCGGCGGAGTGAACTACAACAAGCACGAGGGAAGAATTCAGGATGTAGCAGGAAGGGTTATCGAAACGAGCCGTGGTTCGTTCTATTCGGGACTAGGTGCGCAAGCGGTAGGAGCTGGTTCGCCACTCTTGCCGGGAATCGTCTCCCAGTTCCATTTCACCGATGCTATTTTTCAGCCAAGAATTGCACAACGTACGGCTTGTGCACGACAAGCTGGCGCCGAAGCCACCACGAACGACCTACTATTGGCAACAGCCATCGCATACATGGAGTTGCTTCGAACCGAACAGGATCTCGCCATCGCGAAGGATATTGTCCAGCGCTCTGAGAAACTGTCGGCAACGACGGAAAAGTTCGCAATCGTTGGTCAAGGACTTGAATCGGATTACGACCGAGCTCGCACAGAAGTCTCGCTTCGAAAAAACGATCTCATTCGAGCCGAAGAGTTGGCTGCAGTTGCTTCATCTAGGCTAGCAGAACTAGTCCGATGGGATGCGGGACAGAGACTGGTGCCATCCGAAGCTCAACTCACGCCAATTCAACTGTCAGACAGGAATGCATCACCGAGAGAACTGGTATCCATGGCACTTACAAAACGCCCCGAGCTCGCTGAGTCTCGACATTTGGTCGGCGAAGCAGTAGAACGTTTGAATCGTGAGCGCAATGCACCCCTCATTCCAAGCGTCTTATTAGCTGCAAGCTACGGAGGACTCGGCGGTGGATTAGGGAGTAGTTTGTCTACCTATGGTGATCGGCTTGATGCAGATGCAGTAGCCTATTGGGAAGTAAGGCAGCTAGGAGTTGGCGAGAATGCGATTCGACGCGAAGCGAAATCCAAGATAGCGCAAGCTCGAATGCGTGAAATAGCAACCATGGATCGCATTGCTCGCGAAGTATCTGAATCGCTTGCTCAAGTAGCCTCGCGATCTCGCCAGATCCCAGTCATCGAAGAGGCGATCGACGCGGCAGAGAAGTCATTTACGAAGAATTGGGATCGTATTCAAAACGGACAAGGCCTGCCCATCGAAGTTCTTCAATCCATTCAAGCACTCGCTTTGTCCCAGCGCGAGTATGTCAAGGTAGTGGCTGACTATAACATCGCACAGTTTACGCTCCAACGGGCACTTGGCTGGCCAATCGACGGATTGGAGAATTTGGAAATTGGCGAATAGCCTCGCCTCGCTCTAAAATCTTAGGCTCTTAACCAGTTCCATGTGGATGAAAAAGTGCAATCATTTTTTCACGGTAGACTCACGGTAGACTCACGGTAGACTCACAGAGAGCCTAATCTTATTGGGGTAGAGCGACACGGATTCGCAGCACTTGCCTTGGTGTCGCCTGCGATACCGACAGATTGTACTTTCCAATCTTGGTTTTGGCACCGACTCTGGGAATAACGCCGAGCGATGTAACCACCAAGCCGGCAACGGTTTCGTATTCATCCGACTCGGGAAGATCCAACGCCATTTGACGATTTGCGGCGGAAACTTCCATGACGCCCGCAATGCTAAAACCGCCGTCTGGATCCTCGATGAACATCGGCATGACTTCATCCACATCCAGCTCGTCAGCAATTTCGCCAACAATTTCCTCCAACGCATCTTCGATTGTTACGACACCCAGCGTTTGCTGAAACTCGTCTACAACGATTGCCATGTGGCTCCGACGCAACAAAAAATCCTTCAATAGTTCATCGATTTTCCGCGTCGCGGGTATCATCCAAGTCTCTCGCAAAATTCCGCGAAGAACCGAAGCATCGTTTGGCCAATCAGGATTTTGGAGAAGTGTCATCAAGTCCTTGACGTACAGAATGCCGACGAGATTATCCAACGAATTTTCGTAGACCGGCATGCGAGTCCTGCCGGAAGCAATCACTGCGTCAGTAACCTGCTGCCAGTCCCAAGCGATATCAATCGCATCAAGCTGGCTTCGCGGAGACATGATTTGAGAAACCTGACCTTCGTCCAAATTCATTACGCCGGTTATCATGTCTCGCATCGATCGAGTGACCAAACCATCTCGTTCGCCCGCCATAACCATCGTTCGGATCTCATCTTCCAGCGACTCTTCCTCCACTCGATCTTCAGCGCGACGGTCACTCAAACGATGTCCAACCGCCAAAAACAATTGTTCCAATGCTCGAAATGGTCGAGAAGAAATATTGATTGCATGCCAGTACCACCAGGTGTGATAGAGCAATACCGATGCACTGTTGCGAACAATAATCTTTGGAATCCAAGAATAAACACACGCTAATACGGCAGCAGCAATGATGCTGATCGAAATCAACTGGTAAATCGAAACGGTGTTTTGTGTTTCTGACAGCCCCCAATGCATCCGTATTGAAAGCCACGTTCCGGCGGAAATGAGTGCTATGCTACTGCCCAGAATGAACAAATAGTTGCACGCAGTTTGAGCATCATCTTGTTCGTCGAGAATTCTGCCAAAACGTTCGCGATTACCCTTCAATCGGCAATACGCTTCGAGCGTACGTCCGCGAAAGTGAAGCAACAGATGGCTACCCAAGCCTCCAATTGCCGAGAGGATCAATCCCAACATGGCTAGGGCAAAGCAACCCGTATTTTGCATGAATTGTCCCTGACCTGAGCCGCAGATATAGCTGTTTCAGATACCGACGCAATACAAGTCCGAAGCGCCAGCGAGGGATGATTCGGCCCCCTCGTTTCCGCGTCGGGCTTGTATTATCATCAGCCCAGCCTATAACGCTATTCTAGTGAACCATTGGACCAATTGCCATCGACGAGTCGCCATGCGCCACTTGAATTATCATTCTGAAGGACAACTGGCATTCGGTGCTCTCGAACACTATCAAAGCAAGTTAGCTTTGCAAAGCGAATGAGACTCGCTGGAATTCCAACCGCAGTGAAACCTGGGTGGCCCGTCGCGGGGAATGGTCCACCGTGATTCATTGCTGGGCTCACCGCAACGCCGGTCGGCATCTTGTCATTGAGAATTCGTCCCACCCGCTGCGTCAACGCAGCAGCAATTAAGGAATAGTTTGCGTCGTCGCTCCCTTGCGAATCCGAATAGATCGATCCCGTGAGATTACCATCGAGTTGCTCAATCGCTTGTGCAAGTTCGGTGATGTCGGAGCATACAACTAGCAGCACTGCGTTGCCGAACGCTTCGGTTTGAAAGACATGCGGATCGGCAAGAAATTGTTTACCGGAAATTTTCAAGACTGTGTTCGCGACGGCACATCTGCTACCCTCCACCTTGCTGCCGCCCAACAGCAATTCTGCACCGGCATCCTTGAGTATGGAGATGCTCTTGACCAAAGAAGTTTCGACGCTGCGAGAGAGCAAGGTCCCAACGTTGTTCGCTCGGTATTTAGCCGTTACGCCCTCAATAAAATTTGTGGTGTCGGCATTATCTAACATCAGAAGCATGCCGGGGTTGGTGCAAAATTGCCCGGTTGCCATAAGACCACTCGTCACATACTCCTCAATGAGTTTGTCCAATCGCTCACGAAACGCACCCGGTAGGAATACTACCGGGTTTACGCTCGACAACTCCGCATAAAAAGGTTTTCCAACCCGATCCGCTACCGATTTCAATTGTAGCCCGGCCGATCGCGATCCTGTGTAACCGATCGCAGAGAGTCTAGGATCGCTCACCAATCGTTCGCCATCAGCGTGAGATGTCCGATAGATCAGTTGCACGAGTCCGCTTGGCATGCCGGTTTCGCGAACCGCCTTATCCGCGAGAACCGCAAATCGCATCGATGTTGCAGGATGCGATGAGTTGGCTTTTGCGATAACCGGATTACCCACTGCAATTGCTGCCGCAAAGTCACCACCGGCGATGCTATTGAATGCGAATGGAAAATTGTTGGGACCAAAAACACAAACTGGACCGATGGCTTGGTAGCATGATCGAATATTCGCCTTGGTGTCGATGGTTGGCATCGACCAGCTCTGTTTCCGTGCAGCCGCTGCGGCAAGCCTCAATTGATTGAGGGTTCTTGGCATTTCGACGTCGGCAAGACGTGGCGACTTTGGTAGCCCCGATTCCTGATGTGCGATCTCGACCAAACCGTCCTTGTCCGCCTCGATCAAGCTTGCGTATTTTTCAAGAAACAACGCGATCGCCTCAGAAGCCATCGTTCGAAGTTTGGTAAATGCACTCGCCGCAGCGGTCAATGCTTCATCGCAATCAGACCATTGGCTAACAGGAAATTCTATAGCGAGCGGTTGCCCGAGGGTTGGGTTCGTTGGTGAAAAAACTGCCGATTGCGAACTAGCTCGCCATTGGCCATTGATCAGAACTTCTTGAGTTGGATTTGTCATGGATTCGTACTACGGAACTTCTAAACGAAAAGCAAAAATTAAGCCTGAACGATCGTGCTGGTCAATGTGCCAATTCCATCGATAGATATGTGCACGGTATCCTCTTTGGCGAGAGTAAAGGGACTGTCAGGCACAACACCTGTCCCGGTCAACATGAAGGCACCGTTGGGCAAGTCATTGTCTCGAATGAGCCACTGGACCAAGTCCTCAAGCTGACGAGCCATTTGCGAGACACTTGTTTCACCGAAGAAAACGGTTTCGTTGTTGCGAATGATCTTCAGGAATATTCCTATCTTGTCCCGTGTTGGCATGGCGTCGGCAAGCGTGATCCATGGCCCAAGGCCGCAACACTGGTTGTAAACTTTGGCTTGTGGCAAATAGAGTGGATTGTCCCCCTCAATATCGCGACTGCTCATGTCGTTGCCGACAGTGTAGCCCACGATTTCACCTCGATTGGAAAGCACCAAAGTCAGTTCAGGTTCAGGGACATTCCAAGTTGCATCGGTTCGAATTCGCAGTTTGCCAAGATGGCCGGTGCAACGGTTCGGCGTCGCCTTGAAAAAGAGTTCCGGTCTGGCGGCGGTGTAGACACGATCGTAGCAGCTCGCTGACGCTTCGCTCTCCTCCATACGCGCCGTTTGCGATCGCTTGTAAGTGACTCCGGCGGCCCATACTTCTTGGTCGTCGATCGGCGGGAGCCACTGAACGTTTTCTAATGGTATTGATGCGGCGGCTGCAGGAAGATTGTGAGCCAACTCCACTAGCTGATCGCTTGACAACAGTTGGCTAAGCGACTGAAGCCCGGCAGAGGATAGATCAAGAACCGTTGCGAAATTGTTGGCGATACGCGCGACAGCTGGCCCCCGCTTGGTTTGGATTTTTGCCAAAAACATTCAATCACTTTCAACGAGTAACATTGCATGAAGTCACCATTGAAACATTGAGAGAGGTCCTTGAACAGCCCAGCGTGCAATTTCGGTTAGAAATTGACATTACAGACCATTGAGAAGCGATCGATCCGAAATGAAACTCTCTGCGGTAGCTCGGCTTATGCGATTGGTCGAGAGCAGTCTTTTAATGGATTCGTCCATGGACACCATCCCCTCCGAACGGCCGGTAAGGATATAGTTGTCGATGCTCTCAAGTTTTCCGATGCGAATCGCGGCGCCTAGGGCTGGAGTATTAAACATTATTTCCAAGGCCAGTTCTTGCTTTTCTCCCTCGACGACGCTTGGAAGTAATCTTTGACAAATAACCGCGCGAACTCCAGATGCCAATTGCGAACGAACTTCGTTCTGCACTTGTTGGGGGAAAAAATCCGCATAACGCGAAATCGCACCTTTGGCGTCTCGAGTATGAAGTGTCGAGAGGACTAAATGACCGGTCTCGGCAGCACTGAGCGCCATGCGGGCCGTTTCAATATCTCGAATCTCACCCACCAAGATCACGTTGGGATCTTGCCTAAGACCGTACCGTAGCCCATCGGCAAACGACGCAACGTCGCGGCCAACTTCTCGTTGCGTAACAATGGAATTCGAGTAGTTTGGAAAACGATACTCAACCGGATCTTCGATGGTAAGGATTCGTTGACCACGGGTTCGATTCAAAAGCTCCACAATCATTGCCAAGCTGGTGCTTTTTCCCGAACCCGTAACGCCAGTAAATAAAACTAAGCCATTCGAAAACGATCCAATGCGATGAGCCAGCTCTTTGGGAAACGATGTCCATGAAAAATCAGGAATGCAATCTGGAATGACGCGCAAACAAGCGCCCACCGAGCCAAACGAACGAAAGAGATTGACACGAAAGCGATTAGGCCTGCCGTAAACTGAGATTTCAGCGGCGTAGTCCAGGTTCAGCTCCCGCTCAAACTGCATTTTCTGAACGTCGGTCCGGACCGCACTTAATACCCTCTCCAAACACTCGGGAGTCAAAAGGCCCTCGTTTTCTATCGGAACCAACGATCCGTTCATGCGAAGCACAGGCGGGTAGCCGCAAACTAAATGCAAGTCGGAGGAGTTCGTAGCTATGGCTTTGCCAAGCCAATATTCTAACCGATTTTCTAGGGATTCAGTCGGGGGAGGCATGCGTCAAGTCTTCAGCTGCGTAGAGCAACGTAGTTTGGTGGGTGGTACTGCAAAGGAATTTTGCAAAGGAATTAGGATGGTTGACTGCAAAGGCTGCTAACCCTAAGAAAAGCACTTGGTTTCATAGGAAACGGCTCAAAGAACATTAAATCGCTCGGTGAAGTATCGACGCTGTCCGCAACCAGAAAAAAACACTTAGTGCATTAGTTTCTTTACTACAAATACCTGGTAAGCCATTTTGAAGCCAGAGCTAGCCGAGTGCCATTGGTGATATTTCTTTGTGAAATTTTGAAAATCGACATGGGTTGGCCTATACGATCTGGCATGGATCGGTACACTCTTTCAGGTGAGCGTTGGCAAAATTGGCACATTGGATACAGGCTGTGGACTTCGCGTCTTTCCCTGTATGAGCTTTTATTTGGGGGGAGAGCATTGGACGGATACTTTGTTGTTCAGATTCAATCTCCATCGCTTCCAAACTCTTCTTGGCTTGAGGCCGATCGTTTTTGGTCGAGTATCTCGATGGTTTACTCCACGGTTGATGATTTCAAAATGTCTTATTTCTACCGTCCGCCGTCTGTGTCTCTTCCGGCCGATGCGATTGGTCGTGTCGATGTCTGTTGAGTCGATCGACCAACTTTCCGACCCGGCACTTCGAATCTATCTAAACTTTCCTTTCAGATCTACTTTGAGAATTAGCTAGTCTCCATGGCAACATCCTCCAAGCGACGACTTCAGACCAGTACGATACGTGTTTTCGGTTCTGGCCGTAGTCAATTCCCGATTCCGAATTTGACAACCTTGCAAACCTCGTCGTATGAGGCGTTCTTGCAAGAGGACATACCTTCGGACAAGCGGAAAAACCAAGGGCTTGAGTCTGTCTTTCGTGAAATTTTCCCGATTGAGAGTTACGACAAAACCGTCGCTCTTGAATTCCTTCGCTATGAGCTTGGGAAGCCTCGATATACGCCTGAGGAGTGTCGTCAGCTTCGGCTCACGTATGGCAAGCCGCTCAAGGTATGGTTTCGGCTCAAGCGGGATCAGCCGCTTGAGGAAGAAGTGTATTTAGGCGATGTTCCCATCATGCTTGGTGGCGGCGAGTTCATTATCAACGGCGCTGAAAGAGTGGTGGTTAGTCAATTGCACCGATCTCCCGGCGTTGACTTCGTCGAGGAGTCTGAGGGTACATCCGATCGGCAACTTCCGTCTGCCAGGGTGATTCCTGAGCGTGGCAGTTGGATTGAAATCAATGTTACGAAAAAGGACTCACTGTCCGTTCGCATCGATCAAAGCGGTAAGTTTTCGGTGATGACGTTGTTGCGTGCCATGTCGCCTAACTTAAGTACCGAGCAGGACTTACTGAATGCGTTTTATGAAATCAAGCCAGAGAAGCTGTCGGGGGGCGGCAGCGTAGCCAAGATTGAAAACAAGATTTCTGGAGACGATGTTGTCTATCCTTCGGGCCACGAACGGGCTGGCGAGATTATTATTGAGGCAGGTCAAAAGTTTACGAAAGCGATTGCGGAGACGATTTGCACGTGTGGCGTAAAGAGTGTTCAAGTGATGGATGCTCCGAAAGTGCCCTACATCATCAATTCGATCGCCGAGGACAATACCAATTCGCATGAGGAAGCGCTGTTGCGGATTTATCAAAGGCTTCGCCCGGGGAATCCGCCCGCGCTGGAGAAGGCTCGGACGCTTTTCCATGAGAAATTTTTCGATATTAACCGTTATCGTTTAGGTCGAGTTGGTCGGTTCCGAGTCAACCGCAAACTAGACTTGGAAGTTCCGGAAGATGAGATGGCGTTGCGTCCAGAGGATTTGGTCGCATCGATTCGTTATTTGATCGATTTGTTCGACAGTGAGACCGATGCTCGTTTTGATGACATCGACCATTTGGGTAACCGACGTCTTCGAACGATAGACGAATTGGCTTGCGAAGAATTGCGTAAAGGCTTTCTGAAGCTACGTCGAACGGTTCAGGAGCGTATGAGTCTCAAAGAAGTTGAGGACATGACGCCACGTTCGTTGGTCAATCCCAAGAGCATCAGCGCTGCGATCGAATACTTCTTTGGTCGAGGCGAGTTATCGCAGGTGGTTGACCAAACCAACCCGCTTTCGCAATTGACTCACGAGCGACGTCTATCGGCACTCGGGCCTGGGGGGTTGAATCGGAAACGTGCAGGCTTCGAAGTGCGTGACGTTCACATTTCGCACTACGGAAGAATTTGCCCGATTGAGACGCCCGAAGGTACGAACATTGGATTGATTAGTTCGTTGTCAATTTACGCAGGTGTTGACGAGTATGGATTCCTCGTGACTCCGTATCGCAAGGTTTCAGATGGTAAAGTAACGGAAGAAGTCGTATGGCTACGAGCCGATGAAGAGTCGGATGCGTATATCGGACCGGCTGACTTGACCGTCAAGGATGGCGCGTTGGTTGCAGGTCCGAGCTTGATCGCTCGTCACCGTAGCGATTTCGAAATTGTCACACCGGAAACCGTTCACTATATGGACATTGCACCGAGTCAAATGATCGGTGTTTCGGCGGGTTTGATTCCGTTTCTGGAGCATGACGACGCGAATCGCGCGCTCATGGGTTCCAACATGCAACGTCAAGCCGTACCGCTATTGGTTGCCGAGCCAGCCATTGTAGGCACTGGTCTTGAGCGCGAGGTCGCAGCGAATAGTTCGATGGTGGTACGAGCGCGTAGAGCGGGCAAAGTCACGTACGTGGACTCGATGAAGATCGAAGTCGGCAACGATATTTACCATTTGAAGAAATATCAGGGGCTCAACGAGCGCACCTGTCTTAATCAGCGTCCGATCATTCAAATTGGCGATAAGGTCGAAAAGGGTCAAATCATTGCTGACGGTGCTTCAACCCACTTGGGCGAACTTGCACTTGGGCGAAACATCTTGGTCGGCTTCATGTCGTTCGATGGCTACAACTACGAAGATGCGATTATTATCAGCGAAGAGTTGGTCAAGCAAGATGTGTACACCTCGATCCACATCGAAGAGTTCGACGTCGAAATTCGCGAAACCAAGCTTGGGCGGGAAGAATTTACCCGTGACATTCCAAACGTGAGCGAAAAGGCACTTCGCAATCTTGACGAAACCGGCATTGTTCAAATTGGAACCTACGTGGCTCCAGGCGATATTCTCGTGGGCAAGGTTTCGCCAAAGAGCAAGACCGAGCTAACGCCAGAGGAAAAACTGCTTCACGCAATTTTTGGACGCGCAGGCGAAGACGTAAAGAATGACTCGCTCGAGGTCAGTTCTGGTGTTGAGGGCATCGTGATTGATACACAGAAATTCTCTCGTCGGATGAGTCTGTCCGAGGAGGAGCGAAAGGAATTTGAAAAGGAACTGAAGCGAGTAGAGACCGAGGGCAACAAGGATATCTCGGTTTCGTTTGCGTCGTTTGCCGAGGAACTTGAGAAAGCAATCGGCGGCAAGCTGACGGACGACGATGGAACTCCGTTAACCGGTGGCCAAGATCCAAAGTACATAGCGGAAAAGGCCCAAACATTTAACTTGTCCCGGTTGATCAACCGCTTAGACGGTGGTCTGCACGCAGAAGTCAAGAAGGTTTACAAGAATCTTTGGCCAGCCGTCGAAGAAGCTCTCGATATGCGCGATCGCCAGCTCAACAGCATGAAGCGGGGCGATGAATTGCGTAGTGGAGTTCTTCAAATGGTGAAGGTTTATCTCGCCACCAAACGCGTGATCAGCGTTGGGGACAAGATGGCGGGTCGCCACGGCAACAAGGGGGTTATCTCCAAGGTGCTGCCGGTAGAAGATATGCCGTTCCTGCCGGACGGTACTCCATTGCAAATCATGTTGAATCCGCTCGGAGTTCCTAGCCGTATGAACGTCGGTCAAATTTTAGAGACCCACTTGGGTTGGGCGGGAGCCGTATCCGGTTTCCAAGCACTCACGCCCGTCTTCGATGGAGCGACCGAGACCGATATCAACGAAGCCCTGGAGGAAGCGGGCTTGCCACGTCACGGCAAGATTCGGCTTCATGATGGGCGAACGGGCGAACAGATGAGCCAGGAGACAACGGTTGGTTACATTTATATGCTCAAGTTGCATCACCTCGTCGATGACAAAGTGCACGCTCGCAGCACTGGTCCCTATTCGCTTATCACTCAGCAACCGCTGGGCGGCAAAGCGAGATTCGGTGGTCAGCGATTCGGCGAAATGGAAGTGTGGGCTCTCGAGGCATACGGTGCCGCCTATATCCTTCAAGAATTGCTTACCGTGAAGAGCGATGACGTGGAGGGACGGACCAAGATCTACGAATCCATGGTCAAAGGTGAGAACACACTTGAAGCGGGCACACCAGCTAGCTTCGACGTTTTGACCAACGAAATTCGAGGACTTGCACTCAACATGCGACTCGAGAAGCGACGCCTATAATCGACGCACTCGCAAGCGAATTGCTACGAGAGCCAGACTGCTCCAAAGAAGACAAAAAAACTCGCGAAGTTCCAAACGGGCTTCGCAATACCAAATAAGCATTCTCCACCCTCACCTATCACCTTAGACGACTTGCGTATTCGGCTTGCTTTCGAGCCAATTTACCGAGTCGTTGAGAACAGGAGTTTTTCGTAATGGCCAATGCCGAAGCCACCTACGATCGCGTCAACGATTACACTTCAGTAAAAATTTCTCTCGCGAGACCACAGGACATCCGTTCGTGGTCCTTTGGTGAAGTTAAAAAGCCTGAGACGATCAATTACCGGACTTACCGTCCCGAAAAAGATGGGCTTTTCTGCGAACGTATTTTTGGCCCCGAAAAGGACTGGGAATGCGCTTGCGGCAAGTATCGCGGGATGAAGTACAAAGGCATGATTTGCGATCGATGCGGTGTCAAGGTTACGCACTCGCGTGTTCGACGCAAACGCATGGGTCACATCGAATTGGCCGCACCGGTCGCTCATATTTGGTTTTTCAAAGCCATGCCGAGCCGTTTGGGCAACTTGCTCGAAATGAAGACAACGAGTCTCGAAAAAGTTATCTACTTCCAAGACTACGTCGTGACGAATCCCGGATCGACCGAACTAGAAGCACAGCAGCTTCTGACCGAAGAGGAGTACCGTGCAGCCCGTGCTCAGTACGGCGAGAACTTCGAAGCGGACATGGGTGCCGAAGCGGTTCGCAAACTACTCCAATCGCTGGATCTGGTAAAACTGTCGGAAGTGCTTCGAGTCGAGTTGGCTGAGACGAGCAGCAAGCAGCGCAAGAAGGATTTGATCAATCGTTTGAAATTGGTTGAATCTATTCGTGATAGCGAAAACCGACCCGAGTGGATGGTGCTGGATGTTATCCCAGTTATTCCACCGGACCTGCGTCCGTTGGTTCTATTGGACAGTGGAAACTTCGCAACTTCCGACCTGAATGACCTCTATCGCCGAATCATCAACCGCAACAATCGATTGCGTAAGTTGGTGGACTTGAATGCGCCTGAAGTCATAATCCGAAATGAAAAGCGGATGTTGCAACAGTCAGTCGACGCGCTGTTTGACAACGGACGATGCAAGCGCCCTGTATTGGGTAGCAGCAACCGACCGCTCAAGTCGCTGACCGACATGATCAAAGGAAAGCAAGGTCGATTCCGAGAGAACTTACTTGGGAAACGCGTTGACTATTCTGCGCGAAGCGTGATCGTAGTCGGTCCGCGTTTGCGCTTGCACCAGTGCGGTTTGCCCAAGAAGATTGCGCTTGAATTGTACCAGCCATTCATTATTCGTAAGCTAAAAGAACTCGGACACGCCGATACGATTAAGTCGGCCAAGAAGATGCTGGAACGCAAGGACGAAGAGGTTTGGGATATTCTCGAACAAGTGATCCGCAACCACCCGGTGCTCCTGAACCGAGCTCCTACGCTTCACCGAATGGGTATCCAAGCCTTCGAACCTATTCTGGTGGAGGGCAATGCTATTCATTTGCATCCGCTCGTATGCAAAGGCTTCAACGCCGACTTCGACGGTGACCAGATGGCCGTTCACTTGCCCCTCTCGATTGAGGCTCAAGTGGAAGCTCATACACTAATGATGAGCACGCACAACATTTTCGCACCGAGCAATGGTAAGCCGATCATGAGCCCGTCTCAGGATACGGTCATGGGTTGCTTTTATATCTCGGTCGAATTGCCCGATCAACCGGGCGAGGGGATGGTCTTTGCAACCATGATGGAAGCAGACTACGCGCACCAACAGGGTATCATTGCGATGCACGCCAAGATCAAGGTGCGATTGCCAAAAGATCGTCGGCTCAAGTCGGAAGACCCGAGTGCAAAGTACGGTGCGGTCCTTCAGACTACCTACGGACGAATCTTGTTCAACTCGATCTTGCCGCAGGGTATGGATTTCTACAACATGCCGCTCAAAGGTAGTGACTTGGCAGCGGTTATTAGCGATTGTTACCATCGATTGGGTCGTCGTCCAACGATCAAGCTGTTGGACGATATGAATCAACTCGGATTCCGTGAGTCGACTCGCAGTGGTCTTTCGTTCGGTGCCGATGATCTTGTGACACCCGATTCCAAGATCAAACACATCTCCGATGCTGACAAGAAGGTCATGACGTTTCAAAAGAACTATCTTAAGGGAGTCATGACTGCTCAGGAACGTTACAACCAAGTGCTGGACGCTTGGACAGCAACGCGAGAGTTGATCACCAAGGACATGTTGGCGGCTATGGAAACCGACACTCACCGCGGCAAGTGGTACATCAACCCTGTGTTCTTGATGGCTTCCTCCGGTGCACGCGGTGGTATCGAACAGATCCGCCAATTGGCCGGTATGCGTGGTTTGATGGCCAAGCCGACAGGTGAAATCATCGAAACCCCGATCAAATCTAATTTTCGCGAAGGCCTAACGGTGCTCGAGTACTTTAGCTCGACTCACGGAGCTCGCAAAGGTTTGGCGGACACGGCCCTCAAGACAGCCGATTCGGGGTACTTGACCCGCAAGTTGGCTGACGTTGCTCAAAACGTGGTCATCACGATGAACGACTGCTTGACAACGCAAGGGATCACCAAGGGTGTTATTTACCGTGGCGAGAAAGTCGAAGTTCGCCTGGCCGATTCAATCATTGGCCGAGTAAGCCGTCAAAACATCGTCAACTTGATCTCTGCAGAGACGATTGTAGAAGAAAACCAAATGATCACTCGCGAAATCGCTCGAAGGATCGAAGAGATGGGCTTGGAAAAGATCCAGGTTCGCTCACCGATGACCTGTGATGCTCCGCTTGGAATATGCCGTACTTGCTATGGGATGGATATGAGCACAGGCGCTCTCGTCGAAGAGGGAATGGCAGTTGGAATCATCGCTGCTCAAAGCATCGGCGAACCAGGAACTCAGCTAACCATGCGTACGTTCCACCAAGGTGGTGCGGCTAGTACGAGCATGGAAGAAAGCGATATCAAGGCCAAGAAGGGTGGTATCGTTAAGTTCATGAAGATGCGATTGGTCAACAACGATGACGGGCACGATGTGGTCCTGACTCGCAACTGCGAGATCGCGTTGGTTGATGGTCGTGGACGTGAAATCGAAAGATACGATGTTCCATCGGGAGCACGATTGAGTGTCAAAGAAAACCAAGAAATCGTTAAAGGACAACAGCTATGCGAATGGAACCCTCACAAGATTCCAATTTTTGCAACTGCTGGCGGTAAAGTTTCCTTCGTTGATATCATTGAGGGCGAGACGCTCAAGTTGGAAAAAGACCCGAGCGGTAACGTTCGACGGCGCATCATGGATGCACGTGGGAAGTTCCACCCGCAGATCGTGATCGAAGATGCAGACGGCAAAGCTCTGGATGTGCATTATTTGCCGGACAAGGCGGTTATAAACTGCATCGAAGGCAAGCAAGTGAACGCAGGTACCGAGTTGGCGGAAATGCCACGTGAAGCGACCGGTGTTCGCGATATTACCGGCGGTCTGCCACGCGTTACCGAAATCTTCGAAGCACGAAAGCCCAAGGATCCAGCTGTTGTGGCTGAACTCGACGGAATCGTTGAAATCTCCAAAGACCGTAAGCGAGGCAAGCGATCGATTGTTGTTCGTAGTGAAAGCGGAGAAGAAACCGAACACTTGGTTCCACCAGGCAAACGATTCATGGTGACCTCTGGTGACACTGTCAAAGCCGGGCAGGCGCTTGTGGAAGGACCTCTTGTACCTCACGACATCTTGCGTGTTAGCGGCGAAGAAGCTGTTCAACAGTATCTCGTCCACGAAGTACAGCAAGTCTATCGTCTCCAACGCGTTGAGATCAGCGACAAACACATCGAAATCATTATCGCACGTATGTTGCGCAAGGTTAAGATCACGAATGCGGGCGACACGAACTTGCTGTCCGGTTTGGTAATGGATCGATTTGAATTCAAACGGCACAACGATCAGCTGGCAAAATGCTTGAAGATCTCTGATCCAGGCGATACGGAATTTGCACTTGGAGCCATCGTTCCAAAGGAAGCCTTTGAAGCATCGAATGCACAATGCGAAGCGCTGGGTGGCAAGCAAGCCAAGGGAAAGAAGCCTAAACCAGCTCACGGCGAAGTTCAGCTGCTAGGTATTACCAAAGCGTCTGTGCAAAGCAATAGTTTTATCTCAGCAGCCAGTTTCCAGGAAACGACCAAGGTATTGACTGAAGCAGCATTGGCTGGCAAAGTCGACAGGCTAGTTGGACTCAAAGAGAACGTAATCCTAGGTCACTTGATTCCGGCCGGAACGGGGTTCCGCGTTTTCCAAGACTCCGAAGTCAGTTACCGCAAAGAGGCGTTGGAGGATTTAGTAAACCGAGGTACGGCAGCGGCGGAACAGAGTTTCCCATTACTCGCAGATGCACCTCGACCACAAACGAGTGCTGAAGCATCACCAGCGCCACCGGTTTCGGATGCTGAAGTCAATAATGAGTAGATAGAACGTCGATTTGTGAACTACTAAATAAAAGGGGGCATTGGCAAAACTTGCTACACGATTGCAGCGGACCGAAGGCATTGAACGGTGGAGCGTCAGGATAGTTCCATACCAAAGCATTCAATAAATCTCAGATTACGGAAAGCCTAAAGCCAGTTTCGAATCTCGATTCATCTTAAGCTGCTAAGCGTATTGGCAAACCAGCGTTTTGTCGGGCGGTGAAGAGATGAATAGCGGCAGTCAATTCATGCATCGCATCTTCCATCCGTTGCGATTGCCGTAGGAGAGAGAGATTCTCGGCTAAGCGGTCCTGCAATTGCAGCAATTGACCGTCTGCTATCAGGCTACTGGCAATCTCATTTGTCATTTTTTGCGCGATAACTAATTCATTGTTCCATTGCTTTACTTCTGTAACATGTGCTTTCTGTTGTCTTTCCACCATCCCCAAAAAGTGAACTAGGTTCAGCTCTTGGCGTTGGTTGAGTTCGTCCCACCTACGTTGGGTTGCGTCGATCCGAGTATTCCATTGATCAATGATCGCTTTTTCGAAGGACGACAAGGACGACAAAAGGGTCGAATTTGATGCGATAAGTACATCGGTAAATGGCTTGGTGGCTCCATCCGTGCTTTGGAATCGGTGCAGAAGCTCATCTTCCATATAGGAGTCGATCTTGTGCAACTGTTCATTGTCGCGTCGTTCGACCAAGAATCGAATGAGGTAGGTTATCACCATGCAGGTCATTGCAGTGAAGGTTGTGTTGAAAGCGGTTCCCATGCTGCTCAACATCTTCGGTAGTTTTTCCGTTAACCCTTCCATCGATAATCCTGTTAGCGCTGCACCGAAATGCACTACTGTTCCGATTAGACCGAGTATTGGAAGAATCGTCGTGACAAAACGAGAGAAGCCATACCGGTCGAATACTTGGTCGCTGTTCCGAGTCGCAAGCGATTCAAGGTACTCACGAAAACCATCGGCGGATTGGCGTTCATGCACAAACCTTAGGGCGGACTGAATTCTTTGGTAAAACATGGAATTAGTGTCGGCGACGTGGTTTAGCCGCAATTCATCCAAGAGAACACCAGCGCGGTCCGTTTTCTCAAGTCCTTGGCACGGTGGCAACGCGACGCGACCTATAGCTGCTTTCTCGCGTGTTCCCCTCCGAAAACACAGCAAATGCTCTGCGTTTGCCCAGAAAAATAGCAGCACGATCGCATATTCTGTAGCGTGGTGCGTCGTGTAAGCGTGAAGGATAGAGTCACGCATAAACGGCATGTGTACGAACAGGTAGTACATTCCACTAATCGCCATGCCGATCAGGAATGCACTCGATCCACCGCCCTGTTTTTTTCGAAATGAAAAAGATCTCATCTAGTTTGTCCTAAAAATCCGTTTGTGCCACTGACGTTCATGTGCTGAAGTGGAAGAATTACGAACTATATTGCTTGGACTTCCTTGAATAATCAGGAAAAACCTGACAGAGCTTCCTCTGAACTTCCTTTACTAAAACCGCGAGTTCGATTGGACGAAATAGGAACAGCAACATGTCCAAACCCTATGGAAGAGATGGATTTGGCTTGCCAGGCCACAATAACTCCGGCCCGAATGGTAGTCGTACTTGCGATCATCGTCACTGGAAAGAAATCAGATTTCCTAAAACAGCATCTTAGAAGACCGAGCCTGCGTTGGTTCGGCAAATATAGTTATGGAGAGTACATCGTGCAGTTGCCATTGGTGACTTTACTTCCAATCTCGACCATGATCTGGGCTTTGGGATTGAAGGCCATGAATCCGATTGTGATAGGTCTGGTGTACCTGGTCAATATGGTCGCTTTGACCTGCGTTGTCGCATAGGCCTCCTTCCATCAGTTCGAGAATCGCTTTTTGAGATTAAAGCGGTACTTTAGTTAAGGCTCTGAACCGATTCCAGGTGGACGGAATCGCGAAAAATACCTCAAGCGATGTCTTTCATCAGTGGAGTGCTGTACACTAGGGGTGTTTTATTGCAGCATTAATCAATGCGCAGTCAGCACAGTTCGATGGCTTCGCAGTCGAAGAAGATCTTCGAAACCGCTTACCAGCATTCCTTGAATTGAGTTCCATGAAGATTGGCATCCCGCGGGAATCCCTTACCGGCGAAAAACGAGTTGCAATAACTCCAGAAATTGCAGAGAGATTGATTGCCCTTGGTTTTTCTGTGGCAATTGAACCTGGGGCTGGAATTGGTGCGGATTACGCAGACGATACGTATCTAGAAGCCGGCGCATTGATCCAAAACGCCGAAAACCTGTGGTCTACCGCCGATTTGATACTCAAGGTGCGTTCTCCGGTTACCAGCGAAGTAGAACGAATGCGTTCGGGATCCTGGTTGATCAGTTTCATTTGGCCAGCACAACAGCCCGAATTGATGAAGCAATTTGCTTCCCAGCAGTTAACCGTTCTAGCAATGGATTGTGTGCCTCGTATCTCGCGAGCACAGAGAATGGACGCATTAACCTCGATGGCTAATATTGCGGGATATCGCGCCGTGATCGAAGCGGCACACCATTTCGGTCGATTCTTCACTGGTCAAGTGACAGCCGCAGGTAAGGTTCCTCCTGCAAAAGTTTTTGTTGTGGGCGCTGGAGTCGCCGGATTGTCGGCAATTGGCGTGGCAAACGGACTCGGCGCGATTGTGAGAGCCAACGATACCCGTCCAGAAGTGGCTGACCAAATTCGGTCCATGGGAGCTGAGTTTGTCCCGGTCTTTTTTGAGGAGCAGGGGACGGGCGAAGGTGGATACGCGAAAACAATGAGCGAAGGCTATCAAAAAGCCCAACGCGACACCTATGCTCGACAAGCGATCGACGTGGATATCATTATCACGACAGCGCAAGTGCCAGGCAAACCGGCTCCCAAGCTGATCACGGCAGGGATGGTTGAGTCCATGAAACCTGGTAGCGTTATTGTCGACTTGGCGGCTGAGCAAGGTGGCAATTGTGAATTGACGGAACCAGGCACCGTGGTGTTGAGGAATGGAGTCACCATCATTGGATACACCGATATGCCGAGTCGACTTGCCAAGCAATCAAGCAATCTCTACGCGACCAACATCTTGCGATTGATTGAGTATCTGTGTCCCAAAAAAGACGGTAAACTTGCAATCGACATGCAGGACGATTTGGCTCGAGGCACAACCGTGGTGCTTGGAGGCGAGATTGTTTGGCCGCCGCCGATTCCAAAGCCTGCATTGCCCTCGGGTGCCACGAGTCCTGTCGTTTATCGCAAAGCTGCACCAAATCAACTCAATGCCAAAAAGCTGACTCGCACTGGACAGCCCTTTATTTTGGCTACGATTGGAATCCTGCTTCTGATGCTTGTTGGCAGCTTTGCGCCACCCGCCTTCATCGCTCACTTTACCGTTTTTGTTCTGGCCTGCTTTGTCGGCTATATGGTTGTCTGGAACGTCACGCCAGCTCTTCACACTCCGCTCATGAGCGTCACCAATGCGATCAGCAGCATCATTGGGATCGGTGCTGTCATGCAATTGGCGGATTCAAGTATTGTCATCCAATTGCTTGCGGGCGTCGCTTTGACGTTGACGGCAATCAACATGTTCGGTGGCTTCGCGGTCACTCAGCGGATGCTTGCCATGTTTCGCCGATAGTGTTTTTCCGAATAGAGCTAACGATTCAGAAGTAGAGAAATAGAGACAGTGGCAATGAATAGTGAATCTCTTATGTCGGCAGCTTATCTGGGGGCTATTGTCCTTTTCATTCTAAGTCTAGGCGGCTTTAGTAAACAAGAAACTGCGATTCGAGGCAATATGTTCGGCATCGCCGGAATGTCGCTGGCAATGATGACCACCATACTTGGACTCGGGTCCAATTGGACGGTTTCGGGGATGGTCTGTTTGGTTGTTGCATTAGCCATCGGCGGACCAATAGGATTCATTGCTGCAAAAAAAATTGAGATGACGCAAATGCCTGAGTTGGTCGCGCTGATGCACAGTTTGGTCGGTCTTGCGGCGGTCCTCATCGGTTTGATCAGCTACTACGCTTCGGCCGCGAAGGCAAATAGTACGGAAGAGGGAATTCATCTGATTGAGATCTACATTGGCATTTTAATTGGTGCCGTAACTTTGTCGGGATCGTTGATCGCGTTTGGCAAGCTATCAGGGAAAATTAGTGGAAAACCCTGGTTGATTCCGGGCAGGCACGGGCTCAACTTAGCCGGACTATTTTTGGTCCTCGCACTCGGTATTTGGTTTGTCTTATCCGACTCGAAAATGGTCGGGACGATTCCGATGCTTTTGATGCTCGCTACCTCACTTGCGTTTGGAATCCACTTGGTTATCGCTATAGGAGGCGCGGATATGCCCGTCGTTGTTTCGATGCTGAACAGCTATTCTGGCTGGGCAGCCTCTGCCACGGGATTTATGCTTTCCAATGATTTGCTGATTGTAACTGGGGCACTGGTCGGATCGAGCGGTGCGATCCTTTCGTATATCATGTGCGAAGCGATGAATCGACGATTTTTTTCCGTCATCGCGGGCGGATTCGGGTCGGATGCCGGTGCCACCTCCACCAAAAGTACGCCCGAAATGCTCGGCGAGGTTGCATCCGTATCGGTTCGAGAAGCAATGGCATTGATGAGCGATGCAAAGCGTGTCATCATCGTTCCTGGCTATGGTTTAGCAGTTGCGCGTGCCCAGCACTCGATTTGCGAAATCACCAACTTGCTGCGAGAACGCGGTGTGGATGTGCGATTTGCAATCCATCCCGTTGCTGGCAGAATGCCTGGGCACATGAACGTCTTGCTTGCTGAAGCCAAAGTCCCCTACGATATCGTTTTCGAAATGGATGAAATCAATGGACTTTTCCCCAATACGGACGTCGCATTGGTGATCGGAGCCAATGACATCGTCAATCCCGCCGCTCAAGAGGACCCAAATAGTCAAATTGCGGGAATGCCGGTCCTCGAGGTTTGGAAAGCCGAGACCTCGATCGTGCTGAAACGGAGCATGGCCTCCGGCTACGCAGGGGTCGACAACCCTCTATTCTATAAAGAAAACAACCGGATGCTTTTTGGAGATGCAAAAAAAATGCTCGACGAGATTTTGAATATTTTGAGGCATTCGTCTAGTAAAACGGGGGCAGCCTAAACCCGCAAACGGATGAGTTCTAATGCTCCCTCAACGGACCATTCATTTCATTCATCCAGATTCATACAATGTAGGATCAAAATCTAAGCTTTTTCGATGGTCGCGTTTTCGTCGGTTTTTTTGCTCGGCATTCAAGAACACGCGGACGGTAAAATACAATGTGACCACAACGATAACAGAGATCACGCCCCATGATGCCGACCCAGGCGGGTTGCTCTCTATACTTGGCGTCGCCTGTTCGATGTCCTGGAATCGACCGATCAACAAAGGTGCGAGAAGTGGTTTTGTATTCGGTGGTGCACTCCCAGGGTGGTAAGCGAGCAACTTCAAAAAATAGCCGGCGAAACCAGCTTTCTTTCTCAAAAGCGTTTCCTCGGTGAAGCCTTCGGGCAGTTTGTCAGTAATAAAAACATACAACCAAGCATGCGACTGTTCGGTGGATCCCCATATTTCGTAGACGCTATTGGCTCCAGCTGAATTTCCAGCTTCCGCTTCAAATCGAGTTACGCGACGAACGACAATATCGAGAGAAACCAATTCACCTCGATGTTTTGCAGGTTGGCTATAGAAATCATTGAACCTGAGTCTCGAATTGGATACCTCACGTAGTTCGTTGAAGGAGGAGTTTGCGGTTTTTCGAACTAACTCCCAATAGGCTGGCATTTCGCGTTTGGCCATTCGAAGAGTATTGTCCGTCACTAGCGAAAGCAAGTCTCGTGTCTGGCCATCTATTGCAAGATCCTCTTCGAGCAAGTTTGGGGTAGTCTCCAAATCAAGGCTCTTTTTAGAGTCGATACCCTCAGGAAGTTCGTCCGTCACAACAAGTGTCGACAATCCACCGTCGATGGTACTTAGGCCTTCGGTCCCTTCCTTGTCAGGAATGCTAGACTCAATACCCTCTCGTGCGAGCCGCAATCTTGGCCAGACTACAATGGCTATGGCAAGGATAAAGAGCAAGAAGCCGAGTCGTGGAATCGCCGACTGGCCGCTCAAAGTTGATCGATAGCGAGTTCCTACCATGATTTGAGTTGACTCTCGAAGTCATTATTTAAGTGGAATGATAGAGATTTTTGTCATCGGGGAGCCATCCTTCGCCTTTTGTTTGGTGCATAAATCGACCACTTGCATGAGAGGCTCATAATACAACTCCTTTCCGACTCGAATGACGACGGAATCAAAAATGGGCTTCTCGAACAGACTAACCATTTCTTGTCGATACATTTGCATTGTTTCGACTGGATCATCCGACTTCATTACCCGCGACCCAATCACAATTTTATCCAGTTCCCCGTTTGGAAGAGAATAAAGATCTATGGGTAACGGGAAATTCAGATCGTCCATGGGGTCCACAGGACCGGAATCGATTTGTACGCTCGAACTCGTGGTGGCTTGAGGACTATCAGGAAGTCTCAGCGAGATTTGAGCTTCGATTGGCGATGCACGAAAAGTGAGAATGAAAAATGCCAGTAACTGAAATGCCATATCTAACATGGCAGCCATATTCAATGTTACCTCGGCTTCTGAATGCTTTCGTTTATGGCGACGGGATCTACGTATCATCGAAGTGACTCTTCCAGCCTTAAGGGTTAATATCGTCTTTCTTTCGGACGACCACGAAGTCGATCTTACTAAAACGATTTGCCTTGCAGGTGTCCACGATCTTCATCAATGTTTCAAACGCCACCTTTCTGTCTACTCGCAAAACCGCAGTAACAGGAAGTGGTTGGTCGGGCTTGACATCTCGGAGGACTGCTACCGCCCGCGACTCTCCTCGTAAAAATAGATCAATGCTCGGCTGGATTGCACCTCGCACTTGCACAGATCCGTCGCTTCGGACATTCAGAACGAGGAGGTCGCCCTGATCTCCTTGATCCGATGGATCCGCCGCACCAACAACGGGAAGGACCAGGTTTTTGTCAACATCCACCGCTTTGAAATTGATCACCAACATGAAAAAGGTGATCAGTTGAAAAACCATATCCAGAATCGGGACAAGATTTGGCTCACATTGTTCTGCGCTATGTGACATAGACATGGAATAAGGTTTCTTTGCGACGTTGAACGCAACGCTGTTGCAAGGGAAAATGCTAAGCGGGAGTTTCCGGAGAGGCTGGCTTTGACTTAAGCAAGCGATACACAGATCTCAAGCAATCGTCGGCTAGCATGGTTGTCTCGACCGAAATTTGCGAGATTCGATTTCTGAAAACGGAGTACAAAAAAATTGCGGGCACCGACAGAAAAACCCCTTCGAACGTGATTACTAACGCTTCGGAAATACCTTCAGCTACCTTGGCGGCGTCTAACGCCACTCCCGACATGGCAATCACACTGAAACTACTAATCATACCCTTTAGCGTCCCAAGCAAACCGATCATGGGTCCGAGCGTGCCGATGACTGCGAGGACGCTAATGGATCGTTCCATTTGAACGGTAAGTACTTCGGCTTTGCGATCCAATTTTTCTCGAGCCTCTTCAATTCCAAAACGCAGCTCCGATATTCCCGCAATCAGCGCTCGACTGAAGTACGAATCATCGTCGTTAAGAAGGGCAACTAACTCTTTCGTCTTTTTCTCGTCAATCAATTTAGTCGCTAGATCGATTAGCTCAGGTGGGGCGGCTACCGCCATACGAAGTTCGAAAGCCTGCTTGAAAGCGATTGCAACAAAATAGACGGAGAGAGCGAAGATGAGGATTCCAATAGGGCCAGAGACCTGCAAAAGCCAATACAGGAAACTAATCTCCTTCGGCTTCCCTTCCCCGATCACTTGCTGAGCCCAGCAGGGATCCACCAAGCATAGGGTCGTCCATAGGAATAGAATGAAGAACGGCAACGCTCTCCGTACAATCCGATTGCATGTGAATCGGGCCGCACCTTCTCCGCATTCTGTTTGGCAATCAAATCCCATCCCGGCTCCCTTTTGAACGTTTAAGTGCATCGGCTGTAGTGTTGCCAATTCCGCCTCTAAGTTGTTTTTTTGCATCTTTCAACCTAAGTGTATCCCCAACCATCGCGTGAACAATCAGGATAAACCTGACAGTAAATAGCACTATTCCGTACGTGTGTTCTCATTGACTTTGAGTTGTACGGCTTTATTATAGACAACTTGAGCCGCTGCGAAGCGAGAATCAGAAGAGACGAATACGAGCGTAGGTGGAGTCGCGGATGGGAAGTATTTACAATTTCGTAGGACACGCAGACTACTATGTTCTGGGTGCGGCGGCGTTTTGGGGTATTTACTGCATGATCTTGGTTTGGACTCGTGTGGCTCAAAAAAGATTTCGGACCGAGGCAGAACAGGAGCAGTTTTTAGACAAAGTCGAGCAGCATCTTCGTCAAGGAGACTTCGAGTCGGTTCAGACTATATGCGACGGTGATTTGCGGGCTGTTCCGATGATGGTTTCATTAGCCGTGAAAAATCGAAATCTAGAGCAAGACAAACTCGAGAGTTGGGTCATGGATCGATTTCAATTCGATGTCCTGACGGATATCGACTCTAGAATTACCTGGATTTCTACGCTGATCAAAGCTTCTCCAATGCTTGGTCTCATTGGCACGGTGGCAGGCATGATGGGGGCGTTTGAAACGTTGGAGCTCGCGACAGCCGAGGAGCCAACCAAGAAACTACTCGCGGACATCCGAATGGCCCTAGAACACACGTTGTATGGTTTGCTTATCACGGTGACTTTGTTGACAGGAATGGCGCTGATCAACAATCGGATTCGCCAGCTGGAGGAGCTTGCCGTTTTTGGAATGAATCGATTTTTCGATTCTCTTAGAGAATCCCACCAGCTTCGCAAGTTTCGTGCACGCTAAAAGAGATTCAGAATCGCACAAAAGAGCTTCAGAACGAAATAATGCTACGCACCAAGAAACGCAAGAAAAAAGGATTTGACAGTGAATTCGATATCACTCCGATGATCGACGTCGTCTTGCTTTTATTGATCTTCTTCATGGTTTCTGCCAGGATGGCACCGCAAAACGTAGTGAAACTTCCGAATGCAAAGAATGGTGACATGGCTGCAATGCACGATGCAGTTGTACTGGTTGTCAAGCCTGGTTTTTCCGAAGCGGCTTCGGTTAGCACTCTATCCGGACGAAAATTTTCTGCCGATCAAGAAGTTCAGTCTGCGGAAATCGCTGAGTATGTCGAAAACGCCTTTCTGGATGTCAGGAAGAAATATGTTTTGATTCAAGGTGAACCAAGAGTGTTGACCTCGGAAATGATGCGAGTGCAAGAAGCAGTCGGAAGTGTTCTGAACCCCGGCCAAGAGATCATGATAGCGGTGGAGCATTAGTAAGCGACCATGAGTATTCGTTTCGATTGCGTTGGGTGCAATAAAAAACTGGTCGTTCACGATCGATTTGAGGGAAGGAACGTGCGTTGTCCCACCTGCGGCTTCGAAATCACAGTTCCCGAAAAATTAAAATTGGCTGATGAGAATCGTCTACAAGTTGAGAATCGCCTACAAATAGAGGACCCTTTCGTTGACGGTCAATACAATTTACCAATAACGGAAGCCGAGGCCGCCATACCGATGCGATTGCCTGAGTGTGATCTCGAAGAAACAATTTGCGATTCGGAAGCAGGAATACCATCTGCTCTGCCATTGCCTACCAAACCACATCGTCGATCCATCCAAAAAGAGCACGGTGACGAAGAGAAAGAATTGGAATGGGACATCACTCCCATGGTGGACGTCGCTTTTCTTTTGTTGATATTTTTTATGCTGACAGCATCCTTCAGTATTCAAAAGGTCATTCGAACTTCCGTTCCGCAATCGGAGCAACCCAGTAGGAATTCGGTGCAGGTACAACCTGACGCGAGAATCGACAAGTTAATCGTTCAGGTCGACGAGTTCAATGCCTACACGGTTGTCTTGGGGGACGGACAAACGAACGAAGCTTCGAGCAAACAGGAACTAATTACGATACTCAAGGATTTCCGAATTCAGGCCGGGGAGCAATTGCCACGCATCGTGATTCAAGCCCATGTAGACAGTTTCCATGGCGCGACGGTCGGATGTATGGATGCCTCAAGAGAAGCCGGATTCTCTGACTTTCAATTGTTGGCTGTTGAGAGTTTTGATTGAATGCTGCTGACTATCGGTCGAACTCCAACCATCGATTTGCAACCGCAAACCGCAAAAGCTCGGAACGACTACTCAACTGCAACTTTGCCATGGCTCGCGCTTTGTGAGTTTCGATCGTTTTTACACTAATCTCCAGTTTTGCGGCCACCTCCTTGTTACTAAATCCGCACGCGATCAATCGTATGACTTCCTCCTCACGTTCGCTTACAACTCCACCGACAGTCGCCGCAGCCAATCGCTTAGGATGAAAAACGCCCTCGGCAAAATCGCGAACAATCCCCATGTCGAGAAAGTTTTCGTCATTTGCGACCTTGCGTATCGCTGCGATCAGGTCCGTCGCTGCTGACCGTTTCAATAGATATCCAGAAATCTTCAATTGAACCAAGGCATTGAGATAACAGCGATCTGAATTTGCTGTTAGCGCAAGAAGTCTACTTTCGTTTTCCAATCGAAGCAGCTCCTTTACCATTTCGATGCCATTCATTTCAGGCATACTGATGTCAAACACGACGACATGTGGGCTGCTTTCCAGAATCGCAGCAATCGCATCCTTGCCATTGGAAGCTTCACCAATGACCTCCATATCGGGCTGCGCATCGATTAGCAATTTCAATCCCTGTCGAACAATCTGGTGGTCATCAACCAATAGTACAAAAATAGGATTCAAGTGACTATTCCTTGTTCGTTCGTATTGGCACTCTTGCAAAAAGCGTCGTACCTTTGCCAACCGCGGATTCAATTTCTAGATTTCCGCCAACCGATGCAAGTCGTTCCTTCATTCCAAGAAGTCCGAGTGACTGGCGAATCATGGAGTCCTCGGCGGATGCATCGATTTCAAATCCAATCCCGTGATCCTCTACAATTTCGACGGCCGAGTCTCTTTGAAGTTCCAAGACGACGCTAACGCGGCTACTCTTCGAGTGCTTTGCTACGTTGGTTAGGGCTTCCTGAAGTACTCGGTAAAGTGCTATCGACGCTTCCGAAGTGAGTCGTTGCTCGTCCCAGTTTCGGCACTCGAAATCAACTGTGATTCGAAACCGCTGACTCCAGTGCTCCAAGAAACTTCCCAGGGCAGTTTGAAGTCCAAGCTTGTCTATCGAAGGTGGCCGCAAGTCGAACGCTAACTCGTGAATTTCTCTCGACAATCTGTCCAGGATCTCGTTTACTTCCTGAAAGCACGCTAGGACCTCCCTTTGGTTTTCTATTTTGACAATGTCGACGGCTCGTTTCATTCCGAGTTCCAATGCAATGATTTCTTGTCCACAATGGTCATGCAGCTCCCTGGAAATATGGAGTCTTTCCTCTTCCTGGAGACTTATAAATCGTCGCAACAACGTCTTTCGTTCTTCCTCGGCTGAGTGTCTTAGCTGAATTTCCAATTCCAGATCTATTTGCTTTTTTTTGAGTTGGTTTGCGATGGACTCCGTGCGTCGATTTGCCGATTGTATCAACCCGCTAAACAATATGCTTGAAAACCCAACCGCGATGTAGAGCCCGAGTCCAACTTGCATGTCCGATCCAGAAATGGCTATCGATCCTTGGGGCGTTGCAAAAAAGAATGCAGCGGCGAGAAATCCGGCGACTAATGCAAATACCGCAGGCCATAAACCACAGTACCATGAGGTAAAGAGGATCGCCAAAACATAAGGTACGAATGGATGACGATCACCAACGATTGGATCAAAGAGCATTCGGCCCCACGTCGCTGCGACTATGGCCACCACCGCAATCAGATAGTTCGCGATGGTTCCGCGGACTGATGGCGTGTGCCGATCGAATGCAGGGTCCGGAGAGCAGAGCTTCCACAGTGTGCGTTCCCAAGCCGGAGCTCGGGAACGAGTGGACGATTGGTGGCGTTCACTGAGAAGTGTCATGATTTTTGACTTTGACGCGGCATTAGGCATAGGCCCAGTGGGCTAAGCAACAATGCGGGAAGCAAAACGAGGTCTCCCAATATTGAACTACCAATCATGGCGATCATCAAGCAAGCAAACTGCCGAGTTGGAATAAATTCAGCAAACATAAACGGGAGCATGGAACAGCAACTAATCAGCATGGTGTGAATCATTGCGACGGCACAATTGGACAGGGTATCTGCTATTGCAACGGGGCGCGAATCACCAATCGACAATCTATTTGCGTACCAATTGACAAAATGCAAAGTGTCATTCACCGCAATTCCCATCGCGACACTTGCAGTTAGTAGTCCAGCAATATCTAACCGGAAGCCGAGCCAGGCCATGGTTCCAAATACCAGTGTTTCAGGAAGAACATTTGGAATCATGATCAAAAGTCCCGCCCAAAAACCTCTGGCTATCAACATCATGACCGGTGTGATCAACAAGAACGCGGTCGTGAAACTTGCCCCAAGATCCGTCAGCAACAACTTTTGTGTTTCATGCATCACCGGAGACAGCCCTGTCAATTCGGTTTCCACAATTGCAGAGGATCCGTCCTCCTTGAGTGCAATATCAACCGCCTCCTGAACTCGTCTAGTAAGAATCCCGTAATCTTCGTTTGTCAATGCTGAGACTTTTGCAGTCACTCTCCAAATATTCCCCGTGTTGGTTTCAGCGATCCAGCCCTGGTCGATCAATTTTGGGAGTTCCTCTAATAATTTTTTCCGCATGATGCTTCGTCGAACGACATCTCGCACAGCAGTCGATCTTGGCAATGTGGGGATATATGAATCTCCCGACATGACTGCTCCTACTTCAGGGAGTTTGAGGATTTCATTCGAGATGTTTTCAACCCAAATTGCCTGAGACAAGATGTCGACACTCTGGTCGGACGAGAATCGCAGCAACACCTCCACCGATGCAATAGGGCCTATGTGCTGCTCGATAAAGGTCAGGTCGCGGAGAGTAGGGCTGTTGCGAGGAAACAAATCATCAAACTTGGTCGACGACTTGAGAAAAATCAAGCCGCAGGAACTAATTCCCAAGATGGCGAAACCAACAATCGAAACCCGTATCGCATTTCTCTCCATCCATTTCACGTAGCGCGCCACGATCGGTGATGTAAGGTGCGGTTGGAATCCAAGATCCCTCGCTTCCTTTGGTTCGGCCTGCTCAAGTTGAGAGTCAGTTTTTTGAATCGGTTCGTGAGGGCCCTTTGAAAATCGTTCCCCACAAAACCAATCCGAGACAAAGGGAAACCCTAGAAGAAGAAAGAATGTTGCAACCGACAAGGATATGGCAGAATACAATCCGAATTCTCGAACGGGCGCAAGTTGGCTAATTGCCAGAGAGGCCATTCCGAGGGAGGTGGTGATGCTTGAAAGCAGGCTGGGCTTAAAGCCAAGCAACATCGCTCGACTACCTCGATGATCGCGATGCCAAATGGAAATGTCCCGGTAATAGTTCATCAAGTGCACCGCACCGGACAAGGTCAACATAAAAACTAGCGTCGGTAGAACGATCAGAACGGCGCTAAATTTCCCACCCGTATAATAGACCGTTGAGATGGCAAGTAGCTGTCCAACACCTGCAATGATGAGCACAGCGACTGCTGCTCGTATGCTCCTTAAACAAAACCACGCCAACAGGATGCCAATCAAGCAGGAGGGTGCAACGAGTGTCATTAAACTGCTTTCCGCAGCATGATCGACTGCGTAGGCCTCGTATACAGTCCCTGCCATTCGCAACGCATTGCCACCCAGACCGGTAACTTCGTCAGCCAGCTTGTAGATATGAGCCATCGATTCAGCTTGATGCTCCAGTCCGTAAGAGGTGAAACGCACAATAGTCGCTGCGGTTCCATCTTGACCAATTAGGATTCCTTCAAGCCTTGATCGCGCTTGCTCCACAGAAATGCTCAACGGCGGCTCTGTCAATGCCCGAAGAACATCCTTGGTCGTCTGTACCGAGTCAATCAATTGCGGAGCACTTGCATTCATCGATAACAGTCTTGATTGAAACTCATCCAGTCGTGGGTCGTTGGTACTGCAACCCTCCCACGACGCAATCAAGAACTGATCGTCTCCAAAATTCTTTTGAAATCGAGTGTAGCGCTCTTTTTCTGGCTTGCCATCAGGCAGCCATTGATGGACAGAAGCAGACCCAATAGGCAAATGCGCTACGCCGTAAACGAGGAACGGCATCAGAAACAGCATGAGAACCATCGTCCACCTCGACCAACGATCTAATTGCTGAAACATCCCAATTCTTTCGTTTATGCCAATGCCAGCCCAAATCCTTCTTTTCACTACTTAACCCACTTGGAAAGCAAGGAATAGATTCACTGCAGGCAACTTAACCTAACACAATTGATTACAATTGCAAAAGGGGATGATCGCTCCCCGTCGAAGGTGTGCAGCAGATTGAAACTCTCATTTTTGGATAATCAATCATCGAAAACAGAACTATTAATGTCAACGAATCATCGTCGCCGTCCTTGGGCAATCGTGTTCGCAGTCCCTTGGAATCCGCTCGCATTAAAGCATTCCTACGGTTGCTCCCACTTTTATTCGTTTGCTACATTATCGCTTATGTGGACAGAACCAATGTAGCGGTTGCCAAACTGACCATGGGCGAGGATCTGCCGGCATTCGATAGCTGGGTTTTCGGTTTTGGTGGTGGCATTTTTTTCCTTGGATACTTCCTGCTTGAAATCCCGGGTTCGTTGATCGTTGAACGCTGGAGCGCTCGGAAATGGATTTGCAGAATCATGGTGACATGGGGATTTATGGCTGCGGCCACAGCCTTTGTTACGACACCGAATCAGTTTTATATCGTTCGATTCCTGTTGGGGGTTGCTGAAGCTGGTTTCTTTCCTGGAGTCATCGTCTATTTGACTCATTGGTTTACATCAAAAGATCGTGCGCGCGCCATTTCGTATTTCTTGGTCGCTTCCCCACTGGCGATGATTATTGGACCAGCCGTTTCTCGGCTTTTTATCGATATTGGAAGAACGCACCAAGTTGATGGCGTCTCCATAACAAATCCGTTGCTATTTGGATTAAAAGGATGGCAATGTATTTATATCTTCTGGGGAATTCCGGCCGTCATCGCTGGAATCGTGGTGCTGTTTTATCTGACTGATCGACCCAGATATGCCGAATGGCTTACGGTCGAAGAACGCGACGCCTTGGAGTCGGAATTGGCGAGAGAGAAGGCATTGAAGGAGAATGCCCAACACCACTCCGTGATGGCGGCGCTAACCAGCCCCAAGGTTCTATTGCTTTCGTTGGCCTATTTTGGAATCGTTACGGCCAATTACGGAATTGAGTTCTTTTTGCCAAGTATATTGACACAGTGGTATTCTCTTGAGCCGGCGAGTGTTGCGCTGTTGGTCATGATCCCATCGCTGCTGGTCATACCAGGCCAGCTTTTTATAGGATGGAGTTCAGATCGATTCCATGAGCGTCGCTGGCACTCTGTCTTGCCCGTCGTAGTTGGAGCGACATTGTTAGTGCTGTCGCCGTTCACACAAGGAAACATTATTTGTACCATGATTTGTTTCTCGATCGCGGCCGCTGGCATGAAGGCCTATATGCCCGCTTTTTGGTCACTTCCTACTCTATTTCTTACATCATCGGCGGCGGCAGGCAGCGTGGGAATGATCAACTCGATAGGCAATTTAGGCGGATTCCTTGGCCCAACCGTTATGGGCTGGGTGGACAAGAATCTCGGGTCTTACGTTTATGGATTGTATTTCTTGAGTTTCACGAGCATCCTTTCTGCAGCCTTGATTGCAGTGATACCCCTACGTAATACTCGCGATAACCAAACTCCCTCAACTTGATATCGCGAGCAGCTTTCAGGTTCCCGTTTGTCTGGTAGATGGAGGTGTATCTGTTTTTAAAGCCGCAGTGAGCATCGATACCGCAGTATATATCACGATAATCACAACGAGCCATTTCACGTATTCTAAAGGAAGTTCTTTGACGATCCATGCCGCGACGACTACCCCAGGTAAACCAAACAAAGTCAGACCGAGGGCGGCCCGTGGATCGTATTTTCCTGAACGAATGAATCGATAACTCGCCACCGGCATCAGAAAGGCGCAGGAACCCATCATCAACGGAAACGCGGCTTTTTGATCCATTCCTAATAGGCCAACCATGATCATAATCGGTGCGTAGGCTCCCACACCAATGGTCATCAAAGCGCCAAAAAAAAAGTTACCTGCGATACCCAATATTAGACTCGTGCCAGTGAGCCCCAACGAAGTTCCTCCCGACGGAATCCAGCCAAGCAGTTTCGACACAATGAGCCCAACGGCGATGAGCAATGCTATCCCCATCCCCAATTGAATCCCCTTTTTCGGCAATCGGCTGACGAACGTTGCTCCTAGGTACGAACCAACGACGGACGCGATAATTAGTATCCAAAGTGTCCAAACGTCAATCTCGATAAAGTTGATGTAGATGACTGCTTGCAGAATGGTCGGCAACGCATGACCGACATTGAGCGTTCCAGGTATTTTGTCGTCATCTACTACCTTGCCAATCCGAAAAAGAGACGTGGTAGTTGCAAACGAACCAACACCCAAAGTATCGAAGAAATCCGTCACGAAGCCAATCATGAGCTGATAGATACTTGGCCGAACGCCTTCCTCAGATTTTTTTATCAATGAGGCAATCCAAGCCACCGAAAATGCGATGGCGACTAGCACCAAAAGAATCAATAGGATCCATTTTGCCAGCAATACGTCCGATATGTCGGTGGTCATGTTTTATTCTTGCTCGTACAAGTTCTCGTGTTCGATTTCGGCATGCGATTTTCTTTGGCATACTACTTTAAGTCAATCCATATCGGTGTCGCAGACCCCATTTTTTCGCTCGGACTGTCTAATTACCTAAATTTTTCGAAATTGAAACCGTTTGTGTCATTGAAGGATGGTCAGCAGGATTTAGAATCTGGCTTCCTCATCGTTAGGCCGTTTTACCTAGAGAGTACCGTTTTTATGTCTTGGAATCAGCTATTTCAAACCAAGTCACTTAATGCCATGGTTAGCGACATGGAACAAGGCCATCGTTTGAAGCGATCGCTGGGGCCCATCTCGCTGACCGCAATGGGTGTCGGAGCGATAATCGGAACTGGGATTTTCGTGCTTGTCGGCAAGGCAGCTGCAAATCAAGCGGGCCCCGCAATCATACTTTCCTTTGTGGTTGCAGGTCTCGCATGCGTCTTCGCAGCACTATGCTATGCCGAGTTTGCCTCGATGGCTCCAATTGCTGGCTCTGCGTATAACTACGCTTATGCAACCATGGGTGAGTTGATGGCTTGGATCATCGGATGGGACTTGATCCTAGAATACGCCGTCGCATCGTCGACCGTAGCGCACGGCTGGTCTAAGTATCTCCAGAAATTGCTTCACCAATTCGGCGTAACGGTCTTTGATTCAGGAGGATTATTGCATCGATTTTCCGAAGCACCATTCGACTACAACGGAGCAAAAAAAGCTGTCGACTTTACACTTGCTACAGGTGAAAAGTTGACAGTCGGAGGGGGGGCGTTTTATCCTACGGCATACTACTTTGACCTGCCCGCAATTATTATCACTGCGATTGTCACCCTCATCCTGGTCCGAGGTGTTACGGAAAGTGCTTTTGTCAATGCAATCATGGTCGCGATCAAAGTAAGTGTCGTGCTGTTCGTGATCGTCGCTGGAATCTCCTACGTGAACGTAGAGAATTGGACCAGAGATTTCGCTCCCTATGGCTATGGTGGAGTTACTTTTTTTGGTTCGCCTATCTTTGGTGGTACCGAGAAAGGCATGATGGCAGGAGCCGCTGGCGTTATCTTTGCATACTTAGGGTTTGACGCCGTCTCCACACAAGCGGAAGAAGCCAAAAATCCAAAACGAGATTTGCCAATTGGGATCATCGGTTCGCTCCTGATCTGCACTGTCCTCTATATCGCAGTCTCTGCGGTTCTGACTGGAATGGTAAACTACAAGGATATCGACATTAACGCACCGATAGCGAGTGCGTTCGAACAAGTAGGATTTGCATCAGCACAGTTTATCGTCACTGTGGGAGCGATCGCTGGAATCACTTCCGTTTTGCTAGTAATGATGATGGGACAACCTCGAATATTCTTGGCCATGGCTAGAGATGGTTTACTCCCATACAGTTTCTTTGGTTCGATTCACTCCAAGTTTCAAACGCCATACAAGTCAACTATCCTAACCGGGGTAATTGTTGCCACGGCTGCAAGCCTCTTGCCATTGAGTATTTTGGCCGACCTGACCAACATAGGAACCCTTTTTGCCTTCGCGCTTGTTTGTACTTCGGTATTGATTCTGCGGTACACGGACCCCAATCGGCTTCGCCCGTTCCGATGCCCTTTCTCACCCGTGTTTCCATCGCTCGGAATCATCCTTTGTGTCTTGTTGATGCTTTCGTTACCGAGTGAAAACTGGATGCGATTGGTCATTTGGTTGATTGTCGGGTTATGTATCTACTTTTTTTACGGATTTTGGCACAGCAAACTTAAGGGAGCGAAAGCATCCTCTTAGGCAACCGGACAATAAAAACGTACCAACGAACCCACAGCAGTTCGAAAAATGCTAGCGAACCAATGGATTTGTCCGCAACGCTGAATGTCGTTTCCAATCGTGGATTTTCATATCGCTAGCGTTTTGCGAATTGCTTTAGCGCCCTACCAAGGATGCAAGTCGCCTCCGTTTTTGATGGAGGGCCCTATTTACTCAGCATGCATTCATGAAATCATTGAGAGGATGTCTGTTCT
>CAMDKL010000017.1 GCA_945900945.1 Pirellula staleyi DSM 6068
TTGAACTGATCTTTGACAATCTGGTGGATGAGTTTTTAAATTGATGTTTATAGCAAACGTCGATTACCTAATGAGTTTTATGATTGAAAATTAAGGTGACCAAATGACCAAGGTCACCGACCGGTTTCAAAAACCAACAAAGTTAGTCATGGCCGATGTTGAGGTTGATCCTTTCGGGGAGCAATTTCGATGTTGGTCTAAGCATACAAAGTGAAGGGTTTGATCCTGGCTCAGAATGAACGTTGGCGGCGTGGATTAGGCATGCGAGTCGCGCGAGAATGTAGCAATACAGGACAGCGGCGAAAGGGAGAGGACAACACGGGAATCTGCCTTGGGGACGAGGATAGCGTCGGGAAACTGACAGTAATACTCGATAATGTTTGCGGACCAAAGGTGTGATTCCGCCCCAAGATGAGCCCGTGCCCCATTAGCTAGTTGGCAGGGTAATGGCCTACCAAGGCTTTGATGGGTAGCTGGTGTGAGAGCACGACCAGCCTCACTGGCACTGAGACACTGGCCAGACACCTACGGGTGGCTGCAGTCGAGAATCTTCGGCAATGGACGCAAGTCTGACCGAGCGACGCCGCGTGCGGGATGAAGGCCTTCGGGTTGTAAACCGCTGTCGTAGGGAATCAAGTGTACGAGGGTACTCCCTTGTATTTGAGAGATCCTAGGAGGAAGGGGAGGCTAAGCTCGTGCCAGCAGCCGCGGTAAGACGAGCTCCCCAAACGTTATTCGGTATTACTGGGCTTAAAGAGTTCGTAGGCGGCTCTGTAGGTGAGATGTGAAAGCCCTCGGCTTAACCGAGGAACTGCGTTTCAAACCACAGGGCTTGAGGGAGATAGGGGTAAGCGGAACAGATGGTGGAGCGGTGAAATGCATTGATATCATCTGGAACACCGGTGGCGAAGGCGGCTTACTGGGTCTTTTCTGACGCTGAGGAACGAAAGCTAGGGTAGCGAACGGGATTAGATACCCCGGTAGTCCTAGCCGTAAACGATGAGCACTAGTCTGAGGGACTCTCACAGTTTCTCGGACGTAGCGAAAGTGTTAAGTGCTCCGCCTGGGGAGTATGGTCGCAAGGCTGAAACTCAAAGGAATTGACGGGGGCTCACACAAGCGGTGGAGGATGTGGCTTAATTCGAGGCTACGCGAAGAACCTTATCCTAGTCTTGACATGTTTAAGAATCTGACTGAAAGGTTGGAGTGCCCGCAAGGGAGCTTTTACACAGGTGCTGCATGGCTGTCGTCAGCTCGTGTCGTGAGATGTCGGGTTAAGTCCCTTAACGAGCGAAACCCCTGTCTCTAGTTGCCAGCGCGTTATGGCGGGGACTCTAGAGAGACTGCCGGTGTTAAACCGGAGGAAGGTGGGGATGACGTCAAGTCCTCATGGCCTTTATGATTAGGGCTGCACACGTCCTACAATGCAACATACAAAGGGAACCAAAACAGCGATGTCAAGGAAATCTCAAAAAGTGTTGCTCAGTTCGGATTGCAGGCTGCAACTCGCCTGCATGAAGCTGGAATCGCTAGTAATCGCGGGTCAGCATACCGCGGTGAATGTGTTCCTGAGCCTTGTACACACCGCCCGTCAAGCCACGAGAATTGGGAGGGCCCGAAGTCGCTGAGCGAACCGCAAGGACGCAGGCGCCGAAGGTCAGCTTGATAATTGGGACTAAGTCGTAACAAGGTAGCCGTAGGGGAACCTGCGGCTGGATCACCTCCTTTCTAAGGATAATTACAGCTTGGAACGCTTGTCGTTCCTCGCACATAAGTGAGCATGAATCTTGTTTCAGGAAAAACTCATCTAGCTTTGACTGTGTCAACAGCCAACGTGACAACCACCAGATTTCAAAATAGAGAGCCCGGCTTAGTGCAAACTAAGTCGGGTTTTTTTATTGTAGAACAGTTTTCCAAACTGTTACTGCGGTGAGTTTCTAGCTCAAGTTGCCAACGTTTGCTCGCCCGCTGAAGCCGGAGAGTCCAGAGTTCTGACCAAGCTGGCCGTGCACTCACTCCAGAGCAGTTGAGACAACGGCTCTACTTTAGCCAATACAATGGATGCCCCCACAAGAAGTCCCCCCCACAAGAAGTCCCGTCCCGCATCTTATCAAAAACGTCTCCATCGACTCTAGTTCGAAATCGCAACCCATGAAACAATCGACTCTCCAGTACCTCGCTGTTTGCCTTTTGGTTTCCATCCAACCGTCGGTAACTGCAGCGGATCGCTATGACGTTGTTGTCTATGGAGGGACGAGCGGCGGCGTCACGGCTGCCGTGCAATGCTCCCGAATGGGAAAGACGGTAGTGCTGATTGAACCCACGCAATTCCTTGGCGGACTCACAACCGGGGGCCTAGGTGCAACCGATATCGGCAACAAGCGCGCGATTGGCGGCCTGTCCCGCGAGTTTTACCAACGCATCTACAAATACTACCTTGCACCCGAACGTTGGACTCGCGAGACCCGAGAATCCTATTTCAAAGATCGGGCTAAAAACGAAGAATCGATGTGGACATTTGAACCGAGCGTTGCAACCCAAGTCTTCAACGACATGATTGCCGAGTCACAAGTGCCAGTCGTCTTCGGCCAGCGATTGGATCTAAAAAAAGGCGTAATCAAAGAGGGTACGCGAATTACGAAAATCGTCATGGAGAGTGGTCGCACTTTCGAAGCGAGTGTCTTTATCGATGCAACGTACGAAGGGGACCTCATGGCAAAGGCCGGCGTCAGCTACCACGTCGGTCGCGAATCCAACCAAACCTACGGCGAAACAATCAATGGTTTACAGATGCGTGGTACCGTACATCATCAATTCGTTAAACAAGTGGATCCGTATATCAAGCTAGGCGACGCCGCGAGTGGATTGTTGCCGGGTGTAACCCCGATGCCGGAAGGTAATGATGGCGATGGCGACCATCGAATCCAAGCGTATAACTTCCGCCTTTGCACCACCGACAGAGTCGAGAATCGTCGACCTTGGCCGAAACCGGCGGACTACGATGAGCTTCGTTATGAGCTGCTGTTACGCAACTTTGAAGCGGGAGACAAACGTGTTCCATGGCATCCGCTGTGGATGCCCAACCGCAAGAGCGATACGAACAACAATTTTGCGTTCAGTACCGACGCAATTGGAATGAACCACGAATATCCGGATGGTGATTACTCGGTCCGCGAAAAAATTTGGAAGGAGCACGAGCAATACACCAAGGGACTGATGTGGACGTTGGCCAACCATCCGCGAGTTCCCGAGGGTGTTCGCCTGGAGTTCAACCGAATTGCTTTGACCAAAGACGAATTCACCGATAACGACAATTGGCCTAGGCAACTTTACGTTCGGGAAGCGCGTCGGATGGTGTCGGAGTATGTGATGAGCGAAAAGAATTGCAAACGAGTGGAAGTCGTGTCAGATAGTGTGGGGATGGGGGCTTACAACATGGACAGCCACAACACACAGCGATACGTCACCCGGGAGGGCTTTGCACGCAATGAAGGAGACATTCAAATCGGCACGCGACCTTATCCGATCAGCTATCGCAGTATTCGGCCAAAAGCAGACCAGTGCACCAATTTATTGGTTCCGGTTTGCTTGGCCGCAAGTCATATTTCGTATGGGAGCATACGCATGGAGCCCGTATTCATGGTAATGGGCCAAAGCGCTGCGACCGCAGCGGTGCATTCGATCTACGAACGAACGACTGTTCAAGGAATTGATGCTGTGAAGCTTCAAAATCAGTTGCTCAAGGACGGGCAAATGTTGGACTTCTAGATTATCGCATTCCAATGACCAAGCTGCCTCTTTCTAGGGCGCTGGCACTCAATGTTGCGCTACCAGCAGTCTTCACTTGATAGCCAAACTCCGTTAACTTTTTTCGTAACCGTTCACGGTTTTTGATTGGGTAGTGCGTTAGCTTACCAGGATTTGGTACTGTCCAGCGATGGACAGTAAAGACAGGCGACTAGGATGTCATTCAGCATATCGAACTGCCAATCACAGCGAACAACAAATACGGCATTGCGTGATCGACCGCAAAATCACCCAAGGTACGCGTGGAGAGTTATGGACAGAAAGATGGCAGCCACTCGAATCGATGCCAACGCATGGAAAAATTGGAGATCCAAAATATTCCTGTCCCTAATTTTTCTGTCAAAACAGAGAGAACGAGATCAGGCTGATTGAAAAGAGTACAACAAGAACATCTGTCTTGTTGTCCAGGCTACACGCGATCTCGCGTTCTAAAGTCAAATTGCCTTCGGTATGCATTCGAGGTACTGCCATAGACGCGGCAAGTGATTGGTTCTGCAGTACGAATTCGGTTAGGAAAGTAAATACTGCGTTGGGAATCTTGCGGCCACCTCGACCTCCGACCGCCAGAATCGCTTGTCCGTTATGAGTGACAACGCTGGGTACCAAGTTGTGCAAAGGACGTTTGCCCGGACCAGGAGCATTGGGATGGCCAGGTGTCGCATCGCCTGCAAAGTTCGAATCGCTTGTAGAACGCTCAAACCACCTGCAGTTAGCGGGGCAGTGGAATTGAAATCGAGCGAGAGGACTTTGCGACCACCCTCGATGGCAATCGTCGCGGAACCGCCATATCCACCGATGCCCGTATGGCCTAAAGAAGTAACCGCAGCCGCGAACGAACCAGCAACAATTGCATCAATGGCGTTGCCACCATTTCGCAATACGTCCCCTCCCACCCTTGGAGCCTCAGGGTCGCCGACGACTTGGCCTAGATTAGCATCTGCGTCTGCTCCATCCGACATCCTTAAAAGTATCGAACCGAGTGCCGTTGTCGCGACGCTTGCACCAATCCATTTTCGCCGACTAATCAATGTCATTTGGATTTAGTCGGTGTCGACTCTCCGTACGCAAGAGGCAGGCTGGCGACAAAAAGACCTTGGATAACACGCGTCATATGAGGGATTTCCAATCGATCCCATTCGTCGTCGGGTTGGTGGTAGTCTGAATGCAAGGAACCAGCTGAAAAGCTGTGAGCAATGACCCCTTTTTGAGCGAAAGACCAATTGTCACTGGATCGATACAGCATCGCGCTATGTTTAGGATGATTGAATATCTCGATTCCAAAAGGGAGTGACGCTGTGTTCATGATGACACCAAGATCCGATTCTTGCCAGCCAGTCATCCAGATCTTGTTCCGAGCGCCTGGCTCAGGTCGACCAATCATTTCGATGTTGACATTGGCTCGGATTTTGTCCAACGGCCAAGCGGGCGTCTCGACGAATTGTTTGGAGCCTAATAGACCGGATTCCTCCCCCCAAAACGTCATAAAGAGCAGCGACCTTTTCGGTTTTGGCATCTTAGCAAAGGCGTCCGCCAACATCAAAACACCTGTCACTCCAGACGCATCATCGTCAGCTCCGTTATAAATTTCGTCGCCTGCATTTGGCTTGGTGCCTAAGTGGTCGAGATGGGCGCTGAATAAAATGGCTTCTTTGGAAAGCTCGGGATCGGTCCCCGGCAATAGTCCAATCACGTTTCGCATGGGTGATTCGGACATGACAGCACCAGGAATATCGAGTTGTATGGATGCGGCCGACAATGCGATTTCAGGGACCAATAGTACAGGGATTGCAAAACCAGAACGAGGCGACTGAGTCCGAGGTTTTTCTTGAGCCTCTCGAGCGAGTCCGATCAAATCGCTATCCTCCGTAATGCCCAACAAAAGCGCCTTTGCGCCCGCGTCTTTCAAAGTGTTGGTCATGCGTACAACTTGCGACATGCTGCGGGCCCCTTTGGCATAGCCTGTCATCATTCCGCCGACCACGCCATCCAAGCCGCTCTTCGGCAGTTCACTAGCCAAGTCAATCGGTCTGATTTTGCCATCGTACGAAAAGAGTTCTGCTCCCGCTGCCAAGATTCCGAAATGCGCGATCGATTGCAAATCGGGGCCGAGCAATTTCACCGGTCCGCTCGGAGTCTTGACCATCTGCTTCATCGTGACGTGATAGAAGTCACCATCCGCAATGCTTCCGTCTAGGCCGGCGCCTCGAAACCGCGTTGCAACGTACTTAGCCGCAATGTTGAACTCGGCAGAACCAGTCGCACGTCCTGCAAGTTCGTCGCTTGCTAGAAAGGAAATCGTGGCCGTTACCCGGCCTTCGGTGATCTCATCTAGGCCTGGCCTAAGCGTTGGATTGGAAGCATCCTGCCAACCAAACACCATGGTTGACATGCCACACAAAACGGCAAAACAAACGGACAGAACTTGGTAAGCCTTCCGGACCATAAATAAGGAATCCCTCTCAATGCGTCTCAATCACGAAATAGTTACAGAAAACCAGTATACCGCTTGTCGAGGTGGATGGGTTTCGGAATGCTTCGCTTCACGGCTTCTTCATTCCGCGCTGCGTTGCATAGATCAGCTCTTTTGTGACGGCTCCTTGGCCGACCTCTTGCAAAAGGAGTTCGACCGCTTTGTCCAGCTGACGATCGATTCCTTCAGGAAAGCTCAGACGGTTTGGGCCAAACGATGGTGTCGGGAACACACCCGTTGAGTTCCATGTCTTGACCAGTATCTGGTAGGAACCAACCGCGAAAAGGGGTTCGCAAACGGCCAACATCATTGACCCCCTGCGGAACCCGTACTAACGACTCCGCCAGCCGTCTGAACTCCAACTACTTTACCTCGTTTCAAAGTCTTCACCGCGTGGCTGAAGATTTCTGCATTGCAGTAGCTATTCTGATTGCATAGCACGATGATCGGTTTCGCCCATGATGCATATACAATGCGATCGTGTGGATAACCTCGACTGCCTCACGATTGCTCTCCAGCCAGGAATCGTAGAGTAGCGAACGAGCTTGAACGTAAGAAATGAGACGAACGACGAACTCCATTTCTTTGGGTTCGATGGGCTGTCCATCACCATCCTTTATGCGAGAGATGCGCACGGAAATATCGCGGTCCATGGAGCCATTGAGGATTGTGGTCAAGTCGATCGACCATTCGGAGGGTGCGCGAGACTTCCACCGCACCGGCCTGTTGAAAACAACCCTCGCAAAAGGGCGACATGAAAAAGATGCTCAAAAACAATCTACCGTTTCAATTTTGCATTTGTTCCCTATCCCCAGGTTTCTACCCTTTAAAGTCCACCTACACATCAAAGTTGGCGGAAAAGCGATGTGTACAGATTTCGAAGCGCAGGCTGCCAGAGTCGTTCGTGCGTCAATGATCCACAGTGAGTTCCCCGCCAGCCCAGTGAATACCTTGTAGGAGTATGGAGTTGAGTGTTGGGGTTTTCTCCGGATGTGGGCTGAAGTAAATAACGCGTCCCTTTCCAAACTCACCGAGGGCGATCGCGGTGGTACCGGGCATGACGCCAGTCGGTGCGCCATTTTCCGCCATTTCCGTTGAGAAGGTTTCTAATGATCGACAGTCCGAAACTGGAGGATTATCGGCGGATTCGCAGTCGACTTCGATTTGGTCGCAGTCGTTTTGGACACGGGCGGCGCTTTTATTTGCAGATATTGCCCTGCGTAGTCTGCGAGCGCATCGGCCAAATCTTCTGCTGTCTTCGCGCGCCGACTTGCCACTCTATACTCGGCCCCAAACTCAAGTTGCATTGCGTCGATGGGTAATGACTTGTGGCTACCGTACGACTGAACAATGAATCCCCCCGTGAAGCCCGATTGTTCTTTTTCGTCAAGGGGCGAGGGATGGACTGTCCAACCGCGAGTACTCAGTAGTCCAAACAAACTTTGCGAGCCGTGGTGAGCCGCTTCGCCAAATGTTTCTCTCAAGTGGGTTACGGTAAGTCCATTTTTGGTTCCTCGGAAAACTGTGTCCGCGCGGGAACCTTGGCCATGAAGATCGATCAATACACCTACTTGAAATCGATCTGTTACCTCGCGACAATACTTCGACAAGCTATCGTGATAGTGATCGTAGACAGGTTGCATCTTTGGATCTTCGAACGCGATATCGGCTGGACGGTTGGGGTCCATGAATTTGCGATGGACTTTTGAAATGACGACAAAAGGAGACTTCCCGAATCGCTTCTTGATTGCATCGGAAACAGCGTGAGCAAGTTCTTCGGTACCCGTATCCCGTCCCGTAAAAAAACCGGAGGGGCCGGTCGCCAATCCAGCTCCGGTCCGTTCCGTTACACCTGGAACCCCTACTTTCCCTCCATGAGGCGCCGAGACCATGATCGGCAAATCGCCTCCTTGGACAAAAACAAATGCACTCAGGTCACTAACGGGTCTCGTCGACGAGTCCTGGGCGCCAAGGGAACCGGTCTCGCAAAACGAGGCAACTATACTTAATAAAGTCCAGCAATAACGGTCGGTAGGTTCAAACATCATTTGTTTCCAAGATTCTTTCATTGCTTTCCCGGAGCACAGGCCGCTACCATAGGAAATATAGCCGTTTCCCAAGCGGCTAGTGGACTGTTGCTACAATCAAAACAAAAAAAGAAATGCTATGAAAACTTTTATTCATCTCTCCATCGTTCTCTGGTCCATCGGATTTTTGACTTCGTCTTTCGGCGATGAACGGGTGCCCAATATCATTCTCATCATGACCGACGACGTCGGTTACTCGGATATTGGCTGTTATGGAGGAGAGATCAACACACCCAATCTCGACGCGCTCGCGCAGGGCGGTGTTCGCTTCACTCAGTTCTACAACACAGCGCGCTGCTGCCCCACGCGAGCATCGCTACTAACTGGACTCTACGCCCATCAAGCTGGGATCGGGCATATGGTCGATGACCGGAGCGACAAGGTCGGCCAAGCCTACGCGGGTGAACTTAGTAAGCATGCCGTTACCATTGCCGAAGCGCTCAAGTCTGCGAACTATGCCACTTTTATGGTGGGCAAATGGCATGTGACGAGCAAGACGAAACCCAAGAACCACTCCGACCTGGTCAATTGGCCACTGCAACGTGGCTTCGACCGATTTTATGGCACCATTCATGGAGCGGGTAGTTTTTTCGATCCCAACACGCTCGTACGCGACAATACATTCATTTCCCCCCGCGCGGATGCAGAATATCAGCCTAAAGAATTTTACTACACCGACGCAATCAATGACCACGCCGCACGCTATATCACTGAGCATAAGCAGCAATACCCGGATAAGCCGTTCTTCATGTACATGGCTCACACCGCCGCTCACTGGCCCATGCATGCCAAGGAAGCCGACATCGCGAAATACAAGGGTCGCTACGATTCTGGCTACGACGCGATTCGAGCTGCACGTCTGGTGAAAATGAAACAGCTTGGACTACTCGATCCAAGATGGCAAGTCTCACCGCAGGCAGGCGATTGGAACGCGGTTAAGAACAAAGCTTGGGAGTCTCGTTGCATGGAAGTTTATGCCGCCATGCTCGATTGCATGGACCAAGGCGTTGGCCGGCTGGTCGATACTCTTAAGAAGAATGACCAGTTCGATAACACGCTAATTCTCTATCTGCAAGATAACGGTGGCTGCGCCGAGGGCAGTGGTCGCAATAAGTCCTTCGTCCCACGGGCCGATGCGCCGACACTTGCTCCACTCGCAAACGACTTCCTTCAACCCGACATGATCCCTAAGCAAACACGCGATGGCTTTCCCGTGCGTCAAGGCGATGGCGTCATGCCGGGCGGCGAAGATACCTACATTGGATATGGTCGGTCATGGGCGAACGTTAGCAACACACCCTTTCGTGAGTACAAGCACTGGCAACATGAAGGGGGCATCAGCACTCCGCTCATCGCGCATTGGCCCAAAGGCATCGCAAGCCAGCGCCGGGGAAAGCTCGAAGCGCAACCATGTCACCTAATCGACCTCATGTCAACTTGCGTCGACCTCGCAGGCGCCAAGTATCCCGCCGAGTTCGCGGGGCAAAAGATTCAGTCGATGGAAGGCATTAGTCTCGCACCCGCCTTAGCAGGCCAACTGCTCCAACGTTCGCAGCCGATCTTTTGGGAGCATGAAGGCAACCGCGCCATCCGTACAGGCAATTGGAAGCTCGTGTCGAAACACCCCAGTGGCTGGGAACTCTATGACCTCGCTACGGACCGCACCGAAATGCATGACCTCGCCGCAAAGCAGTCTGAGCGAGTCAAGGAAATGTCAGCTCAATGGGATGCATGGGCCAGTCGCGTTGGCGTCATGCTATGGCCGCTCGATGGCGGCAAGACGACGAAAAATTAGCGATGGGAATAAGCCTGAGGCCCTAGCCTGGATATTGCACGCGATCTTTAGTAATCAGCCATTGGGCTAACGCCAAAAGGGCTTATGCAATATCCAGGATAGACGATTTCTTTCGGCGTGACTCCGCCCACGAGGGCGGCAGATTTCAACATGGATTACAGTCTCTCGCATAGTTGGTCTCATTATTGCAATTTCTCGTAGTTCGAAATCGTCAAGGCATGAGCGCGACATTTGGGTTTTGACTTCAATGCCAGAAAGACGAAATTCAGCGAGTGGGAGTAGTTGACTCGACCTAAGTCAGAACGGATGATCGAGTCCTTGGCTGCGATTTTTTGGTACGCCTATGATGGGCATGAATTGTTGGCGTTCCGTCCACCGTGGACCAGTCCCCTGTGCGAGATAGGAATCTCTTAGGAGATCAGCATACCAAATGACAGCTTCCTTGAACCGCCCGGTGTGGAGGCTGCGTCCGAACGCCGTTAAAGGTCTCACGATGATTAAATTCGGATGAGGCATTTCGCTATTTCCGATTTGGTCGCTTTTGGTAAAAGTCTTTGAGCTGAATCTGCGTTGTAGGTTTGAAAATATGCTTTTCGCTCAACTTCGCTTAAAGATTGTACATGCCGAACCAGCCCTCAACTTTCGAATCCCCTCAAACGCTAGTCGCGACGGATGCCGCGAATAGCGTCGTTCCATGCAAGCGATGCCCCCTTTGGAAAATTTTGGGAATGCCAATCGTCATCGGGTTAGCGTTGAGTTTTGCGGTCAGCTTGGGCAAATGGTTACAGGAAGAGCAATCGCGATTGCTCTTTATTGGGCTCGACGGGATGTGTTTCTATTTGGCGATCGGCTTCGTGGCCCTTATTGCGGTTGTACTTTCGATTGTCTATCTCAGACCAAGCAAAAGAACGCTTGCCATCACCGGTGTCTTGATTGTTATGGCGTGCTTCGGTTCCTCAAAGCTCTTTCGCATTGATGGCTACTATGGAAACAGAACTCCTCGAATCGCATGGCGCTGGACACCCGAGGCTGAGCTACAAATCAAAACCTACTTGACGTCCAAAACTCGCATAGAAAGGATTCCCGTCCCAATCGACTTTTATACTCCATCCGGAAATGACTTTCCTGAGTTACTCGGAAAGGATCGGATGGCCAAAGTCAACAACGTTGAACTGGCGACAAACTGGAAGTTGCAGCCCCCAACGCTGCTTTGGCGGCATCCGGTCGGGCTTGGATGGTCCAGCTTTGCAGTCGTTGGAGACGCCGCAGTCAGCTTAGAGCAGCGTGATGAAAACGAATGCGTCGTATGCTATGAGGTTCGTACGGGCGTGGAACTCTGGTGCCATAGTGAACTGACTCGATTCAAGCATGAGTATGGTGACGGACCGCGATCAACGCCGACGATTCGCGACGGGCGGGTTTTTTCAATGGGCGCGACTGGCGTTCTCACGTGCATTGATTTCAAGTCCGGCGAGCTTGTTTGGAAGCAGTCGGTATTTACGGACGCAAAATCCCAAAACCTTCCGTTCGGCATGTCGGGTTCACCACTCGTTTTTCAAGGCATGGTGATTGTTACGCCAGGAGCTGGCGTGGGAGCTTCTGCAATCGCTTATTCGACCGACACAGGGAGCGAAATTTGGCGTTCCGGAGATGACCAAGCGTCGTACGCATCGCCAGTCGCAGCGACTCTATGTGGCCAAATGCAAATCTTGAGCTTTGACGGTGCTGGTCTTCAATCCTATGCTACCGACGGTAAAACGCTCTGGTTGCAGCCCTGGGTAACGCAAGGTGAATCTCGCGTAAACGTTGCCCAGCCAATGGTGTTAGGGCCAGACGAAATCGACCAATCGGCTGGCACGGACGATAGCGGTAACCCGTGGGCAAAGGTTCTCATATCGTCTGGATATGATAAGGGGACCGCGCTACTAAAAATCACACGAGCCGGCAAGGATTGGTTTTCGGAAATTATCTGGGAATCAAAACAGCTTAAGTCCAAACTATCTAACTTCGTCGTCTATCAGAACTATGCTTATGGATTGGACAACGGACTGCTAACCTGTATTGATCTGAAGGACGGGGAGCGGGTTTGGAAACGAGGGCGATATGGTCATGGAAAACTATTATTGGTGAAAGACATTCTTTTGATACAAGCTGAGTCCGGGGAAATTTTATTGGTAGCTGCAACGCCCGACGCTCATACGGAACTAGCGAAATCCGAAGCGCTCTCAAGCAAGACCTGGAACAACCTTGCATTGGCAGGTGACGTGTTGGTGGTGCGCAATGATCGCGAGGCGGCCGCCTTTACACTCCCTGCCAAGTGATCCAAGACGGCATTCGCTATTCTCCCGACAAGCCAACTTATCTCTTTGCGGCAAAAAGAGGGGGGATGTTTTGGAATGCAACGCTTCGTCGAAACACGTCTCTGGGCACGCGACCAAATTTGTAACTGTTCACGGGCTTTGCCCTTGAACGGTTACCTAAATTTCTCAACGGATCAATTAGATTCGTTTGGATCAACGCCTAGGAGCTTCTTTGAATCAATCTGAGCAGCCGTACTCCTGTTCTCGAAGAAGCCTTGAGCCATGCTAGAAAAAAATTCGAAACGACTCAAGCCAGACAACGTTCTGCGCGCAAATTCAAGCCGGCCTCCGGCATCCTCGATCAAATGCTGCTATTATCTACCCGGACCGACTTGAGATCGACGCCAGCAAATCAGGGACGACCGCCCAACAAAAGATCGATGAGCTAATTTGAATGACATTGACTGATGGAGTACGGATCTTTCGCGGCGGGACCGCGATTCTGCCAGATGGCCTGCTGGAAGATGCGTTCGTCGAATGCCGTGACGGAAAGATTACTTCGGTTGCCAGTCGTGGCTCGGTCGCGGATCGCAGTAAGAGGGTTCCGGAAAACGCCGAAATAATTGACTTAAAAGGTGGTTATATTATTCCGGGATTTGTCGACATCCATGTGCATGGAGCGGGCGGAGCGGACTTCATGGACGGGACGGTCGATGCCGTCCGAACGGCTTGTCGAACCCACGCGAGGCATGGAACGACGACCCTCTTTCCGACCACAACGACGGGAACCTGCGAGGAAATCATGCAGATGCTCGCGGCATGCTCTGAGGCCCAATTGAATTGGACCGTAGCCAACGGTTCAACCATCGGAGGCGTTCATCTCTACGGCCCTTTTTTTGCTAAGGACAAAACCGGTTGCCATAGCCCCGAGGTTTGTCGTGATCCCACAGTGGAGGAAACCAACAAGTATTTCAAAACCGGAATCATCAAAATTGCAACGTGCGCAGCCGAACTAACCGGAGCAGCCGCCTTTTATCGACGTGCGCTTCGCAACGGATGCTTGATCACATGCGGCCATTCGAACGCCAGTTGGACTGAAATGGATCGGGCCTTCAAGGCGGGTATGCGCCATGTCGACCACTTCTGGTGCGCTATGAGTTCTGTCTCCTCAATCCGCTCTCGGCTCGGTGTTCCCATGCAAGGTAGTATGCTTGAGTATGTGCTCAGCAATCCGGAAATGAGCACCGAGGTCATCGCAGATGGTTGTCACTTAGCTGGCGAACTCTTGCAATTCGCGTGGAGGATGAAAACGTCATCGAGGCTATGTTTGGTGACCGACAGCAACCGGGCGGTCGATTGTCCGCCGGGCAGGTATCGTTTCGGCTCCAGTAAGACAGGGACTTGGTTTGAAAGCGATGGAAAAGCCGGTTGGGCTGGCAATGGTAGTTTGGCTAGCTCGGTTCAAGGAATGGACCACATGGTTCGGACAATGCACCGCATGACCTCTGTGCCATTGCACGACATAGTACGCATGTCCAGCCTAACGCCGGCAGAGCGTGCTGGTGTCGCACATCAGATTGGTAGTTTGGAAGTCGGCAAACACGCCGATCTCGTCGTGCTGAACCGAAACCTGCAGGTGAAGCACGTTTTTCTTCGCGGCCAGCGGTTTAAAACCTAATATCGAGACCCATCGGGGGGCTCGCTGCAATTCGCAGCAACTCGCAACCAACCGACGCGTGAGTCGTACTTCGGCTACCAAAGATGGGAAAGGCATGTTAAATTCTGTGGGATTTTGGTCCGCATTGCCTCAATTTCGGGGCAATGCGGACACGGATTTCCTCAACCCGCGAACTGTTAGGTCTCTGCCGTGCCTAGACGCACCGATATTAAGAAGATACTGTTGATTGGTTCAGGCCCGATTATTATCGGCCAAGCTTGTGAATTCGACTATTCGGGCACTCAGGCTTGCAAGGCGTTGCGAGAAGAAGGCTACGAAGTTGTCTTGGTCAATAGCAACCCTGCCACCATTATGACCGACCCAGCTACTGCGGAGAGGACTTACATTGAACCCCTGACCTGGGAAATGGTTGCTAAGGTCATTGCGCGAGAACGTCCGGATGCGCTGCTGCCGACGCTCGGTGGCCAAACTGCGCTCAACATTGCCATGGAGTTGGCAAAGAATGGGGTTTTAGAGCAGTTTAAGTGCGAGATGATCGGTGCCAATCCGGAAGTCATCCACAAAGCCGAAGCACGCGACGCGTTCAAGCTCGCCATGGAAAAAATCGGCATGAGTGTCTGCAAGGGTTCGGTTGTTCACACCATCGAAGAAGCACGCAAGACACTCGCTGAAGTCGGTTTGCCATGCATTATTCGTCCAAGCTTTACCATGGGCGGGAGCGGATCCGCAATTGCGTACAATCGAGATGACTTCGATGACTTGGTATTAAACGGATTGACTCTTTCGCCCATTACCGAAGTCCTCATCGAGGAATCGATTATCGGCTGGAAAGAGTATGAGATGGAGGTGATGCGAGACGCAGACGATAATGTTGTCATCATTTGCGCCATCGAAAACTTTGATCCGATGGGTGTGCACACCGGAGACTCCATTACGGTTGCGCCAGCACAAACGCTGACCGATAAAGAATACCAGCTTATGCGAGACGCAAGCCTAGCGATCATTCGCGAGATTGGCGTTGAAACAGGCGGCTCCAACATTCAATTCGCGATCCATCCACAAAACGGAAAAATGATCGTCATTGAAATGAATCCCCGCGTGAGTCGTTCGAGCGCATTGGCCAGCAAAGCGACAGGTTTTCCAATTGCCAAAATCGCCGCCAAACTCGCTGTAGGGTTCCGATTGTGGGAACTTCAAAACGACATCACGAAGAAGACCCAAGCATGCTTCGAACCGACCATTGATTATGTGGTTACCAAGATTCCGCGTTTTGCATTCGAAAAGTTCCCTGAAGCGGACTCGACTCTGACGACTCAAATGAAGAGTGTCGGAGAGACAATGGCGATCGGTCGAACCTTCAAGGAGTCTTTTCAAAAAGCCTTGCGAGGACTGGAGGTGGGAGCCTTCGGTTTCGGTTCGGATAGCAAGGATCTATGGTTTACCGATCGCCGACCCGACGATGAAGAAATTCGGAGCAAGCTGTCGCGTCCCAATGCAGAACGAGTTTGGCACATCCGTTACGCCATGCTGAGTGGAATGAGCGTTGACGAGATCTATTCGATAACGAACATCGATAAATGGTTTTTGGACCAACTGCAAGAACTGGTGGAAATCGAAAATCGCTTGCGTGAAATTGGCTCACTTTCCGGTATGGACGCATTGACCATGCGACAGGTCAAACAGTTCGGATTTTCAGATCGACAGCTTGCAATGCTACTTAATAGCGACGATAGTGAAGTACGCGAATGGCGAAAATCAAGAGGAGTTGTTGCAACTTACAAATCCGTTGACACGTGTGCGGCTGAATTCGAGGCCTACACTCCTTACTATTACAGTACGTATGAAACGGAAAACGAGACGCCCCCTAAAGGAGATAAAAAACGCGTCATCATTCTCGGTGGTGGCCCGAATCGTATCGGTCAGGGTATCGAATTTGATTATTGCTGTTGCCATGCCAGCTATGCACTTCGCGAGCTTGGCATCGAATCCATTATGGTCAATAGCAATCCGGAAACGGTAAGCACGGACTACGATACGAGCGACATGCTCTTCTTCGAACCGCTCACCACGGAAGATGTTTTAAACATCGTCGATACAGTGCAACCGGATGGAGTGATTGTTCAGTTCGGGGGCCAAACGCCCCTCAACTTGGCCAGGGCACTCGCCAACGAAGGTGTACCGATTATCGGTACCAGCGTGGATACCATCGAAGACGCAGAAGACCGCGAGAAATTTCAAGTGCTGCTCAATGAGTTAAAGATTAAGCAGCCTGCCAACGGTATCGCTCGAACCATGGCGCAGGCTCGGTCAGAAGTTCAAAAAATTGGATTCCCTTGCTTGGTACGTCCGAGTTTTGTGCTTGGCGGTCGGGCCATGGAAATCTGCTACGACCATTCTCAGTTCGAACGCTTCGTTGCCGAAGCGTTCGTCGTCGCCCAAGGCCAGCCGGTATTGATCGATCGTTTTCTTGAGGACGCGACCGAAGTGGATGTCGATGCAGTCTCCGATGGTGTCGATGTCATCATCATGGGGATCATGGAACATATCGAGGAGGCGGGCGTGCATTCGGGTGACTCCGCTTGTGTGATTCCTTCGTTCTCGCTCAGCCAAGAGGTGCTCGCTGAGATTCGCCAAGCGACCGACGCGATGGCCAGACGATTGAAGGTTGTTGGGTTGATGAACGTTCAGTTTGCGATCAAAGAAGAAGATGGTAAGTCCGTTGTTTACGTGTTGGAAGTCAATCCTCGAGCGAGCCGCACGGTTCCATTCGTTGCCAAAGCGACCGGAACGGCGGTCGCCAATATTGCAACTAAAGTAATGGTTGGAAAAAAACTGAAAGATCTAGGTATTACGAGTGAACCCATCCCTCGAAGCGTCTCCGTAAAAGAGTCGGTGTTTCCGTTCCGCAAGTTTGCAGGGGTCGACATTGTCTTAGGCCCGGAAATGCGGAGTACCGGTGAAGTGATGGGTATTAGTGATGAATTTCCAATTGCGTTCAATAAGAGCCAGATCGCAGCCGGTGTTGTTCTGCCGAGTTCTGGCAATGTTTTTTTGAGTATCGCGTCCCGACATCGCGATGGCATTACCGACATGGCAAAGCAGTTGCACGATATGGGTTACCAACTTCTTGCGACCGCTGGAACTGCACTAGTATTGGAACGAGCCAACATACCTGTATCCAAGGTGAAAAAGCTTGCGGAAGGAAACCCTAATTTGATCGACTACCTTAAGAACGATGAGGTATCGTTGATCATCAATACGCCCAGCGGCAAGGGAGCGAGAACCGACGAAGGCCGAATTCGTGCTGCGGCTGTTCAATCCGGTGTGCCTTGCATTACGACGATCGCAGCCGCTCGAATGGCGGTAGAAGCCATGTTGGTGATGCGGACAAAGCCGATGACCGTTATGTCGTTGCAGGAACGATTTGCGAATTAGCAGCAAAGTTTTGCAACTGGTACGATCGATTTGATCTTCGAGGTAGAGTTTTGAGAATAGCATCCAATCGTGTTCATCCGTGCCCCGCCAAAGCATCTGAGGATCAACGCGATGGCATTCCGATTCCCAGTCTTCTCTTAAGATCACCAACAGGCAAAGTGTTTAAAACATCATCCGGCACCACTCCTGCCCGTCTCGCTTGAGTGATGCCGTATTTCATGAGGTCTAAGTTGGAAATAGCGTGAGCGTCGGTATTGATCACGATCGTAACGCCGGCGGCGACGGCCGCTGTGGTGTTGATATCGTTCAAGTCCAAGCGCGAGGGGTTTGCGTTGAGTTCCAGATATTTGCCATGTGTCTTTGCGGACTCGATCACCGCCGATAAATCCACGTCGTAGGCATCTCGTCGCGAGATGAGCCGGCCTGTTGGGTGAGAAATGGCATGGACACACGGATTTTCGAGGGCTCCCAGGATTCGCTGCGTGATTTGCTCACGCGGTTGGCGTTGACCATAGTGAATACTGGCCGTCACCCAGTCTGCCTGTTCCAAACACCCGTCTGCAATGTCCATCCGCCCATCTTCTAAGATATCGCACTCAACCCCTTTAAGAATCAGGAACTTGCCGTCCGACTTGCCGTTGATGAGATCGATTTCTTCCCACTGCTTTAGCAGCCTGGTTTCGTCCAGTCCGCGAGCCATACTGACTCGCTTGGAGTGATCGGTAATTGCTATATATTCCAGCCCGCGTACTTTTGCGGCTGCGACCATTTCCTCAATGGTATTTTCGCCGTCGGTCGCCACCGTATGCATGTGCAAATCGCCACGAATATTCGACAACTGAATCAACGATTGGAATCGACGCTGCATAACAGCTTCGAATTCGCCGCGATCCTCTCGCAGCTCGGGCGGTACCCACGGCATTCCTACCAACGCATAGATCGACTCTTCGTCAGCTCCGGCCAGCGCTTTGGTTTCATCGTTTGCATCGAAGACTCCGTACTCGTTGATCTTCATTCCTTTCGCTTTAGCCAAACCTCGAAGATGAACGTTATGTTCCTTGCTCCCTGTGAAATACTGAAGGGCCGCGCCCCAAGACTTTTCTGCGACGACCCGCAAATCCACTTGGAAAGAATCGGTCACGCGGACACTCATTTTAGTGTCGCCGCGCGCAATGGTTTCTTGTATCGATGAAAAGGATGCGAAATGGTTCATGACCGACTCATTGTCGTCGCTGATCACGAGGATATCGAGATCTCCAATTGTCTCCTTGCCACGACGATAGCTGCCTGCAAAGTCAAGTCGCTGTACTGCGTTGCAATTCGTCATGTAGTTTTGCAATCGCTCTACCAATAAATCTGCTTGATCAATCGTTAAACGCTGAGCGGCCTTTTCTGCGATTTGCATGTTCTGCAGGATTGACTGTTGTGTTTTAGCGCCAAACCCTTTCAGCGAAGCGACCTGTCCGGCTTCGCAGGCCGCTCGGAGACTTGCCAGGTCGAAAACTTGCAACTCCTGAAACATTCTCATCGCCTTCTTCGCACCAACGCCTGGCACTTGCATGATATCGCGAAGTGTAGGCGGGACCTCTTTTCTCAGTTTGTCTAGCTGCGGCAGATTTCCGCTCTTGACGAGCACCGCAGATTTTTCTGCTAACGTAGAACCGATGCCATCAATGGTGGTTAGATCGGTCCCGGCGTGAATCAGCTCTGCCACCGACTCGTGCAAGTCTCGAATGGCCTTAGCACCGTTGCGATACGCTCGAATACGAAAAGCGTTTTCGCCTGATAGTTCCAGTAAGTCCGCCATTTCTTCAAAGGCAGTTGCTATTTCGACATTGGTAAACAATCGAGACTCACTGGTTGTGGAGATGGTTGCGTCGACCCATTCAGGCAATCAATAAAATGACACTATCGCAAGAGAGATACGGATTCAACATAGGGTTCAAAAACCGATTGCAATGGGGAAACTGTTGGCCGTTTTCATCTAGTTTGGAGATAAAAGCATCGAGGCCCGTAAATGGTTAGGTCTTCGTCTTAATCATACTCTTAATCCTAATCAATTGCCCAGTGACCAGTACTTCAGCCGCTGCGCGGGTTAAACAAGTCGCAAGCTTGAAGTTTATGTTTAACCGATCGAAGCGATTAGCGGAGATCGCGGGCGCTGGATATACGCCGCAAGGCATTGCTTTCGCGGGCTAAGAACGTCCGCCGCTGCGCGGGTTAAACGGCGGTCAACAAGCGTACCAAGAGTTTGGCTGTACTTTCCGTCGCTTCGCTCGGGATCGTGTGAGGGCCGTTGAATTCAGTGAGTTGGCCGACACATCCAACATCGATCAAAAACGAATGAAGCCATCGACCGGTTGAGATCGGAAGGATTTGATCCGATAGTCCATGGCTTTGGACTATCGGTATAGAAAGAGGGTTGGCAAGAGCGGCTTTACGCCATAGCGATTCGCAGAGGAGCGCTCCGGAGAAAACCAATAAGCCGACAATCGGGCCGACTGTGCCTCGCAAAGCTGTGTCGACGGTCAGCATGGCGCCTTGAGAAAATCCGCCCAGCACTATCGGCAAGTTGTTCCATTGATGCTTCTCTCTGCATTGCTCGATGCAATTGCAGAGCTTCTCTCGAGCTTCGTCGATACCCTCTGGGACCGCATCTCGCATTTTGTCAAAGGAGTTGGTGGCTGACATTTGCATCAACTGGGCCATGTTGAGTCGCCACCATGCACGTGCACCGAACATCCCCTCGTCCTCCAGATCGATCGGTGCTTCTGGAAACAGGAATGCTGGTTTGGGCGCATCAGCGGGCAGCTGGTAGAGAATGTCCTCGAAAAGCCCGACGAGGTCAGAGCCTGGTGCGCCAAATCCGTGGCACATCACAACGAGACCGGACGGATCGCTTTTGGCTGGCCTCACCAATACAGTGGCCAATGTTCCGAATGTGGATCGATCGAGGAACCAAGCTTCTGGGTCGAATCGCATGGAGTGTCTTTGCGCAGAAGCCGAATAGCAGAGGCTTCATTACGAGTTGTGCAGCGTTTAATAAACCGCTGTTATCGGAGTTCCTTCAGCGACATCCACGATAGATAGCCGAGTATCGCAGAGCATAGCATGAACGAGATATCCATTAAGAGGCTCGGATAACGAAAAATCGCTCCCATCCCCGCCATGCTCATGACAAAGTTGAGCAAAAAAAGTAGGAATACTAATCCAGCGACCACAAGACCGCCTAAACACAACAATCTGGGCATCAGGTTCCTCGGTGCTCTTCAGGGATGCTCCCAGAGTCTGGGTGGCTGCTGTAAAAGGATATCGTGCTGAAAAAAAGACACATAGTGAGGCCGGAAAAGAATCAAGATTTGGAAATCGCACTCAAAAAGGATTCTTTGTCCGGAAATGGGCAATCCATGGTTGTCAACACAACTCAGTTTCCCAAGGGCTAGTATAGTTGAACTTCTTCGACTGTCATGGGGCAAGTTCCCGACGTTTTGTTTTTATCCAAAAAGCTACCGGTTGAGGCCAAAATGACTGGAAATTGTTGAAAGAAACGCACCAAAATTCCGGGTTAGGGACTCCTTTCGCGACGTAATGCCCGTTTCCAAGACCTACGCCTACTTCGACAATGCCGCCGATGGCCCTATCCCGCGACCCGCCGCCTTGGCAATCCAAAAGTGGACGGACCAATCCGTTTTCAGCGGCGATGTCTTTTGGCCGGAATGGTCCGCAGCTGCCGGAAGACTGAGAACTTCAGCTGCGAAATTGCTCGGTTGCCAGTCGAGTGAGATCGCGCTTATTCCAAATACCACTCCCTTGGAGGGCGCTCGAACGTACAGGGGTCGATGTTCGAGTTGTGCGCGTCGAAGAGTCTGGAGTTGTCTCTTTGGATTCCATTCGCAAAGTGATCGACGCCTCACATTACGAAGGTGGTTCGGCAAATCACGTCGGATTGATTGGGCTTGGGGAAAGTCTTCAAGTTCTGTTGGATCACGGCTGCAATCGAGTAGATAACCCAATCGCGACAGCGGTTTTGGAAAATGCCGCGAGCATCGAGGATGGTTTAAGATCTGCGGGGGCGAAAGTATTTCGGGCGAGAAGCCTAAAATCGGATTGCGAATTGAGTGGGATTTTGACCTTCGAGTTGCCCGGAAGGGATCCAAACGAACTTCGACGCCAAATGCTGCAGGAAGAAATCGTATTAAGTGTCAGGCACGGACGTTTGCGAGTTGCGACTCATGCTTACAATAACCAAGAAGACATCGATCGTTTGGTAGCGACTGTACGAAAAAACAATACGAAAACCCGGGAATTCTTTATATGAGTATGGACCCAGCTTATAATCCCTACATTCCAACTTTTGCCGATGATCAGGCACATGGTGGAAGTAAAAGTCTTCTCAAGGGGTTTGTAAAAGTCGTATGCATCTTTTTTATTGTCCTGGGTGCCCTCGGGCTGCTTCAGACGCTCCAGACTATTGGCGGAATGCTATTCATTCTGAGGATGGATGAGAAGCAGTTCAACCCAATGAAAATTTTCCCTTACGCGATGGCACTTGCGATCGTGGTTGGATTCATTAATTTCGTGGTATCAGTTTGCCAAATTGCAGGTGGCGTTTTGGGACTGAAGCAAAAACGGCTGGGTGCAAATCTCATCCGATTCGTTTCGGGATTCATGTTGATCTTTAAGATCGCTGAAACTGCTTATGGTTGTGTCGTGAATTACCTCTCGATTGGTCCGGCCATTGAACAAACAATGAAGCAGATGCCACAGCAACCAGCGAACGCGCCAGATTTCGCTACATTTATTGAAATAGGAATGTATATTGCCATCGGTCTCGCCATTCTCATGGGTTTGACCATGTTCTTTTTTTACCTCTTTGCGTTTTTGAGTTTTAGCAAAAAAGAAACGTTGTCTCAGTTTTCCTAGGGTGATGCGAACCATGCCTGCCGAACTTAGTCCAAACAAAGCCGTCTACACTGGTTCCTTTGACCCGGTTACGCTTGGTCATTTGGACATTATCGAGCGAAGCGCCAGGCTCTATTCCTCGTTGGTGATTGGTGTTGGGATGAACTCGGCCAAGCAGTCGTTGTTTTCGACTGACGAGCGAATGGATCTGCTGCGTCGCGTTACACGCCATTTGCCCCATGTGACGGTCGAAAGATTTGATGGCTTGGCTGTCGACTTTGTACGAAACACGGGAGCGCGAGTTATGGTGCGTGGAGTCAGACCGCTCACTGACATCGCAGCGGAGTTCACCATGATGATGGCAAATCGCCAATTGGATACCGACATAGAAACGGTATTCTTGATGGCGGACGAGGTGTATGCGCATGTTTCGAGTACATTAATCAAACAAATTGCCAGTCTTGGTCGTGGCCGCTCACTTGATCGGTTTATTCCCAGCGAAATTATTCCGGACTTGATGAAAAAAGTTCTCGCCACGCCGTCCCCTCAATGGACCGAATAGTTTTGTGTCCAGTCCCTTTCGTCCTGTAGGTACCGGTCGCTCGCACGACCCTAACGCGGATTTAGTATTCCATAGAGGATCTGGGCATTGCGTGTGGGATGCCACCGGTCGGGCGTATATCGACTTTATTGGTGGCTATTCGGCTCTGAATCTCGGACATATTCACCCTCGCTTGATCGCGGTCGCACAAGAACAAATTCGGCAGTTGACGTTTTGCACAGGCGGCAACAGTCCTTGGCGGGCTGAGTTGGAACAGGCTCTGGTGGTTGTGGTGTCGGAATTGGGACCAGCGAATAGGAATCTCAAGGTATGGCTAAGTTCGACGGGGGCACGAGGGGTTGAGGTTGCTTGGAAAATCGCAAATGCGAACCGCCCCGGCGGTTTGATGCGATTCGATTTGAGCTATCATGGACGCTCATTGGCCACATCGCATATCAGCGACACGCAGCGCAGTTCAGCATTGTCGGGCTTTTCGAAAACGTATCCAATGGGACAGGAAGTCGATGGTGTAATCCCCTATCCGCGTTGTGGATCGCAATGCGACGGACATTGTGCGGAATGCGATGCAAGTATCGCTGTCGCTCAACGTTGGCTCGAAAAAAACGGTCGAACGACCTCTGCCATGATCATGGAACCCGCCATTGGAGCTCGCGGATACTATTTTGCTTCAGGGGAGTATTACCGAAGGCTTGTGCGCACGGTACGTCAGCATGGTCTGCTGGTTATCAGTGACGAAATACAGATGGGGCTCGGTCGGCTTGGATCGATGGTTGCGTCGCATTCCCAAGGTTGGATGCCAGACTTGATCGTCTTTGGCAAATCGTTAGGCGGTGGCATTACACCCATTTCGGCAGTGGTCGGGGACGCAATCCAGATGGATCAACTCGGGCAAGGGATTGAATCAGAGACATTTGGAGCGAACCCGTTGGCCTGCAGAATTGCGATCGAGGTCCTCTTAATGTTGAATGATACAATTTTTTTGGAACACGTTCGGATAGGGGGCGATCGTTTCCGAGAGTTACTGAAACGAAGTTTGCCCAACGGGTGCGCGGTAGATGGTCGCGGGATGTGCACTGTGATCGATTTGACTTCTTTTAGACATGAATCTGTCGATGTCGCGTGGCGATGGGTTTGCCAGTTGCGAGAGCAGGGGCTACTGGTACATTTGACCGGTGCTCATCGCGAAAGAGTTGCCATCCTTCCACCGTTGAACGTGGATGAGGACACTCTTCGGTATGTGGCTAGCATCTTGAGTGAGTCTTTGGAAAAAGAATTAGGATCGGGACAAAATGTTACTTAGTGAACCTCAATCGAGTCAATACGACTGGCGTTTTCAGGTCTTTGGCTTTTCTGTTCGGGTGTCCTGGCTTTTCTGGGCTGTGAGCGCTGCGCTGGGATATAGCTCAGCAATATCACTTCAAACGACTTTTGCGAGTAGAAATACCCCGATCCATATGGGAGTTGTTCTTGCGATTTGGGTCGGAGTAACGTTCGTATCGATCTTGGTTCACGAGCTCGGGCATGCATTTGCGTTTCGATATTTTGGCATCGGTTGCGATATTGTTCTTTACCAGATGGGTGGTCTTGCAATTCCTGGCGCTGGCATGCTTTGGGGACGAAATGGACGAAGAAAAGCACTAAGTCACTTCGATCAGATCGTTATTTCTGCCGCCGGCCCCGCCATACAGTTGCTGTTAGCAGCTTTTGTCGGGGTTGTCGCCATTCTGTGTGGTGTCTACGTGGTTGAATTCGAGTGGTTGGCGGAATATTTGCGGTTGGATGTCAGCACGCCATCCAATCCTGTTGTCTATGCTTCGATTCGATTCACGGTGACTACTAGTATCTGGTGGGCGATCATCAATCTGCTTCCAATCTACCCACTCGACGGTGGTCAGATTGCTCAACATGTCATCGGGATTTTCCGCCGCAATAGCGGGCTGATGGAGGCGCATGCGCTCAGCGCGGTCGTTGGCATTGTTATCGCATTTTGGTTCATTCAACACGGCATGTTTTTGAACGCAATGTTCCTTGCATCGATGGTGACGAACAACATTCAGGCCATGCAAAGCGGTTATGGACCTCGAAATTGGTGATAAAGGAAAAAAAATTTCAAATTTTTTTTGCCTCTGCGCTATGGAGTTTTCGGCTAGTAGACATTGATCCAACAGCGATCGTAGATGACGTTTTTATTGACGCAATGAGTCACTTTTTTTTGCTGTGGACACAACAACTAACGATCATGAATTCGGCGTTGATTGAGACATGGGTACTATCTTCGTTTGCAGCTTGATAAGAACGTGATCGATGAACGCATGGAAGCGAGCATGCTCGCTAGGCAGCAATAAATTTGTTGGTTTTTTTGAATTCATGATGGATGGTGCGACGATGTTTTGAGTCGCACAACGCGCGCATGATTCGGGATGAGGATCGATGCAGTACGTCGACCAAGCGATAAAAATGCGAGGTTCAATTTGGTTTCAAATGATATGCTTCATCGTGTCAATTGCGATCGAAAAAAATGTGTTGATCGATCGACAAATGCGATCCAACATCGCCATCTTTCGACATGCTGTTGTGGAAAATTGGTTTCATTAATGTGGAAAAATTGTCGAAAAGATGTTGCATTAACTTTCGACTTTTATACAAATAGTCGAAGTGGATGTTGTTCCTTTGCAGAGATTGGATTGTTTGGGTGCTTGATTCGTCGAGGACATGACACGATAGTCACCAACCAAACGATTTCGACAAAGGGTTTTTAAGTACCGGTTGCTAGACATGGATCGTTCATCTACTGCTTCTGATGTTCGATCGGTGCGGCGACTCATCATTTCGCTTTTCGGAGGATGTATCCGTGGCCAAGAAAAAAGCTGGGGCAACGAAGAAGAAGGTAGCTAAGAAAGCTGCCAAGAAGACAGCAGCACCTAAGAAGGCTGCAACCAAGAAGAAAGTAGCCAAGAAAAAGGCTGCTAAGAAGACTTCCACAAAGTCTCCTTCGTAATTCCGTTGCTCTGCCTAGAGCATTCGGTCTCATGCCGATAATCTGCTCGAAGCAACAAAACCAAGACCGCCGAGTGGTAAATTCCGTTCGGCGGTTTTTTTTTGCTATCAATTCACAGCATTACCATTCTTATGTCATCAGAATAATTGCCTCCCCCTGCATTCCATATCAGGACGATACCTAATTACGCTTAGCAACGATAGCAAACCCTAGTTTCTTGGTCAGTTGTTCGGCGACAATTAGATTCCGACTTTAGCGACAACTAGAATCTCTGAACTTATTTCTTCGATATGTAGGCTCAGGATGTTGAATCGCTGGGCTTGGCAAGCCTATTAAGATGGCCTCGCTTTCACCCGGTACCCAACAGGCATGTCTTTGAGCCAGACGCCAAGAGCTCTTCGACGACGCCTGAGATTTATGGCAGATTCGGAAAAGGTTAGCGGATCTGTCCCCAACTTTCGCTCTCGACCTAGCGTGGCCCAGTTCTCTAAACTCTAGGACGATAGCGGTACCGAGGTGTGTTTTGACAACTCTCGAGATTTGGACCGAAAGCTCCATGGAAGGACGAATGGAAAATGACTCAGCGAACCAACGCCAATCAAGGATACGCCACGCATGGATACACAAAACCAGGCCGGCGCAAACGCTTTAAAAAACGTCATATTCTACTTGTTGGCTTTCTACTTTTAATCGCTTCGATTGGCGTGGGAGTTCCTTTTGCGTTGCATAACCGCGATCTGGTCGTTTCGACTATCAATCGCTACGCTGGCATAGCCCCGATGCGCATCGACGTGACTAGCATTGAGGGGGGCTGGCTTCGTTCGATAAAAATCCACGGGCTTCGCCTGATCGACGACAAGGGTGCTGAGTTGATAAAGGTTGCGGAGATTGAGACCGAACTCAATCTCATTCGGCTCGCAACCAATTACCAAAACCTTGGGACGATCACTTTTCGAGGTGCAGAGGCAGTTGTCGACGTGCAGCCCGGTACAACCAATATCGAGGAAGCCATCAAGCCGCTTCTCACCTCCAGCAGTCCAGCATCGGCAATAACTGGTACCACATCGACCGCTTCGAGTTTGCCAACAGGGCGAATTCGCATTGCGGACGCGATTGTTCACGCTCGAGACAGTGTCGATCTAACGTCATGGGACTTTAAGGTCAGCGAAGCCGACATTCCACTGCCAACCCTCGCGCAACCCATCCCGCCGATGACCCTGGTTGGACTTGTCCAGCAAACCGCTTCGCTGCCTGGTGAAGCTCTCATGGGAGGTCAATTCACGATTCGAACTCAGCCGATCGCGGACCCAGCCAATGGCGCACCAACCAACGCGACAGACAATATTGTCCCTATGAAAATGAACATCTCAACCAACGGCTTGCCACTCCAGTGGTTCAGTTTGGTAAAACGTCGGCTTCCAGAGATCCCTATCGATCGATTGTTTGGTCTTGCGACGGTTCAAGCCGATATTGAAATGAGCAGCAATAACGACATTCAAGCCCAGATACAAACGGCTCAAATTGACTCGCTTCGTATTGTCGCTCCAGCTTTGGTCGGCAAGCGAGGTGCGGGCATTCAGCAGATCAAATTGAGTGGCAATGTTCAGTTCAATCAGAATCGCATGTTGGCTCAAAACGCTAAGTTGCAATGTGATTTCGGTGCATTGGCTGGCAACGCTGACATGCCATGGCCGCCAACAATTCCGACCCTGACTCAACCCTGGATCCACGATACCGACCTCGAGGTTCAGGGAAACGTGGACCTGGCACGATTGATTCAAGTGGCACCGGACCTTGTTCAGATGCAGGATCAGGTGCAATTGCTCGCCGGTAACGCTACCCTAAGCGCCAGTCAAAGGAAATCACCACCTGTCGGAGATAGAGCAGCTACACCCACGAGCAACTACCGAATGCAACTAGGTGGCCTTAAGGCGAATGTGCAGGGAACAACGATGCTGTGGGAGCAAGCACTCCAAGCGTCGGTCGACGTCTCCGCCAGTAGCCAAGGTCTTCCCAGCTTCAAAGCAGATTGCACTGCGGAGTTTTGCAAAATTGAAGGTAATGGAGATTTGCAGGACGGACAACTCGCTGGACGATTTGATCTCGCCAAGATGCAACAACGTCTCTCGCAGTGGTTTGCATTGCCGGTTGAAAGCCTAAGCGGCTCAGCCGAGTGTAAAGTTGTTTGGAAACAAGATGGCAGCAATCGACTCACTGCCAATGGCAAACTTCAAACAACCCCAGTGAAAATAGTCAACAAGTACGGCCAACTCGACGAACCAGCATGGGATGGAGATTTCGACTTGGTGGCGAGGGTCGACCAAGGGCGTATTATCCAGATCGATCGTGGCCAGGCAACGTTTCAAGCAAACGGTGAATTGCTCTCGGCTCAAATTTTGGAACCCATTTCGTTGGTGAGCGCCGTTCCTGGCATAACGCAACTGCCGCCAGCGGGTATCCAACTCAAACTCGTTGGGGATCTCGGGGGATGGCAACGTCGCGGTCAATTGTTCGCTGGCGTTGATCCTGGTGTAATGCTCGGAGGCAAATGCGAATTAGAAGCCCGGGGAGCCTTGGATACCGCTCACTTGGAGGTCACGCAGGCCAACTTTGTCACCGAACCGTTTGTGGTCAAAAGCGGTAAAACAACTTTTCGAGAGTCTCGCATGATCGGGAATTTCAATGGCCGCATCGATTCGCAAAATGTCGGACGATTGCAGGTCGACAACTTGTTAGTTCAATCCGAATCGTTTGCTTTGCAAGCCAAGGATGCAGCCGTATCTAATCGCGAATTGGCACGCCAAGGGCAAGCGGGCTATCGCATTGACCCGAGCCGATTGATGTCTGCCTTGCAATTCGAAACAGCCAATGGCGACTCTTCAAGCGACATCTCGGTTGAAGGGGATATCACTGGTCAGATCGTCTGGCAAGTAGACCCGCAGCATCTTGCTTGGCAGTTGATTTCAGATGCAAAAAATATTCGTTTTTTACAAAAGACTACCCCGCCCAATCCGACTCCTGGATCAGGGCAAATTGTTAACACCGTATCGAGTCAATCCAACTCGCCTGCCGTGCTATGGGAAGAACCGCAAGCTAAATTACTAGTAGATGGTCGTTATGAAGTTAGTACAAGCAAGCTAGAGATTCCGAAAGCAGAGCTTATGACGGAGTGGATCGCGTACGCAGGCAAATCGAATATGACCACGCTGGCCAAGAAGACCCAGTTAGTCTCGCAGGGCAATATTACGTACGATGCAGCTCGGGTCGCACAACGACTGCGTCCTTGGACAGGAGATTTATTGGTCGTTCAGGGACAAAGAACTCAACCTGTTGAGATCACTTGGACATCCAGCGAAAGCAGTAATTGGGCCGAATCTTTGCAAGCCAAATCGCAGCTTGGCTGGGACAGTGCTAGTATCGTGGGTATTGACATTGGAACTGCCGACTTTCCATTGAAGATCGAGAACGGCCATTTCCTATCGCGAGCCGAGATCCCGGTCTCTCAAGGCAAATTGCGATGGAATCTGGACGGCGACGTGGCTGGCAGTCCTATCGTCATCGTCCAGAGTCCAGAAAAAGTCATCGACAACGTCGCCATCACTCGACAAATGTGCCAAGGCTGGCTGAAATATGTTGCCCCGATTCTTGCTGACGTAGCGAGCGTTCAAGGCAACTTGAGCCTGCAAATCGACGAGGCTAAAATCGTCCCGTCGGATTTGAATTCTCAAACAATAAAGGGCCAATTGCTAGTGCATGGTGCGAACGTCGGACCAGGACCCTTGGCAGACCAGTTGCTGGGATTGGTTCAACAGGTTCGCGCATTGCGGAAGGGAGCAGGCGCGACCGACGGTGGAGGGCAGCAGACTACATGGCTTCAACTACCCGAACAGCAAATCGGATTTGATGTCCAACAAGGTCGCGTCGCTCACAAGAACATGCAGATTCAAGCTGGAGACATTGTCATCAACACCTCGGGCTCGGTTGGGATCGATGGCCAACTGGAACTGATCGCTGCGGTCCCAATCCTGAAGGATTGGGTCGACAAGACCCCGCTATTGCAATCGCTAGCGGGCCAGCAGATTCAGATACCAGTTCGAGGAACCATACAGCGACCGCAAATGGACCTAAGCAGCTTCGCATCGATAGGTCAACAACTTGCTACGGCTGCGCTTCAGGGTGCAGCACAAAAACAAATAGACAAGGGAATTGGAAAGTTACTTGGCCCCCTTTCTCAGCAACTTGGACCGTTGCAGCAAGGGATGCAACAGATGCAACAAGGGGTTCAGCAGAATCTGCCACAGTTCCCTAATCTTCAAAACTTTCAGATTCCTGGCTTCAGCAATGGTGGACCCTTTGGCGTCGGCCAGCCACCTCAAGCACCCCAACCGCAGCCACCGCAAGGTTAAAGCTTTCTAGTTGTTAATAGGCAAACCGCCGTTTTCGGTTTTGTCGTTCGCATAAACGTTGAAGTGTATTCTTGAGGCGACACCCACATCGCCACTCAATCAAAACTCGAAGATCCCGGTTGAACTCGAAACGATCTGCATGAAATGCCTCGAAAAGCAAGCGTCAGCTCGCTACGGTTCCGCTGCTGAATTGGCAGAAGACCTGCAGAGTTGACTCGATTATCGGCCGATTCTCGCTCGGCGCACACCGTTGATACAGAGGACGCTCAAATGGACTCAGCGTCACCCCCGACGGGTTGCGGCTAATTTCCACTTCCCTGGACGGCACCGTCGGGATTTGGGAATCGATACTACCAGGCGATTTTCGATCAGAATTGCGGTCGCACTATTTACTTCGAGGGTGAGCACCCCAATGGGCTCGGAGGCTTTCCAACTTTTGCATATGCGATTGCTTGCATTTTCTTAGGGCGAGGCTCCTGCCGAGCGAATACGTCATAACTCGGCAGGAGCCTCGCCCTCCCAGCCAATGAATTTACAGGTTTCGAAAGTGGGAAAGCCTCCTTGTGCCGTATGGTGAATCAGGTTCTTTGGCTTACATGCGCGTCGTATAGATCGGGAACCTTTGCTTCAGGCGGGACAAGCCGACTCGGGGCGAAACATGCGAACATTCAGATATCTGGCAATCGGCCAGAGCATTGTTCAATATTAGCACCCTCTTAGCCTCACTTGGGCTTTCAAACAACAGCATGCTTTTTGTCCATAACAGCACGTTTCGCAACCCGCTCCAGTTCATCGGAATCCAGCGATGCCAGCGTCCGAAATACTTCTGGCTGTTCAAAAATGCGGTCCGTAATGCGTTTTGGGACGTAATGAGCAAGTAGCAACAACTCTTCCTCATCTGCCTCTAAAACGTCTGCCAAACGGTGGATCAGTGATTCCGATGCCGATCCGTCGAAGTCGAGTTTGCTGTTTTCAACTTTGGACAGATAAGAAAAGCCAACGCCGACCAGCGGGGCTAGTTGACGCAGCGAATACCCCTTGGCTTTTCGGAGTTCAAAGAACTTGCTGATCACTTTGGGTATTTCCTCGAGCTGGCCGGCATATCGACCGTTCGGCAAATTCGTGAAAACGCTTTCGACATCAAGGCGACGGGGCGACTGAACCGGCTGTACGTCGAACTGCTGAGAAACAATCCTGACTGGGATGGCGATGAACGGCGAGAGGACCTCCATCATTTCTTTGCCCGATTGATTTTCTGCTTTTTTGCGGAAGACACAGGGATTTTCAATGGCAATGCACTGTTTACCGAGACAGTTCGCCAAATGAGTGACCCAAGCGGCAAAAATACGGACTCCGTTTTGTCGGAAGTATTTCGCGCGATGGACGTTTCGATGAAGGATCGCGAGGCCGCGAAGCTTCGACCATGGGCCAATCAGTTTCCCTATGTGAACGGTGGGTTGTTTGGGAATACGAAGAACCCCTCTCCCCCGACCCCTCTCCCCGAAACGGGGCGAGGGGAGCCAGAAATAAAAAAAACTCTCCTGCTCCCCTCGCCCCCGCAGGGGAGAGGGGCTGGGGGGTGAGGGGCTGGATCATTTGATCGTTCCCAAGTTTACTCAGATCGCACGCTCTTATCTGCTTCATATTGGTTCGCTTGATTGGACACAGATCAATCCGGATATCTTTGGCTCGATGATCCAGGCCGTCGCTGACGATGAAGAGCGTGGCGCTCTGGGGATGCACTACACCAGCGTACCAAACATCCTGAAGGTCCTGAATCCACTGTTTCTGGATGAGTTAAATGCTCAGTTAAAGGAAGCAGGGAATAATCATCGCAAGCTTTTGAACCTTCGCAAAAGGTTGGCTCGGATTCGTGTGTTCGATCCGGCGTGCGGCAGCGGTAACTTCTTGGTGATCGCGTACAAACAGATGCGAGCTATCGAAGCAAAGATCAACATTCTTCGCGGCGAGCCACAACGCGCATCAGAGATACCCCTCACCAACTTTCGAGGAATCGAACTACGCCACTTCGCGGTTGAGGTCGCTCGGTTAGCGCTAATCATTGCCGAATACCAGTGCGACGAACTCTATCGTGGTCAACGGTTGGCGCTTGCAGAGTTCCTGCCCCTGAACAAAGAGAATTGGATCACGCATGGTAACGCGTTGCGATTGGATTGGTTAAAAGTTTGCCCACCGACGGGAACAGGCGTGAAACTGGTTGAGGATGATCTGTTTCAGACGCCGCTCGATCAAATTGAGATCGATTTTGAAAATGAGGGAGGGGAGACGTATATTTGCGGAAATCCGCCGTTCACAGGCACGCGTAAACAATCAACGCAGCAAAAAGACGACCTTCGACAACTGTTTGAAACGCAGACGAAACAGTGGAAGAACGTCGATTATGTAGGGGCTTGGTTTCTGAAGGCTGCTCTGTTTAACCGGTGCAGCAGATCTCCATTTGCATTTGTGGCGACCAACAGTATTTGCCAGGGCCAGCAAGTTCCAATCACATGGAATATAATACTTGCAATGGGGCTGGAGATCCGTTTCGCACGCACCTCATTTAAGTGGAACAACCTGGCAAGCCATAACGCTGGAGTAACTGTGGTAACTGTGGTAATCGTGGGGCTGGATTCCGTTGATGCCCGTAGCAAAAAACTACTCTTTCATGATGACTTGGAAGTTACCTCCACACATATAAATCCATACTTAACACCTCACGAAGTCGATATTATTCTTGCATCTAAGACACCCAAGTTCTTGCCAGCACCTTTGGAATACGGTGTCTATTATTCGAAGTCTGAAGGGCTCATTGCGACACCCGACGAGTATCGTGAGATGAGGGCGAGGGGCGTCCCCGATCGATTGTTTAGAAAATTCATCGGGTCCAATGAGTTCATAAATGGAAAGCAACGATATTGCCTGTGGATTTCCCATAACGATCTTGAATACGCCTCGCAATTTGCTGATGTCGCGGAGAGGATCGAAAGTGTCAAGCGAGATCGGATTGCAACTATTTGCGGCAGACTAAGAACGGACTATTCGTATTCCAACACCCTTGGTTGGAACACATTCCCGGTCCCGCCACTCACCGATGAAAACAAAGCGAATCTGACCCAGTGCGCGGAGAACATCCTCTTAGCACGTGAGGCCCATTGGCCGGCGACAATCGCTGAACTCTACGACCCGGAAACCATGCCTGATGATCTGCGAGCGGCTCATGATCGCAACGACGAAACGCTCGAACGCATTTACATCGGTCGCCGCTTCAAGAACGATACCGAACGGCTCGAAACGCTCTTCCAGATGTACACTGAGATGACTGGGAAGGAGAAGGGCAAGAAATGAGTGAGCTTAACTGGGAAGGTTGTGTATCTTCACCCACAAGATATGTCGCCCGCTGGGCTTTCGGTTTGTGGATATTCAGACCGGTGGCTGACGCCACCGGCAGAGAAATGCCGCCCGCTGGGCTAGCCACTCAGACCGCTGGGCTAGCCACTCAGCCTTCTGCGCTAGCCATTCAGCCCGTAGGGCGCAACATCTATGCCGGTGGCGTCAGCCACCGGACCATGTCCCATGAACTTGAAAGCCCAGAGGGCGAAACTTCCATGCCGGCGGCATCAGCCGCCGGACCATGTCAACTAGCCCAGAGGGCGAAAGATCTATGCCGGTGGCGTCAGCCACCGGGGCTTAGGAAAAAGAAAATGAAAGCCCAGAGGGCGACACACCAGTTAAACGGAGCCTGTTAGCGATGGCATCTCATCAACAACTCCTCTACCACATCGTCTTCAGCACCAAAGAGAGACGGCCACTTTTGCAAAACGACGATTTCCGCGATAGCGTTTGGCGATACATGGCTGGGGTTGCCAGCAATTTAGAGGGACATGCTCTGCGCGTTGGCGGCTATTTTGACCATGCGCACCTTCTGCTTCGCGTTCCCGCTAAAATCGCTGTTGCCGATTTTGTTCGGCAGTTAAAGGCGAGTACGAGCAAACATATCAACGAGGAAAGAGACGCATTCTTGAAGTTTCATTGGCAGGATGGCTACGGCGCGTTCACTGTTAGTCGTTCTAGAGTCGATTCAGTCCTAACATACATCGATCGCCAGATGGAACATCATCGCGAGCGGACTTTTCAGGATGAGTACTTGAAGATGCTTGCCGATCATGAGGTTGAATATGATCCAAAATATCTATGGGAATAGGTCCACCGATGTATCGCCCTCCGGGCTTGATCAATAATGGGAACAACGTCCGATGACTAACGCCACCGGCAAGAATAAGACGCCCGCCGGGCTGCTAGATGAGAACCCGAATGAGCCAAGATACAAAAATGAATGACAAGAAAACCATGCCCGGAGTCAGCGTAAGCTACGCCGGAAGTGGCCAGTCGATCACGTCCAACGCTATGGGCATGCGCGCCATGCAGCAGCGCGTGTGGCAATTTCGCGGCGAGCAGTACCTGTTGCTGAAGTCGCCGCTAGCTTCAGGCAAAAGCCGCGCATTGATGTTTGTTGCACTCGATAAACTACATCGCCAAAACCTTAAATAAGCTATCGTAGTCGTTCCCGAGAAATCGATCGGGGCGAGCTTTGGCAATACTTCTCTATCTAAGTATGGCTTCTTCTCGGATTGGAATGTCGCGCCGCAATGGAACCTTTGCAACGCACCGGGTACGGACGGTGGCAAAGTCGATGCACTCGGCAAATTCCTCGCGTCGGATGATCGAATACTGGTCTGTACTCACGCAACTTTCCGTTTTGCATTTGAAAGGTTCGGCGTCGAAGCCTTTGACGATCGACTGATCGCTGTCGACGAATTCCATCACGTCTCGGTGAGTGAAGACAATCGGCTTGGTGAGTTTGTGCGTCAACTGATCGAGCGAGACAAAACTCACTATGTAAAGCAGGATCAAACATACACCGCAAAACAGGAACGCATTATCGCGGGATTTGAAGACATTCAGAGATTCTATCGCGAGCATAGCCGATTTCCTCAGCACGGCGAGGATAACTAAATGCAGAACGGAACATTCATACGTATTTTCATCGCAAGTCCGGGGGATGTTTATCAAGAACGGGAGGAAGCTTGTCGAGTCATTCAGAGTTGGAATGCCGCTCATTCGCTTTCTCGATCCGTACTTGTTGAATGCAGGTTCCTGGGGAAGCAGAGCTTCCAGAGTATGCGTTCCCAAGCTGGAGCTTGGGAACGAGTGGAAAAAGTCGCAAATACTAGACAGGTTTTGGTGGCGTGTTGGCTCACATCACAAAAGGATGAGTGGAGGTCGGATTTTTGCAAGTATCCTGGGGCAGGATCGAACTGCCGGCCTATTCTTTAGGAAAGAATCGCTCTATCCAACTGAGCTACCAGGACGTTTCTTTACTCCAGAGAGTTTAGCTTGGTCCCCCAGGTTCGTCTATTGTGCCCCTTTCTGTTTCGTCTTTGAACCCTCCCCTCGCGTTGAGTTGTGGTTGGCCCCTGGACTCTTTACAATCAAGTCGAACTCTGCCAATCCTAATGTCCACTTGAACTTTTGATGCCCAAAAATTTGCCTAAGATCCCTGAAAAGCTCCGCGTTTGGATCGACGCACGGAAACGGCACGCACTTTCCCACGCTCATATTCAAATGGCGCGCGAGCTAAGCATGAATCCCAAGTCGCTTGGCAAGCTGGATAACCACCGACAAGAACCGTGGAAGGCACCCTTGCCGGAATTTATTGAAAGCCTCTATCTGGAACGGTTTGGAAAGTCGAAACCCGATTCCGTTCTGACTATCGAACAGCGCGCTCAACAATTGGTGGCAAAAAAAGAAGAACGGCACACCGCGAAATTACACCCAAAAGCAGTTGCTTCCCGGCCGAATTCCTATAACAAAATCCTGTTTCTTTGCACTTGGAATTACTACCGAAGCCGATTTGCCGAAATCTATTTCAATTGGGAAGCGTCCGCCGCCAAACTCAATTGGCGTGCTGACTCGCGAGGACTCGCCCTTCCGAAATCAACTCCCAACACCATTTCCGGATACACTGTCAACTATCTCAACGGGCTCTGCATCCCGTTCGATCCCGTTCGTACTCCGATCGATGCCACTGAAAGTGATTTCGAGGACTCGCAACGCATCATTGCAGTCAAACGCGACGAGCACTTACCCTGGATTCAACAACGATTTGATCGGTTCGCAGACCGAGTAGAATACTGGGATATTCATGATGTGGATGCCTCTACACCAGAGGAGCAACTGCCCTTGCTCCGTGCCAAAGTTCGCCAGTTGGTTACCGAACTAGTCGGATTTTAATCACACACCCAACCAATTCGACATGAACCACCACGAGAGTTTGGCCGCACATCGTCTGTTAGACGCAAACCTAAACCGAGCGTTCGAAGCCCTACGCACCTTGGAAGATATCGCTCGATTTCAAGATCAAGCAGGTTTCCAATCCAAATATAAAATTCTTCGGCACCAACTCAGGACCGCGACTCAGGATTGGAATCACGAACAGCTCTACGCGAGTCGCGATGCGAGTCACGATGTGGGGCGCGAGACTAAGACCGCCGCTGAGTCGTCACGCTCCGGCGGGCTAGGTGAGATTTCTACAGCGGCTTCGCAGCGCATTCAGCAATCGCTACGGTGCCTCGAAGAAGTCTCCAAGTTTATCTACCCCAACTCAGCGAGCGCAATCGAAGCTGTTCGATACCAAGTCTACGATTTTAATGCACAAATGCTGTTGTCTCAAAAACGCGATCTGGCTTTTTTGAAACAAGCTCGGCTGTTTGTCCTGGCTCATTGCCAACTTCCTTTGAAGGATTTTGTTCAGCGGGTGAGTGAACTCAGTCGGGCCGGTGTCGACCTAATCCAGATTCGGGACAAACAACTGGATGCTCAGGAGTTGATTCGGTACACGCAGTCCGCCATCGAAGCGGTCGACGAAAGGCAGACCCGTGTCATCGTCAACGACCGAGCAGATGTCCTTCAGTGCACAACCGCTTTTGGACTGCACGTGGGGCAAACCGATTTGAGCGTCGCACAGTCCAGATCGCTCATCCGTCCGATAGGTGTTTTGGGGCTGTCGACTCACAATGGTGACCAAGTGCGTGAAGCGATCGAGGTGGGAGTGGATTACATTGGTTGTGGTCCGACTTTTCCGTCCAGCACGAAAGACTTTCCATCGTTCCCAGGACTCCCTTTTTTAAGAGAAGTTGCTGAATTCCTCCAAGCTGCCGGATCGAGCATGCCAGCATTTGCGATCGGCGGAATCGATTTGGCGAAAGTGAAATCGATCCTGGAAACGGGAGTGAAGCGTGTCGCTGTGAGCAATGCGATTTGGGAGGCGGAGCAGCCCGGTCTCGCCGCCGAAGCATTTTCCAAGATTCTCAGCAGCGATATTTGATCATGGGCAAAATCATCGAGATCAAAGTGAAGCCAAGCTCACGACAATCAAAAATTGAAACCAACGAACAAGGCGGGCTGGTTGTTTTCGTAAAGGCTCAGCCCGTCGACGGAAAGGCCAACGCCGAACTCGTTTCACTCATTGCGAGTCATTTCCAGATTCACAAACGGCAAGTGACTATCCAAACGGGTGCGTCAGGCCGTATGAAACGAGTTGAACTGGATATCGAATGAACGTATCGGCTGGGTAGAATGAGATAGTCTCTGGGAAATAATTTATAGAAGTACGGTACACGCATGATAGAAACCGAAGGCAAACGTCGAGACCTTCAGAAGCGACAATTTCCAAAGGGAATTCCTACTCTTTGGTGCCCGACGCTCACGCATTTTCGAGCCGCCCGTGAGCCAGATGCACTGCGCATCCGATCGCACTTGGTCTCTCTCTCGCCGGTGGTGCATGGCATTCTCGTGCCGGGTTCGACCGGCGAAGGATGGGAGATGAACGACGCGGATATCCTTGCGTTGCTCGAAATTGTTCTCGACGCGGCTGAGGACTCTGGTGTGCGTGTTCTCGTCGGCGTGCTTAAAACCAACATAGATGACATGCTCGCTTGCCTCGACTCTATGAACAATATCCGCGAGCACCCAGCGGTTGCTGGGTTTACGATCTGCCCTCCCAAAGGCAGCGACTTGACACAGCAAGCAATTCGTGACGGACTGGCCCGCGTGCTAGAGCGTGGATGGCCGACCGCGTTGTACCAGTTGCCGCAAGTTACGCAAAACGAAATGAACCCGGAGACAGTCGCTGGACTTGCGAGCGAGTTTCCTAATTTCATTCTTTTTAAGGACACGAGTGGTCTCGATCGAGTGGCCCAAAGCGGCCTTAATTTCGGTGGCGTCTTCATGGTGCGAGGTGCAGAACAAGGTGGTTATGCTGCTTGGCCACGTCAAGCAGGCGGACCATACGATGGCTTTCTATTAAGCACTGCAAATGTCTTTGCGATAGAATTGGCTGAAATGTTGAGTCACCTGGATGAGGGAAACATAGCGGCAGCGCGAGCGATTTCCGAGAAACTAGTCGAAATCGTCAGTCGGGCATTTGCTACTGTTAGAGAATTTCCTTGCGGCAATGCATTCGCAAATGCCAACAAAATAATAGACCACTGTTTGGCTCATGGTGATGACGCATTGCACATCGATCCGCCGATGCTCTATAGTGGTGTACTGCTGCCGAAGAAATTTATCGAGAGTGCATTTGCGTTGCTTCGTGAACACTCGCTATTGCCCCAATGCGGATACTACAACCAAAGGTAACATCATGGCCCGTCGATCCTTCATCCAGTATTCAATGGTTGTCGCTGGCGCCGTACTTGGGGTACTAGCCACATTCGTTTTCACCTCGACAGTATCTGCCGACGACCCAGCCAAGAGTCGGCGTTTGCTTTATGTCGCTGTGCCTGGGATTCGCGATTATTTACAGTATGGTGGCCATGGCGTACTCGTGTTTGATATCGATAACGGCCACAAATTTGTTCGTCGAATTCAATCAGCCGGCATGAATGAAAAGGGCAAGCCGATCAACGTAAAGGGTATCTGCGTGAGCGTTTCACTGCAACGATTGTATGTGAGCACCATCGAGTCGTTGATCGCGTTCGACCTCACCAACGACTTGATCGTGTGGGAAAAAAAATACGATGGCGGTTGTGATCGCATGGCCGTCTCGCCAGATGGCAAGACGATCTACATGCCAAGTTTTGAAAAAGATCACTGGCATGTGCTCGACGCAGTTTCAGGTAACGTCATCACTCGCGTGGAGCCGCAGCCAGGTGCGCACAACACCAACTACGGAGCCACACAAACAGATTGCGAGCATCGAAGTACGCGAGGAGCCGGGTTGGATCACGTTTAGCATTGACGGACGATATGCCTACCCGTCCATAGGTGATGTGATTGAAGTTGCAACTCGCAAGATCATTACTGGACTCACCGACGAACTCGGAGCACCAGTTCACAGCGAGAAGCTACTTGAGATCGACTTCGTAGGCCAAAAGGCTTTGCGAGCCGGCTGTCAGTTCGGGCTAGGGGCGGTGGTCTCGAAGCAAAACTAGGATTCATTAAACCGGCAGCGTCACTCGGCAAATCGTTCCACCTTCGGGCGGCTGTTCAAAAATTATTTCGCCCCCTAATCCGCGAATCACATTGCGAGTCAAGAAAACTCCAAGCCCCATCCCCTGCCCAACTTCTTTGGTTGTAAAGAATGGTTCACCAACACGGCGCAGAACTTCGTCCGTCATGCCGGAACCCTGGTCTGTGATTGTCAGCCGCCAAATTTTCATCGACTTTTTCGGGCCTAATTGTTTGTCCACTGCTAAATGCAGATCAATGGACTGTTGTGAAGTGGATGCATCAAGACCGTTTTGAAGCAAGTTTCTCAACGCTTGCGACAATGCTTGCTTTGGCAGGATGCCCAGGGAGTCGCCGATTGCCAAGGGCATCTGAATATTGACTCGCTGTGGCTCCCGCATCGCTTGCACGGTCTCATGCAAAATCTCGCTAAGTGAAACTGGTCGTAAATTTTCTGCAGCAGCTTCACCAGCGCCACTTTTCATTCGATGTAGGATCTCTTTGCATCGATTGAGCTCCTCGCGAATCAACTCCACATCGCGACGGATGGAGGGTGTGGACTGTATTTTCTCGAGATTGCGCGACAGCTCTTTCGCGACCACAGCAATCGTCGACAGAGGAGAAGCCAGTTCATGTCCCGCGCCCGCTGCTAGCGTTGCCAGAGCCTCCAAACGTTGTGATCTTTCTCGCTCTTTTTCAACGGCGGCAAATTGCACTTCACGTTGTCGAAGCTCCATAGCTAACATGGATACGAAATAAGTAATCACACAGCAGCAGGTCGAGAAGGCAATGTAGAATGCGTACTTGTTCACTCCCCAGTCTGCGTTATATGCCAACGGTGAACGATCAAATACTTCTAACGGATTGGCCCTATTCAACAAAAAGAGCCCACCCAAAATGGATGCGAGGGAAATGCACCAGGCCAAAATTCGCGGCAGTATCACGCCAGCGATGGCTATGTTTGCAAAAAAGAAAAAGACAAAGGGGTTTGCTGCACCTCCTGAGAAATAGAGCAACGCAGTCAACGTCAAAACGTCAATTCCAATCAACATACCTATCGCACGAATACCGATCGTTTCGTCATGGAATCCCAACAATTCAGTCGACTCGCCTCGTCCGACTACGGCTGTGGAATACGGCGTTTTCCTTAATCTTCGAGCCCACAACCAAAGAATCGTGTTACTGACCGCTGTTCCAGTTACCAGCAATAGCAATTCAATAATAGGTAGTGGCACAAACAGGGCAAACCAAACGTAACCGATGACCACCAATTGGCCGGCGACTGCGACCCATCGCAATTGCATAAGCCATATCGCTGTCGAGACATGGGGTTCGGAAAAAACATGCATCCGTAGTTGAGTCATCATCCTGATCTATCGAGAATGTCGCATTACTGAAGACTGTTCTCGCTCATGAACGCTTGTGAGGTTGCAATCAAACGAAAGATCGCCTTGCGGCTCCATCCGGATCGGATGAGTTCTCTCGCAAGATAATCCAGTAACTCGGGATGGATTGGCGGCTGACCTACAACTCCAAAATCATCGGCAGTGAAGACTAAACCACTGCCGAACAGCTGTTGCCATATTTGATTCGCGGCAACCCTCGCCGTCAACGGATGATGGTCATTCATCAACCACCGCGCTAGCTCTAACCTGTTTTTTGGCATGGTCTCGCCCTCATTCAATAGTGCTAGATTCACGACCATCATCTCGCGAGATTTTTGTACGATTTCGTTTAACGCCCTGAAGTAATGTTGAAAGCTCTCGATGTGGTATTTGCATTGAGGGTCCATCCTTTGTGCAAAGTGCTCTCGCCAGATCGCCTGCTGTGCGGCGGTGAGTTCGGACCATGTTACCCAAGGCTCATCCGTCGCCAGTCCCGCAATTTCAATAGCGGTCAACGCGGAGTCGTATATTTGTAAGTCATCGACCAGTCCACCAGCGAGCCCTCGATCCCGATTGCGAGCTCCCATGCTCAGTGGAACGTCGACCTGCTCGTCGAGTATGTCCTTGCGAAGCGAATTTCGAATGATTTCTACAGGTGCTCGTTTGCCGTCGATATAGATATGCGTATCCTCGGCGAGGTTGTTTCCGCTATAAACCAATGCGATTTGCATCCAATGATTCAATGGAACGGGGGCTTTGCATCGAATACGAATCGCACTCGTGGGCCAAAAGTGAACCAGGTCAAAATGAAAATGCCCATCCTCGATCAGCAATTGATACCCTCGCAATCCCGAATCCGTCCAAGATTTCGAACGATGAAGGACTACTGCACGATCAAAGAACTTTGGAACTTTTAATCCGAAGGATATCGTGAATTCTTGGGTTCTCGAAAATACCCCCGACTTTGGAAAGAACAGCGCATTGTCTCCGTCAAGCAGAACGGCAAAATGCTTGCCATCTTTTTGCCACTTTATGGTTCCTTCGTAACGACCCGGACTTTCGGCCTGTACACGATTAACGAATTGCTTCGCTTGTTCGGTCATTGGTTGGTCGAAAGTAAACTCAGCAGAAAGCCAACGATCCTCCGGTTGTGGCCACTCTTGGAGCGAACCGTACCAATTCTCAACCGAAGCAGATTTCTCGAGCTTCTTGACTTCATCATCGTAGGCTTGACGCACCGATTCAATTGCTTTTTCTAGCGTTTCGACTTGTTGCTTTTGTGCTTTGTCGAGCAACCGTATCGGTGGCCCTAGCACGGAGTCCATCGGAGAGCTCGTCAAGGCATTTTCATCAATATGGTCAAGCACATCACACGACCGAAAGGACTCGTTCTGTGTGCGTGAATCGTGTTTGTCATCATGGCCGCGAGAGCAATGCAGCGCTAGTCCCATGATGGCCGTTCCGAGCGTATTGACACGATCGGTCATGAACCCCATGCGATCCTCTTCGTCTAGGAGATCCCCCGCTTCGTTCTGACGGTGCAGGCCAAGAAACGCGCTGGCGAGTCGTTGTTCGTCGAACGGGACGGGCAACAGATCGCCTGCCAATTGCCATGTTATGAATTGGTCGTATGGCAAGTCTTGATTGATTGCAGAAACAACCCAATCACGATAAGACCACACGTCGCGACTGCGATCGGACTGGAATCCATGTGTGTCGGCTTGACTCGACAACGCAAGCCAGTTGGTTGCGACTCGTTCGCCAAACTGAGACGAAGCTAACAGACTATCAACGTAATTTTCATACGCATTTTCGTCCCTGGACTGAACAACGCGTTGCACTTGCTCTGCGTCTGGTGATCGACCCGTTAACATCCAACTAGCACGCCTCGCAAGAATCTCACGATCGACCGCTGGTGGCATTTCCAGAGAGTCCATTGGAAGCTTGCTTGCGACGAATGCATCAATTGGATTTCTCGCGACCTGCTGTAGTTTACCAGTCGATAGTGGTGGGATCTCGATCCTCGGTGGCAAGGGCACATACGACCAATGTTTTGCTTTTAACTTTACCCTTTGTTCGCTCTTGGAATCCTCAGGATCGGAAGCGTGTGATAACGCCGTATGGGTGGTAAGTAAAACAAACGAAATCATCAACCAAGCAAGACCATTGGCAAAGACCATTTGTAGCTTGGGCGAACGCGAGATTTTGACTCTCTTGTTTGAAGCCATCTACCAGTCTATTCCGTTCTGTTTGGCTATCGCCAAAATAAGTGATTGTGTGCCGGAGCTGCCGTGACCTAAGGATTGGAGGTACTCATAGGCTCTTTTTGCATTGCTCAAACCTGGTAATTTCAGGCCGAGTTTTTCCGCCTCGTCAATGGCGATCGACAGGTCCTTTACGAAATGATCTACAAAAAAACCTGGGGCAAAGTCTCTTTTTAGGATTCGCGGGGTTAAATTACTGAGTGTCCAGCTACCAGCAGCCCCGGTCGAAACCGACTTGAGCACGAGCTCTGGATCGAGTCCTGCCTGCTTGGCATACAACATGGCTTCGCATAGCCCAACCATGCTTGATCCAATCAAGATCTGGTTGACCATTTTGGCATGTTGCCCACTGCCTGCCGATCCGTGGAAAACATACGTAGTCCCCATCAGCTTCCAAAGAGGCATCAGTGCTTCAAAGGCTTCCGCTACACCTCCAACCATGATCGATAGCCGAGCCTCGCGAGCGCCAATGTCGCCGCCCGAGACAGGCGCATCCAATGCCATCACGCCCTTTGCCAACGCTTCGTCTGCGATTCGAACTGCTAAACCTGGACGGCTTGTTGTCATATCTACGATTGCACACCCCGGCGCGAGACCAGCGAGTGCGCCAGCCTCGCCGAGTATTACTTCCTCGACATCGGATGGATACCCTACCATTGAAAAGACCACGTCGCTTTGCAACGCGACCTCTCGCGGGCTTGAACAAGCTGATGCACCTAAGCTTAGAAGATCATTCATTTTCGACGGTGTTCGGTTGAATACGGAAGTCCTGTATCCAGCCTTGAGAAGTTGCGAACACATGCTGCGTCCCATGACTCCCGTTCCGATCCAACCGATTCGAGTTGACTTTGGGTTTATGATTTCCATGGGAAATGAGTTGCTTTCTTTTTTTCGCGAGTGGTGGTGAATTGTAGCGAGTGTTACACGGCGATTCGTTCGCGTTCGTATTCGAGGACGCCAGTCACGAGGGTGGTCAATCGTGGCTCCGCGTCGTTTGCAATCGCGATGATTTTTTGAACGTCGGCGGGCTCGAGCGCATCTGGCAAACACATGTCGGTGATTACCGAGAATCCAACGCAACGCATGCCGGAATGGACTGCCACAATGACTTCCGGAACGGTTGACATTCCAACCACGTCCGCGCCGATCGCGCGCAAGAAACGGTATTCCGCTCTGGTTTCCAAGTTTGGGCCCGAGACCGCAACAAAAACCCCCTTGTGAGCGACGATGTCGTGCTTGCGGGCTGTCTTTAAGGCTGCATCGATGAGCGACTGGTCGTAGGGGTGGCACATATCGGGAAAGCGTGGACCGAGTCGGTCATCGTTGATGCCGATGAGCGGATTGCCGCCAAGCAAGTTGATGTGGTCGTCAATTAACATGATATCACCGGACTTGTAAAATGGGTTCATCCCACCGCATGCGTTCGAGACAACCAGCAGTCCAGCCCCCATCGCGTTCATCACTCGGACGGGCAGTGTAATCTGTTTGAGTTCGTAGCCTTCATACATGTGGAATCTACCCTCCATGGCCATGACCGGCAGTCCGCAAAGCATCCCACACACCAATCGTCCGCGATGCGAAGTCGCAGTCGAGCGAGGAAAGTGCGGAATGTCGGAGTACTCCAAGGTCGCTTCGACCTCGATGCGTTGGACGAGTGGCCCAAGCCCCGTTCCCAGGATGATTCCTGCATGAGGAGTGCGCCCCCAAACTTTTCGAATGGCTGCGCTGGCATCTTGGATTTTGTCGTACAGGTCTAGCATTTTGGCTTTAGGCTTTGGTTTGGAACGGAAAGTCAACAGTCTCACACCTGACATTTTACGCAATCGCTGCAAACCCACTACTCATCTTGCTATCGTTTTGTAAGGATTCGGAAAATGCTAGTCAAACGATGCGAATCCGGCACAATTGCAGGTCTAGAATCTGTTTTATTCGAACGGATCGCCTCCAACAACGCGATTCCCATCCAACAGGCCGAGCTTTATGTCGATTGTCGTCTTCGAAGATCCTCAGTGTGAACTTCTGGCTCCCATTACGATAGCCAGGCTGGCGGCTGCGGTTACGTGCGGTAGTTTTCGACTCGTTGATTTGCTTGAACCGATGGGGAGTGACGTGTACGGGATCTCCCGTCCGCATCTCCAAACACTTCAGCGGATCGATTTCCCAACGTTGCGAATACTTGATGACAATTCCAATGACGAAAAACCAGAGCGACGAATCCGGTTGTTGCTCAATGCGAGAGTCGCACCGACCAAGCAATGTTTCGAGACGATTCAATTTCTCCATCGCCTTGCATGCCAAGCCACACCCGACTCGGTGCCAATGGTCATTTGGGATAGGGAGTACGTGGCTGCTGTCATCAATCCACCTTGGACTGTTGAACAATTATTTCACTATGGCTATTTGGGGGTCGAGGAATGGTTGGAAAAGGCCAAAGCGTTTGATGTGTACGAATGCGAGTTGGGAACCATTTCTGTCCCACACGAACTGATTGCCTGCAATATGACTTGTATTCGCGAAAGCCTTGAGTGGAGGATTGAGCTTGGAGCCAATGCTTCCGAAGAGCGGTCCGGCACGCCACAGGTATCCGAGTTGCGGCAATTGGCAGACGGTTTGTTCCTGGCCGATGGCGCTTCGGTCGGTGAATATGTTTTGACCGACACGCGCAAGGGCCCCATCGTCATCGACAGCGGTGCACAGATCGGGCCTTATACTCTATTGCGAGGCCCGATTTACATTGGCAAGAAAGCTCGTATCCTAGAACACTCGGCAATCAAGGATGCTGTATCGCTGTCCCATACGACCAAAATTGGTGGTGAAGTCGAAGCGTCTATTGTCGAACCCTACAGCAACAAGCAGCACCACGGATTTCTTGGTCACAGCTATCTCGGCAGCTGGATCAATTTGGGAGCAGGCACCTGCAACAGCGACTTGAAGAATACGTATGGCATGGTCAACATGGAATACGGGTTTGGCAGGGCATCTACCAACATGCAGTTCTTGGGTTGCATCATGGGGGATTATTCCAAGACCGCAATCAATACCGGCATCTTCACCGGCAAAGTAATCGGCGTTTGCAGTATGATGTATGGGTTCGTAACCAGCAATGTCCCGAGCTTTGTGAACTACGCGAGGCTCTTCGGTCAGATGGCGAGCTTACCGCCGGAAGTGATGGTCAGCACGCAGCAACGCATGTTTGCACGCCGTGATATCCAACAACGCGGATGCGATGTGCAATTGATTTACGATATGCACCGCATCACGCAAATGGAACGTGATCGGCATGGCGACGCTCTGGCGCTGTAGTGCGAGCGGATTACCTCCTAGAGGTCGCTGGTAGACGCATAGCGAAAGCGGGTTGAATAAGCCTACCCATTTACCCTGGCCTGATGAAAATACAAGCCCGACGCGCAAGCGAGGGGACGAAACCATCCCTCGATTGCGAGTAGAGATTGTATTGAAGCCGTTAGTTCAACTATTGGCTGCGATTTCATCAGCGCACATTTACCCCCCGTGAACGGTTACTAAGCAATGACTTACAGTTCACTGTGAGAAATGAACACAGTAAATTAACGGAATCTTCGTCGTTTATTAATAATTTTTCCATATTGTCTCTGTGGATCGTTCAGGTAGATGGATCAAATAACTCTGTTCGCGAGAATTGCACGGCATGAAAAAATTGAAATTTAGTCTGGACTCCACAAAGTGTGGATCGGATAAAAACGGGTATCGTCGCGGTTTTACTTTGGTAGAACTTCTCGTGGTGATCGCGATCATAGGGATCTTGGTAGGGCTACTTCTTCCTGCTGTTCAAGCAGCTCGAGAAGCTGCACGACGTATGTCATGCAGTAACAATATTCGGCAACTTGGTTTGGCCATTCACAATTATGAGGGCGTATACAAGGTCATTCCGCCAAGTCGCATCAACATTTCTTCGCCAGTGATTTTTCAGCAATCCTGGATCTCCATGATCCTTCCCTATATCGAACAAAACAACGTATCCTCATCCTACCAACATGGTAAGTCTTGGTTCGCTCCCGTGAATGACCCGCTGACGAAGGTGACATTGCCAACACTACTTTGTCCATCGGCTCCGGGAAGTACTGGCAGAGAATACCCGACGTCCGCCCTCTACAGTGCACTTACCGGCGGAGCGCGTAGTGATCGTCCGCTTTGGGGTTACGCTGACTACGGCTCAATCAATGCGGTTCGCAATTCTGCATTTGTTACTTCTGGACTTCCCTCTTTAGGGACAAAGGAAATCTTTGGTGTCATGGCACGCGGTCCAGAAGGAGTGAAGCTAGCCTCTATCACCGACGGACTCTCCAACACCATTCTGGTCGCAGAGGGTGCTGGGCGTCCTGGAGTTTTCGTTTCGGGAAAGAAGGTCATGAACCCTAGAGTTGGCAACATAGCGTTCGGAACTCCATTTACAGCGGATGGTTGGGGTTGGGCAGACATCAATGGAGGCTTTAGCATCGACGGAGCTGACGCAACTGGCAAGCAGAATGACACGAGTTCAAGTGGAGGGACCACGATTGTTGGAAGTTGCTTTATGAACTGCACAAACGACAGCGAGCTCTATTCTTTCCACAACGGTGGTTCGCAGTTCCTGTTCGCAGACGGTTCCGTTCATTTTCTATCGCAGTCAATTGCTGGACAGTCTTTTATCGCATTGCTCACTCGTGATCGCGGCGATATTCCTGGCAGTTACTAAAAAGTATTGGCTCTCATAACAAGCCCGCGGGATTATTGAATCCCGCAGGCCTTTTTACAAAGAAAGTTGGGGCTTTGTAGAAAAGCGAGTAGCGCTAAATCGCTTAACGCGTGGTCTCGCTTCCTATCTTCCAAACATGGCGTTCGCCACGAACGTACATAGCACCGTCCGAGATAGCGGGACTTGCGTGCACCATTTCATCTAATTTATTCTTTGCGAGTACTTCGTAATCAGCACCGTTGCGAATCACAGTGCATAATCCACTGTCATCGAAGAAGTACACCTTGTTCCCAATTCCCACCGGTGAACAATTGGTGTTTCCCCCTTTGCGTACCGTCTTCAGTACTTCTCCGGATATTGGCTCCACGCATGAATAAATCCCTGCGTCGTTCACTATATGCAAATATTCGTGGAATAGAAGCGGCGTCGGGACATAAGGCATGCTGCGCTCCTTGGTCCACACGATGTTGGTTTTCGTCAAGTCACCGCGACCGCCCTGTCGAATCGCAAACGCTCGCTCGCTCGGCGATCCACCAAAGCTGAAAACGTGCCCAAGGCCAATCGACGGAGTACAAACAAATTTTTCTGCTGGACCATCCACCCACCAAATTCTTTCACCGGATTCTGGCTCCAAGCCTACCGTCTGTTTAGCACCCGCTAGGATGATTTGCCTGTTGCCGTGAATCGTCGCTAGTACAGGGGTCGAAAAGGAACGCAATTCGGTGTCTGGTTTGTATCGCCATTTCTCTCGGCCGGTCGCGCCATCGAGCAACACGACAAAGGCACCACCATCTTGATGCCCGTTAACCAACACGCCACCATCGCACAGGACTGGGGACGCGGCAAAGCCGTGCGATGCATAAAAGCTTCCAGGACTCATGCTCCAAATTATTTTCCCATCCCAATCGATGGCGGATACCACCATCTTCTGGTCGTCGACAAAGGCGCAGTAAATACGATTGCCGTCTGTTGCAGGAGTGCTCGATGCGCTCGTGTTAAATTTGTGCTGCTTTTCGAGCGGACCCGAATGCACTTCTACGTCCCACACGATCGCGCCGGAATCACGATTCAAACGAATCAGACGGCGGCTCAGCGTATCGGGCAGCGATGTTGTCACAAATACGCTTTCCTTGCAAACGATCGGAGACGATCGACCGTCACCTCGAATGCCGACCTTCCAACGAATATTCTCTGTCGTGGACCAAGTTGTTGGCACATCGGCACCCTGTCCGATCCCGTCCCCGCGCGGCCCACGCCACATCGGCCAGTCTTCGCCACGTGCTTCGAAGCCCCACGCAAGCAAAGTGAACGAAACAATTCCAAAGCAATAGAGGCGCATGGTATTTCTACTTACTAGAGTTATGGTACTTTGTTTTAACTTGAGCCGCAGGCGCTAGCCGCGTCAATAAATGCAACCTCTATTTAACGCGGCTAGCGCCAGCGGCTCAGTAAAGTGAGTTTCAGCCGCTCGGACCGGAGACGCTTATTTTCGATTCGGTTTTTGTCGAAGTTCAGCCTGCTTCAGCCTCGCTTCTTGCAATACGATTAGCTGCTTGAGCCTAGCAACGGACTCCTCAAGCTGTTCCGCAGTTCGATATGTTAGCTCCAGCGATTGCTCAATACTCTCGAGCGCTCGGCGGCTTTCCTCCAGATCGGATGCAAAAATCGGTTCAACCTGCGAAAGCGGCTGCTCGGACTTCATGCGGCCCACTGGAGCGTCAGTCAACGACTCGGAGGTGCGGTCCCTGGAATCCGTCCTGATGACTCGTTTGGGCGCGGTGGGCGCGATCGTCGCAAAGACGCGAGCCTGGTAACTGATTGGCCAGAGGATAGACATACCGGATACGGGTTCGGCCTCAGTAATCGCCAACCTATTGAATCGATAGATGCCACCTGCGGCATCAGTGCCAATGAGAATTTCGGGATGCGTTGGTGTACCAATGCTGCAAACTGCGATAGCCTCATCTGCTAATTGCGACTGCCATACAACCTTCGACTTATCTGTTGTCCACTTTCGAATCCAACCATCGCGTCCGCTGGTTATGATGCTGTCCTCTGGGCCCCGTTCAAGAGACAAAACTCCTCGCTCATGCGCTAACCATTGTTTCTCGGTTTCCAAAGTATGCATATTCCAAACGCGAACGGATCCATCCAAGCTCGCGGATGTGAGCCGATTTCCATCGCCGGACCACACAAGTCCCGTGATACCGCTGGTGTGGCCTCGCAACGAGGCAAACTCGTTTCCGGACTCAGTCTCCCAAACATGAATTCCGCCAAACCGATCGCCGCTTGCAACGACAATTCCGTCGTGGCTATAAGCAACGGACATTACCCAATCGGTGTGCTTGCGATGAACATGCAGCTCCTTCTGCGTTGTTCGATCAAACGTCTTCACTGTGCGGGACGTGGTTCCGATCGCAATTTGACTTGCATCTGCATTGCAGTCGACCGATTGTATGTTATCTGATTCGTCACCGACGCTAGGTAGCCATTGCTTGGTCATCCAATCCAGAACCAGCACGGTGCCTGATTCGCCAACGATTCCTGCGGCGATTAAAAGGATCCGTCCGTCCGGGGAAAATCGAAGTGCGGAAACATTTCGCTCGCCAATTTCGATAGCTTGCGCTGCGAATTGGGCTGTGTTCAAATCGAGGATCGCGACTTGATGTAAACCGGCAAGTACAACTACTGGTTCGCTGGGGTGAGCGGCAATAGCTCGCACAGCAGATGCTTGTGGAATTGCACGTAGTGGAGAATAGACTTTTTGCGATTGCGGGGCGCTTTGCGGTTTGCTCTCTTGCACTTGTAGCTTGGTTTTCGCTGGACTGGCCTCATCGGCTAGTCCACTAACAATCCAACGTTCAATGACGTTCAATTCGCGTTGTGGGACTTGAGGTTTGTTGGGTGGCATCTTGGGTGTGTCCAAGTGCGCCATCAACGTATACAAAGGGCTCTCGTCGAGTTTTCCCGCGACAACCACTGGCCCTGAACTGGACCCAGCTAGCACTTTGTCCAACGACGACAAAACTAAATCACCTCTTGGTTGGTCTTCGTTGTGGCAGCGAACGCAGTGTTTTCTCAATATGGGTTGCACGGCATCAAACGAGACTCTTTCCGAATCGAAATCCGCCTCGGAACCAGTCATGGATTGCGCGAATGCATGGGGTGCCAATATGAATAAGACTAGCAGCAATTCGAATACTATCAATTTTGAAACACGGCTCCATAGCATCCGTCTTGGAACCAGGTATCTACAGATTTTGCTTATGGAAGAGTGTCTCATCAGTGGTTGAATACAAATTCGTTCGAGTTCAGAATGGCCCAGTAGAGATCTTCGAGTCCGTCGCGAGGATTGGGATAGTCGCTAAGCTTGGTGTAAATGGATTTGAGCTCCGCGTCGGTAGGCTGTCGCGTCAAACATCGCACGTAAAGTTCCCGTGCTACTTGTTCGGATGAATTCCCTGAATCGAGCATTCGTCCAACGAGGTTGCCTTCTTTGATTTTGCCCCCTGTCGTTTCTCCGTTGAGCAAATGCAATGCTTGGGACAGGGTCGGCGATGTTTTTACCTCACAAGTGCAGGGAGTTGCACGCGTGGAGCGGCCAAAGGTGGTTAGGAAGTAGTGCGCCGCTAAACCATCTGCAACTTGCACGGCTCGTGCACCTTTGGGAAGTCCCGGTAAGCGGTCCGTGGTTTCGGTGGCTTGGCTGATGCAATCGAGCAAGACCTCGGCTCGCATGCGCCGAATTTTTTGGTGAGTGAACTCTCGCTCATCCCATTGGTTTGACTCATTTCGGCGCGTCGATGTCTGGTACGTTCGCGACAGGCAAATCTCTCGCATCAGCTTCTTGATCTCAAATCCATTCTCGATCACATTCTCGCCGAGATAGGTAAGCAATTCGGGGTTGGAGGGTGGGTTGCTTACTCGCATATCGTCGACCGGATCCACGATCCCGATCCCGAAGAAGTGAGCCCAAACGATGTTGGCAATATTCTTAGAGAAGGCTGTGTTCTCGTTGGAAGCAATCCAATCGGCGAGGAGCTTTCGATAGTCTTGTCCACTTTCCGGTTTTGGCATACCAGCACCGAGGAATTTCGGTTCGACCCGTTTGTTACCTAACGGATGCAACATCTCCCCTTCGGCTGCGTTGTAGATAGTTAACTCTCGCGGATCTTCCGCTTGCTTGTATCCAACCTGGCTAAAGAAGGACGCGAAACCGTAGTAGTCATCCATCGTCCAGCGATCAAACGGGTGGTTGTGGCATTGAGCGCATTGGATACGCGTCCCTAAAAAAACCTGGGCCACATTCTCCGCGAGCAGTTGAGGAGTTGTCTCGGTTTGGTAGTAGTTCGTGGCAGGATTTTCGAGCGAACCACCGCTTGCTGGCAAGACCTTTTGCACGATCTTGTCGATCGTCATGCCAGAGTGAACGGCTTCGCGAAGCCAACGATCGTAGAGTCGCAACGCCTTTTGGCTAACTCCGTTGTTGGTGCGGATTTGGAGTAATTCAGCCCACTTCATGACCCATATGTCTTGAACCTCAGGTCGATCGAGAAGTCGATCGACTAAACGCTCGCGCTTGTTGGCCGATTCGTCTTGCATGAATAGGCGATACTCTTCGGGTGATGGCAAGAGTCCGACCAAATCGATCGAGGCCCGTCTCAAGAATTGTTCGTCCTCAGCAAGCTCGGAGGGTGCCAAATGCATAAACTTCAATCGACTGTCAACCAGTTCGTCAATTTTTCCATACCCGGGTCTTTGTGGGTATTCAAAGGCTTGCTCTGGTCGAACCATGATCGACGATCCCTGCGTAAACTGATCGAATCGGGCGAGGACAAAAGCGGCACCTGGACCACGTGCATCCACTAAGCCCTCTTCGGAAACGGAAGCGGTCGCATCGTTGTTGCTCAGAAACACCGCGAGCGATGTCACATCGCGCTCAGTGCCGTCGCTGTATCGAGCCATCACGACTAGCTTTTGTTGTCCCTCGGGTTTCGAAAACACCGACTTCTTGGGAAACACTTCGATGCCGACTGGAACGACGGCGGTATCAACATCAGGCTTGGCACCTTCATGTAACCATTGAACGAGAGACTCGTAAGCTCGGGATCCCTCATCGATGCGACCACCACCCGTATGCGGAACGTTTCCAGTCGCTTTGAGCACGACCAAACTGTTTTTTGGATCCGCCAAATACACTCGGCGCCCGGTCTGTTCCCGCGTCAATCGAAATTGATCACCCGCAGGATCGTAGCCGAATAGACTCAATCGAAAACCGTCTTTGCCAGAGGCGGATCCATGGCATTTGCCTGTATTGCAACCAGCCCGTGTTAAGCCTGGTAGAACTTCGTTTCTGAACCCAACTGGAGGCTGGTCTCTTGATCCTGTAACCCTGATATCCGCCTTGCATTCGAAGCCCGAAAAGGAAAACGTGACGCTTGCGGAACCATCGTTTTTGGGTATGAAAGATTCGTTGATGTATTCAGCGATAGGATTCGATCGATCCTTTGATTCAATTTTCGCAGTGGCAATACCTGTGACATCCTTTGTACTCCCGTCCGAGAATAAAGCGGTGACGACAACTGACTGCTGATCGCGGGAAAAGCGAAGCGCGATATTCGACGGCTCAACTTGCAGTGACATGAGGCTCGAAGGTTCGCTCCTTTCGATCGGTTCCGTTGCACACGAGTATGTGCTTAGCAGCATAACCGCGATCTGGCAAATCCAGCGAGCTACCCGTTGCGGCATAGGCTTCCAGCCTGTAGCTTTCCATTCACAGGCTAGTAGCCGATGCCACTCTTGTTTTTCGCGTGTTGGTTGCAATGAATTCATTACGATCCCTGCTTGGTTTTTCGGCGACGTAGTGCTTCGAGCGGGCTTAACGGACGGCCTGACTCATCTTTTTGCGAAGCACCTGGAGCCACGATGATCAATTTGGTGTTGCGAGCAACCCAATAAGATACATTTTGGTTGTCCAATGTGCCGCTTAGACGACAAACGACAGAATCGAAAGTTCCTATCGGCGCATCCTCTTCGATTTCCAATTGGAACTTCACTTCTTTGTCCGCACGTGCGACATGAATCGCTTGGACGTGGACGCGATTGGGCAGATCTTCCAAAGTTGCAATGAGCTTTTCAGGTACGGAATCGCTCAATTCCAACCGACAAACTATTTCGACTTTGGCACCTCGCTCAGCAGAAATGGAATCGATTTTCCCTTGGGCAGGCGATTCGGAAACGCAAAGCGAATGGAGCGACGTGCAAACAGGAATCATGGAGACCGCCGACTGCCTGCGTGGACGCATCCCAATCCCCGTTGGGCTGGCGACTGGTTCAGACGAACTCTCCGCTAGCCCTGCAACCCCTTCTGCAACGAGTGGCCAATCACCCGTTCTCGCGGCTCGGTTGGCGCGGAGAGTGATGGTCCCTGAGTCCTGTTTGGCCGGGATGCGTGTCTTCGCTTGACAATCCACCCAATCAGGCAATAACGGAAACGTGATATCGATCGGCGCATCGAAACCAGCTTCCCGTTTAACTTCAATCTTGATGTCCAAGGTTCCGTCCGCCGACAAGGGCACAGTGGGTTTCGAAATCTCTATCGAGTACGGAACTGGGTTGATTGTGGCAACCGCCAATCGATCTAAGCGAGTCAATTGAAAAATCGAATCAGCGGGACCGTTTACCAAGTCAATGATCTGTTCAAAACCTCCAGTTGCAATCGTCGCTCCTGATTTTAGAGCAGCGTTAACAGCAACCAAGGAACCTGATGACGTCGTCGATGCTTGGGCAGTGAATACGGCAGGTACCACAAATGCCGATTCAGCGATGCGAGGACAATCTATAGATACTCCGTTAGGCAGTCCGTCAAATGCAAGGGTTACGTCTCCATCCATTCGATCACGTCGAATCCCCATAAGACCAAGAGACCGATTGCCTTTGGGAATAGCAATCGTTTGGCCAATTTGAGAAAGTTTGTTGCGTCTAGGCAGGAACGCAGTGACCGATGGCTGTAAAAGTGACACTTCGACACAGTAGCTGTAGGCAGCACCCGCGTTCTTTCGTTTGTCTCGAATGGAAACAGTATAGGTCATCTCGACCGTGGTCTCGAAGACCAACCGAGTGTCATGACTATCGAAGTCATCGCCGCTCGAAACGATTCTGTCGGTTTGGTCTCGCACCTCGATAACTGCATCCAATAGCG
>CAMDKL010000018.1 GCA_945900945.1 Pirellula staleyi DSM 6068
CAGATTATTAACACCCTAAAGGCAACCGGAATCGAGGTCGGCCTACTGATCCATTTTGGTAATCCGAAACTCGAAACAAAACGACTCACACGACACAAGTGAATCTGCGAACGAGTTGAAATCATCCTGTACATCTTGTCCATCCATGTTCATTCATTGTGTTCGAAAACTTATGTATAGGTGCTTACTATACAGCTTTTTGAACCTCCGCGGTTTGACTCGGGTTGCTCTGCCAACGAAATCGCTAGCGAATTCAGGCCCGGGGCTAGCGCCCGCCGGTTCACGAAATCGCACAGTGAGTGCCATTTGGCTTGCGCTGAGCTGTCAAAAATGAGGTATTGTATAGTGGATTGGAATTGACGCTTTTGAACCGTTCGATTGAAAATAGTATGGCAGCGCGGCAAGTTAGATCAATAACCGCTCCGCAATTTTGCTCGTGATAGATTGGATACGATTACCTTGAGCCTTAATTTGAAATTTCACTTAACCGTTTTGATGGTTCTCTGCCTTGCGGGCTGCTCCCCTCGGTCCGTCAACTCGAAAGATGCAAAGGCAATTAAGGGACTCTCCGAGCCAGTTCACCTTGACTCCCCCACGGCTAGTACGCAGGCATCTTCTGAGCAAGACACAACGTCCTCGCTCGAATCACTCTCGCTCGAATCACTCTCTCAAAAAGCACTCCGCAAAAACGGGACCCTGCGATTTCTTGGGCCACCACGATTAAAGGAAATCGAAGTGCCCGACTTTTCTGGTGCCCATTCTATTTGGGGAGCGACCGGACGAGACAATCTAGGCCGAATCTATTTCGGAGTTTCAGCATACGGAGTCGATGACCCATCGGCTCGACTGATGCGATTGGATCCAGCCTTAAATCGATTTCAAGATCTTGGGGCCGTCAATAATAGACTGTCGGAACTGAAACAACGCCGCTCCGATCCGTATCCGGAAATACAGATGAAGATCCATAGCAAAATTGTGCAGGCCGCAGACGGTCGTATGTATTTCAGCTCGCAGGATGTAAGTGACGAAGTGGGTGACGGCAGCAAGAATTCAGTGTTCGGTGGAAGACTCTTTGCACTCGATCCCAAAACCGATCTATGGGAATGCGTATTGGCCACTCCAGAGGGGCTCATCGCTGTTGCGTGCAATAAGCGGTACGTCTTCGCGATGGGGTACTTTGGGCATGTTCTAAATCAATTCGATACCGAAACACGCCAGACCCGGTCTATTCGACTCGGAACCGTGGGCGGGCACGTCTCGCGAAACCTGTTTGTCGATTCTAGGGAGCATGTTTTTGCCATTCGACTTGCTGGATACGATGGCGATGAAACATCCGGTGTTTCTCAACTCAATGGACAGCAGGTTCGTGCCACTTTGGTCGAGCTGGATGACCAATTGCAAGAGATTGCACAAACCCCACTCGACGACTACCAACCAACGGCGGACACCGAATCTCACGGCATGACGGGCTTTGCACGCATGCTCAATGGGGAACTCGTTTTCGTGACACACAGCGGTTCGATTTGGCAGGTAAGCCCAGGCAAAGATCATCAACCATCCTCCGTGCAGCGACTAGGTTGGTTCCATCCCGAGGGTAGTGTTTATGTCGCTTCGTTGTTTAGTCCGACAGGCTCACGATTCGTTGGTGGTTTTGCAAAACAAAAAAACCAATCGTATGAATGGGTCGTTTTCGACATCGAACAGCGACGATCCACTGCGATGGCGTTAAATGCGACGAGTCGAAAATTGCTCGAACGGGATGGTTTGATAATTTATGGCTGCGATACGTTGGGCGACCAAATGCAAGCATATGGAGTTGGCTGGCAACGTATAGCCGGAGGTTATGGGCCAAGCATTTTGCAGATCAGCTGGCCGGAACTGGACTGAGACGCGAAAAATTGGGAGCAGTAAATTGCCTATAGGGATTGTACTGGGCTGTTAAAAAACTGGTATCGTAGTGTGTATCGAAAAAGATGTTTTTGTTCCCCTCGATGGAAAGTAGCAATCGAGATCCGAATTCTCCCCTTCTACTCCTCGGGAGGAGAAGGGGCCAGGGGATGAGGAGGCTGGAGTCTGAATATGAGATGGCAAGACCCAGATGATTTCTCCAAGCATCTGCGCCGCGCCTCCACGCCCGCTGAAAGCTTGCTGTGGCAACTCGTTCGTAATCGACAAGGTATCGAAGTGATTCGTTTCACCAGTAACGAAATCGAGAAGGATACGCAGCGGGTCCTGTTAGAAATCGATAGGGTCCTAAAACGACTGCTCAATCAGGACACACCTCCTCATCCCCCGACCCCTTCTCCTCCCGAGGAGGAGAAGGGGAGTTAGGTCATCAACCGCGCCGCGATTTTGAAATTGGAATGGAGATGGTATCGAGAGTTTGGAACAAAAACTGCGCAACCGAAACCTGTGTCAACCCCATTTTTTAAACACCCCAGGAATTGTACTCAGATGGATAATTACGAGAAACGGAAGCTAGCATGCTAAACAGCGTAACATTTTTGCAATTCAGGTTTCTGATCGTCTTGCTCCTATCCTGGGGGACGATTCCATCGTGCTTTGGACAATCCACTGCTAAAATCGAAAACGCGTTGCCACCGGAGATTCGGGACCGCGTGGACGTGCAAGTCATTGTGCAGAAATTAAAATTTCTAAGGGCGAGCCAAGAGAACCTTGGAGAGAATCATCCCAGCTGGAATTCCATTCGTGCCCAAATTCAGGAGCATGAAACCGCTTTGCAGTCGATGCTGAAACTCGATCGGCAGGCTCCCTCCCCAAACGCAAGTTCAATCAAGGTCGACGACGCATTGCCGAAGGAGCTCCTGGATCGCCTAGATGTTCAAACCATCCTTGAGAAATTGAAATTCTTAAGAATCAATGCAGCGAATTATGGCGAAAACCATCCAAAGCGGAAAGTAGTAGAGGCAGCGATATTCGAAAACGAGTCCACGTTGCGGAACATGTTGGAACTCAATCGCAATTCGAACAAGCCAGCCGATCCGGCTCCCGAACCGAAACCGCCCGTCAAGATTAACCCAACGAATCCCTTTAGACCGAGGCCCGACGCGGAGGAACTTCCACCCAAAGCCCGTGTTGCCTTTGGAATCGAAAGCCGGCCGAAATGGACTGCTCCACTTAAGATTCCTCGCCTTCGATTTGAGAGGCTCTATCAACCCGAAGTTGCTTTCGATCGCTTCCGTTTTGACTACTTAACTGGCGTAGGTGCGTTCCCAGCGGGTGGCCTGCTTTGGGGAATCGATAACGACCGCGATGGAACTCGAGGGAGACTCTGGCAATGGCAAGACCTGCCGTCCACCCAACATCGAGCACTTTTCTGGGAGTGTGATGGAAAAATTTGCTCCATCGCGTTTGATAGGAACTTTAAGATCAACGGTTGGATCTACGTCAGTCGGTTCGTCTACGACCAAGAGCAACGGTCACGGTTTCTAGAAGTAATCCGTTTGGAGACGGCGACCACTCCACCGTTCCAATTGCGATCGACTCAGGGAAAACTATTAGTTCGCGGAGAAGTGGGTTCGTCCTCCTGCGGGTCAATGGTTATCGGTCCTCACGACGCGATCTACATCGATTCGGGGGATTCGCAATTGCTGAGCTTGGACGATCGATGTTCTGTGACGAGTCTCGATGAGGGACTGACTCGAATCGAATGGGACGCCGCGGTGCCGCAATCAAGTCAACCACTACTGGATACTCCGGGAGATGCGGTGGGCGCCACGCAATTGCTATACGATCGGGTTAACCGAATCCTGTGGAAATTGAGGGTGGATGGCAACGAACTGGTCATCGACTCCGTGAGCGATGCTCCGTCCGAATCACGAAAACACCGTATCAACTTGGGGCGAACGATCGAGCTAGCCGGTGCCATTTTTTATCATGGACAAGACCTGGATCCGCTATCGAGCTCGATCGTCTTTATCGATACCAGCCACGGGGAAATTTGGAGTTTATCCTGTGTGCAAGGGTTATTCGGGACACCTCGGAAAGTGGGTCGAACAAGCAGATGTCTGGTGGGTTTAGGGCTCGATTCGAACGACGAACCGCTCCTGGTCAGCGATCGTGGCGTCCTGTTTCGATTGGTCTCCAATGAGGATTCGACAAAGGAAACTCATTTGTCGAACAGTCTAAGTGGAACAGGGTTTTTTGCAGAGGGAAAACCTGTTCAAGGTTTCGTTCCCTATTCCATCAACACGCCCGCAAATGGTCATGGCGGCTCCGCTCAACAGCGCTGGATTGGAATGCCAGACGACACAGTGATCAACACGACGCGAGGGGAACGCTGGGACTATCCTGATGGTTGCATCACCATTCAAACGATTTCCGAAAACGATACTACTCAGAACAATCCCTCGCTGGCTACTGAAATGAAGAAGGTGGAAACACGCATTCTCATACATCAGTCGAATGAGTGGTATGCATTCACGTATGCTTGGCGCGACGATCAATCCGATGCCGACTTAGTATCCATGGGTGGCGATTCGCTCAACGCGCCCTCCCAACCCGACTCCGACGGGCTTGTGCGAAGACACTATCCCGCCAGGTATGAATGCTCCGCTTGCCATATTCGACGCGATCAAACGTTCGTTCTCGGTCTGACGCCAGACCAGCGTCAACGGACGCATGATTATGATCTCGCTACTGCGCCGCAATGGGAAACGCTTAGGCATATGGGCTTGATCGGCACAAGCTCAGCGGCAAAAACTCCAGTTGGTTCGCGACCGTCAGCCAATCCATGGCTCGTCAAGGAGGGGTTGTCTCATCCCGCATCCAAAGTGAGAGACGCGATCGACGGCAAGTGGATGCGTTCGAATTTGATCGATGAAAACCTTGTGCGTTGGCTTGACGCATCACTGACGGAAAATGGATTTTTGCGCCCGAATTTGGACAACCAATGGAAACCCAAGAAATCGCAATTTGCGACCATCGTATCGCAAGGTCGTTTGCTGTACGTCTTTTCCGCCGCTCATCGATTGACGGGGGAGGATCGCTATCGTATCGCTGCGGAGCGCGGTGGAGATTTTTTGTTGAAATACTTTGGAGACAGTTTAAATGGGGGGTTCTATTGGAAAGTTTCACCTGACGGTACCGTTTCGGAACGCACCAAGAGTTTGTATGGACAAGCGTTTGCCATTTTCGGTTTGTCACACGCTTATTTGGCCACAGGCAACGACCGCTATCGGCAAGAAGCGATGGCGTGTTGGCAAACGTGTAAGCGTAAATTGAGGGATAACTCAGGTGGATACTTTGCGGATGCACAGGAGGACTTTTCCAAACCCGATGGCCATACACAGAATCCGATCATGCATATGTTCGAAGCCCTGTTGGCTCTTTACGATGCAACGGGTTCCACTGAGATTCTCGAAGACGTTGGATGTATCGCGGAGTTTGTTTGCAACCGACTATTGGTTGTCGAGGCTGGTTTCATTCCCGAGGAATTCGATTCGACATGGACAATACCAGCTGAGTCAAATGGTGTGGTCTGGATCGAGATGGGGCATCAGCCCAAATGGGCTTTTCTGTTGAGTGAGGGAGTGGAACGCGGACTACCTCGGAGCTATTTAACCAAAGGGAATCGACTTTTGGATTACGCGATCGAGCGCGGTTATGACCCTGTCCGAGGCGGCTTGGGCGAAAGTGAGGATCCGAAAAAGAAAGGGGCTTGGCAGCAGGCAGAATTCGTTCGAGCGCTCATTCGCTACGCGGATCTACATGACCGCGATGATTTATTGCCAATTCTTGCCAAAAGCCTTAAGCTGATCCAAACCGACTTTATCGATCCTGTCGATGGCGGCTGGCCCGAATATGGGACAGGAGACAAAGGAAATATTTGGAAGGTAGGGTCATATGAAGTTGGCATGTACCTTGAGGGGATTCGAGCGACGAAGTGAACGGTACACAAAACTTAGCTCAGCGAATCCACTCTTAAGCAAAACATGAAAATCTTAGTCAACAATGAATCCGCCGGTACGGATCAGCCATCCGCTCAGCATTGGCCACGGCTAGCTGGGCACGCAGATGAGTGGTCGCGGTCGCTCGAACGTGGTTTGGGTCATACGCAAATCCGGCTCATGGCCCAAGACGATGCTGGGAAATTGATTGGTCAGTTGCCACTGTCGTTAGTACAGAGCTCGTTGTTTGGAAAATTTTTGGTTTCCCAACCCTACTTGAACACGGGCGGGGTTTGGACCGATGAGCCAGATGTTGCTCTTGGAATGGTGGACAGGGCGATCGAGTTGGCTGATCAATATAAAGTGAAGCATCTGGAGTTACGGCACGAAATCCGGGTCGCACATCCCAAGCTGACGGTTGAAAGAACCGACAAGGTACACATGCGCCTTAGGATTCCAAGCAGTCCAGAAGCACTTCTTGCCAGTTTCAAGAGCAAGCTCAGGAGCCAACTGAAAAAAGCGTCTCAGAATCCTTTTGAGATCCAATGGGGGGGAGAAGCATTGCTCGATGAATTTTATCGAGTTTTCGCAATGAACATGCGCGACTTGGGTACGCCTGTTTATTCGAAGGGTTTGTTTGCAAGCATATTGCAGGAATTCGCCAACTCTTCGGAGTTGTGCGTGGTGCGATTGGAAAAGAAGACGGTTGCTGCAGCCCTTTTGGTTCATTATCCCGAGTTCACTGAGGTTCCGAGTGCCAGCAGTCTCCGAAAATTCAATTCGACGGGTGCCAACATGTGGATGTATTGGCAATTGATGCAGCGAGCCATAGAACGAGGATCGACGGTATTCGACTTTGGGCGAAGCAGCCTGGATTCTGGGACGTACAAATTCAAAGAGCAGTGGGGAGCGCAGCCGAGTCCCGCTTGTTGGCAGTATTATGTCCGATCCGGTTCTCCAGCGGATATGCGACCGGATTCGCCGAATAAACAGCGAATGATAGCCGTTTGGCAACGCTTGCCAGTTTGGTTGACGCGCGTCATGGGTCCGTCGATCGTGCGCGGTATCCCTTGAAATGCGGTTATGTAGTCCGAGGCATATTGTAGATCTCAAATCTCATTCTAAAATTGACGTTTCTAGTGCGTCTTCAACACTTAAAAGTGAGGTTGCAATAAAGAGTAGCTCGGCACTCCGTGCCGAGAAAAACGGCACGGAGTGCCGTTCTACACTGTGGCCGTCCCCAAATTTAAGACTTAAAGAAGTACTAGCCGTCGAAATTCGTTCCTCCTTTCCTTTTGGTGCTTTCACCCAATGCTCAGTCTTTTAGTCACCGGCGTAGCAGGATTCATTGGGTTTCATGTTGCACGTCGATGTTTGGAGCTTGGACACCAGGTCATTGGAATCGACAATCTCAATGCGTATTATGATGTCCAGCTCAAACGCGATCGACTGAAGCAATTAGAACCCTTCACGGAATTTCAGTTCAAGCAGATGGACTTGGTGGATCGCGCATCGATTGGCGAGCTATTCTCAAACCATTCGTTTGATCGAGTACTTCACTTAGCCGCTCAGGCTGGCGTGCGTTATTCGATTGAAAATCCGTTTGCGTATGTCGACTCGAATTTAGTTGGCATGATGACGGTGCTTGAGGGATGTCGCCATTCTGGCGTCAAGCATTTGGTTTACGCGAGCAGCTCAAGTGTTTACGGTCTGAACGAGTCGCAACCATTTTCGACGTCAGATACTGCGGACCATCCAATCAGTTTGTATGCGGCGACCAAAAGGGCGAACGAGCTCATGGCGCATTCCTATTCGCATACGTTCGGCTTGCCGACCACTGGCTTGCGATTCTTTACGGTGTACGGGCCGTGGGGACGGCCGGATATGGCGCTCTACAAATTCACGCAAGCAATCCTTCAGGGCAAGCCGATTGAGATCTATCATGGCGGTCAGCTCAAGCGAGATTTCACCTACATCGACGATATTGTCGAGGGGGTGATTCGAATCCAGGACTGCATTCCCGTTCTCGACGCCGATTGGGATCCTAAAAACCCTGTTCCCTCGTCGAGTTCAGCTCCATACCGAATCTATAACATCGGCAGTCACCGGCCGATTCTGGTGTTGGATTTCATCTCGATTCTGGAAAAGTCCATTGGGAAAACGGCGGTGAAAACATACTTGCCAATGCAGCTCGGAGATGTTGCCGAAACATTCGCAGACGTCGCACCTCTTGCTCAAGTAACTGGCTTTGCCCCACTCGTTCGAATTGAAGATGGGGTTGCGAGATTTGTGGAATGGTATCGCGGTTATTATGGGGTCTGATTTTTACTTTGGCGAGCTGCTCGAATGAAACGCAGCTAGCCCGGATTATTCATTAGCCGACGGGCGTTACATCCGGTTGTTATCGTCGCCACAACCGAAGGCTAGCGGCCAATGGCACTTACTTTAACCTTTGTTGTTAGCTTTGGACTGCGTATTAAGCGACTTCGCTGGCGAATTCGGGCCCGGGGCTAGCGCCCGCCGGTTCACGAAATCGCAAAGTGAGTGCCAATGGTCTAACGCTATCCGGTTAACCATTGATTTCACTATGAATAATCGCGGCCAACAACCTATCTGGCGCAACCCGTGCGAGTGGTTGATATGACATCGCCACGTTGGTTTAATGGGTAATGGTTGCATAATCGCCCTAACTGCTACAGCTTTTCTATTGGTGGGTTGGGCACGGCGGATCAATGAATTGGTTGAACTTTCTATTGACCAACCAATAGGCTGACGTATTGTAAACGTATTGATTGATTTGATTCCAAGGGGGAATATGTTATGAGAAAAAAACGACGCATATTGAATGTTATTCGGAGCGATGATCAAAAATCGGAAAAACGCCTAGGAAATCGGCATTCAACGCCAGTTCCACAGACTAGAGCTTCGGACGATCGGGACACGAACGCAGCCTCGGCTCCAACAGTCACTGCATCATTACCGGTGATTTGGGTCGTTTTAGCAACCTTTTTTGCTTTGGCCGCCTTGATGTGGTCGTATTGGCCTACGTGGACATCTCTCGTTGCCGTTTGGAATCGCGAACCGGACTACTCTCATGGTTGGTTCGTCATCCCCATCACACTCTATCTTCTTTGGTCCTCTCGTGACGCCATGCCTCGCTTTCAGTCTGGCTTCCATTTGAGCGGATTGGTTTTCTTGGGGATCGTAGTCCTGATGCGTGGCTTCAGCCGATGGGCCTATTTCGATTTCATGGATGGTTGGACGATACCACTTAGCGCCATTGCGCTGGCTTGGGTGTTTTGTGGTCGGGCATGGACGGGTTGGGCTTTGCCAGCACTCGTTTTTCTATTCTTCATGATACCTTTACCTTTCCGGCTTGAGAATGAGTTAAGCCGCCCGCTTCAATTTATCGCAACGAACTTGAGCTGCTATTCACTGCAACTGCTTGGGCAACCAGCGATTGCAGAGGGAACAACCATCTTGCTCGGGGACCAACAGTTAGAGGTTGAGCGAGCTTGTTCGGGCTTGAGAATTTTTATGGGTGTGTTTGCTTTGGCATATGTGTATGCGTTCTTGGTGAAACGAGTATGGTGGGAACGCGTCATATTTGTTTTGGCCGCCATCCCGATAGCGCTAATCTCGAACGCAACGCGAATCGTAGTCACCGGGTTTTTCTACCAATGGTTTGAGGGCGAAACGGCTCGGCGATTTACGCACGATTGGGTCGGTTTCGCAATGATCGTGTTTGCTGGCGGGCTTTTTGGATTGCTGTTGTTTTACATGCGTTGTCTTGTTCGGGATACCGAGTCGCTGGACCAGCTGGCGCTGCAACGAGTTTAGCGTTTTTAAAGTCAAATTAGTATTATTGATTGCAAATGAATTTTGAAGGCCGCTTCGGTGGCTGAAAGGTAATTAGGTCAGCAAAATGAATGAGGATCTCCGAAAGGATGCTATGGAACTAACAACAAGACTAGAAAAACAGACTCGACCGACGGTCAGTTCGAAACCCAAATCAATGGCACGGCAGGTCCAACATGGATTGCCCGCAATGGATTTATTGTTTTTTTTAGGGGTCGTGCGCAAGGGTTGGTTTTGGATTATTCCAGTTGGCCTATTGCTCGCCGGATTGACTTGTGGAGCTGTGCTGGCCCTCTTTCGACCAACGTACGAAGCGAGATTCCGTCTCGAGGTGGACCTAGCCAACTATGTTGTGTTTAAGGAAGCCAAAAATTACACCAACGAATTTATCGATCTCCAACGAGCCATCTTGCTCGGCAATAACGTGTTGGAAAAATCTTTAGCAGACCAAAGCGTTTCGTCATTGAAGCGCATTGCGAATGCAAAGGATCCCGTCCAAGAGCTGCGAAAAAACGTCAAGGTAGTTTCCGTAGCTGGAAACCGATTGATGGACGTAAAGTTTTCCGATTTGGACCCAACCACTGCAGCCCGTGTGGTGAATACCGTGGTTGACGAATATTTGCGAGCCCGTCTTACGATGGAGCAGATAAGGACTTCTGGACAGGAACGGAAAGTCATGGCGGCGTTACAAAAGTCGGAATCGGAGGTGGAATCCGCAAAGCATCGCGTTCGCGATCTGAGCCTGCAGTCTGTCAAATCGGAAAACGTTGTCGGTGAATCCATTAGTGGGCGAATCGATACGACCTATCTGGACGATTTACGGATGAAACGAATGGAGATGATGAGCCAGTTGGCTATCCTTGACCTGAATTTTGCAGAGGCCAAATCTTCGTACGAAAGTGAAAGCAAAGAGGATTCGTCCAATAAGGTACCGGTTCAAGGTGTTTCGGATGCAGTATTGGAAAACGACCTGATTGTATTGGCCGCCAAGAATCGCGTTACTGCCGCCGAACGAGATTTAGAAGATCTCGCAGAAACGTCCAATATTGGATCGAAAAACCCTGTCTACATTCGGGCCGTGCAAAAGATCGTTTCGATGCGTGCAGAAGTGGTGAATATAAAGAATCTTCGTCGTATCGAATTGGATTCCCGAGGTGATTTAGTACCACTGGACACTCGTCGGATTCGATTGGAGCAGTTGCAGTCGCAGGTTTCCGAGTTGCGAACTCGCAAAGCAACGATCGAAAATCAAATCCGAGAATACATGGTTTCATTGAAGCTGTCCAACGCCAGTTCGACCGATCTACAGTTTGCGGAAGCGGATTTGGAGGAGTGGAACGCGATTCGCGCTACGGTGCATAACCGTCAAATTGAGTTGCAGACGGAACGTGAAGCGAATGATTCGGTCCGTGAGTTGGAGCGAGCGATTCCACCTCGATTGCCAGTTGAGGATTTGCCCTACAAGCAGCTTGCGATGGCAGCAGCGGGCGGACTTTTCTTTCCCTTATTGCTAGGTGTCCTACTGGAGATTCGTTCGCGTAAAGTGGACGATGCGGGTCAACTCGAGGCGCGTAGTCAGTTAGCCGTCCTCGGAGAGATCGCAATGATCCCTGTTCGATCGAACCGACGGGGGCACATTGGTTCTGGAAACAATCGAGAATTGCGACTCTTTGAGGAGAGCATAGACTCCCTCTCCACGACGCTAATATTAAGAGAAAATCTGCGAGACTACAACGTTTTCGCGGTAACGAGCGCACTGTCGGGCGAAGGAAAGACGAGCGTATCTTGCCAATTGGCTGTTAGTATTTCACGCGCAACTGGCAAGAGAGTTTTGCTCATCGATGGCGATCTTCGATCCCCGGATGTACACCATGTTTTCGGCCGAGAGATGACTGCCGGTTTAGTTGGCTACCTCAACGGAGAAATTGGATGGCGCGACGCTGTCGACAGCGATTGGAACGACACAGTGCATCTTTTGTCCGCGGGACATTTACGTGGTAGCCCGCACCGACTTTTGAATGGCGCGGCTTTAGAAACGCTAATCGCCGAGGCACGACTGGATTACGACTACATTATTATCGATACACCACCGGTTTTGCCAGCCAGCGAAGCGTTGCTTTTTGCGAGATCTGCGGATGTCTGTTTGGTATGTGCATTGAGAGATAGGAGCCGAATCGATCAACTGATACAGGCCTATCATCGACTAGAATCCGCCGGTGCTCGAGTCGCTGGGTCCGTGCTCTCGGGCGTTCCATCGCGGGAATACGCGAGCTATTACGGCGAGTACTACACGAGCAAAGGATGAGACACATACCAAGGATGAGAATAGTGTTGTCAATCTTGTTTTTTATCTAGATGGACATTGTCTCTTTATGAACGGAATCCATATGAACCTACCTCATTTCGCATTCGCCAAAATATGAAACAACGCAATTTAGACAATATACGAAATCGTCGTATCCTTAATTGGCCGCTGGCGATGGGATCACTGCTCGTGATTGCCATCCTCGTGCCCTCGACCATTTTGTTGCACAATGCACAATTGACGGGAGTTACGCAGGCTATGCTGACTCTCATTCAAACGCATCGTGAAAACGAAGAGTGGGATAAAGCGGCGACCTACACACAACGGTACTTGCTGTTGCGTCCGGAGGATGGCGAAAGGAAAATTGAGCTAGCGGAGCTCTTCGACAAGACTGCAGCGTCGGTGCCGCAGATTCAAAGAGTAATCACTTTGCAATCGATTGCAATCGGAGCCTGTGAAGCCAACAAGGCGCTCGAACCCAAAGCCGAATCGATTCGACGTAGGATGACCGAACGGTTGATGCAGGTCGCTCGCTTTGAGGATGCCTTGGACCAGATCGGCAAGATTGCCGGTCCGACTCCTGATTTTGAACTAGAGCAATGGTTAGCTATTTGCCGATATCGATTGGCCATCGATAAGAGAACTCACAGTCTTCCGGTTGCTACTCAGTCGAGGCTTCCTGAGTGGTTCAGTTCACTAAATGAAATGAATGTAATCGATCTATTGCAAAAGGCATTGATCGACAACCCAGGCAACGTTCCATTGAGTAGGACATTGTCCGAGGCCTGCCTTGGCGATCCCGAGTTCTTGCGTGGTTCGCAACTCGACGGGGAGTCCATCCAAGAATTAAAGAAACGGGCTGTCTCGATCGCAGATCGAATGCTCGCGGTACATCGCGAAGAAGTGAGTGTCTGGTTGTCCCATTTCTCCGTTTTGTCTCAGATAGATCGGATCGCTGCCGAATCGGACATTCAACAGGCATTGGTTCTGGCACCCGATGATCCACAGGTCTTGATGCAAGCGGGGGATCATTTCCTGCAGCGTTCTAAGTCGGCAAATTTGAGTTCCGAACTAGCCCAAAAAGATGCTTGGCTTGAACAGTCGGAACGGTATCTGAAGCGCGTTCGCGAAAAAGCGAGTACTCGTGATGCGAACCTGTTTCTGACGCTGGGCGAGGTACTCATCGAACAAAATAGGTTGGACGAGGCGATCGAGATTTGGCGAGACGGGATTCGCATTGGTGCACCACCTGTCACTAACTTGCATTTTCGAATAGTAGAAACGTTGTTAAAGCAAAAGAATTACGATAAGGCGTTGGTTGAGCTTCAGTCAATGGACGAATCGATTCGTCGCGATGGGCCATCGTTGCCTCGCAACTATCAGAATTCGGTAGTCCGTGTCGGTAAACAGCAGTGGGCCTCATACTATGTCGCCAAGGGAGACTTCCGATTAGCCATCGGGATGATGGAACAGGTTGTTTCCAGAAATCGAGAATTGGATGCAATCAATCAGGCCGAGATTTGGGGCTTTCTTGCGTCTGCTTATTACCAAATGGGGCAGTGGGATCGTTCGGCATCCGCGTTTGAGCAAGCGGTCGTACTTGCACCCACGGTTGCACAGTTCCGACGAGGTGCCGCGTCCGCTTGGTTTGCCGCTCAGCGATTCAATGAGAGTCTGAAACAGCTCCAGTTCATTGAATTCAAGTCCGGTGCAGACTGGATTCTGATTGCGGAGACGGTGCTAGAGATGCAACGTCGGCAGCGACCGGACGCTGGTCTTTGGAACGTTCTCGATAATTGCTTGTTCGAAGCGGGGCGAATGTTAAAAGAGAAACCAGAATCGTTTGATCGCCCCTGGTTACTGGATTTGTTGAGCATAGACGCAGCGGTTTTGCGATCTGAGCCTGACAGCCTGCGATCCACCTACCTTTTGTCCTCTGAGAAACTCGTGGAATTGTGTAAGCAATTTCCTAAATCGGACGATCTTTGGTATCGGGCGATATCCAGAATGCGAAAATGGGGCGAAACGAAAAACAGCGGCGAGCTCCTTGCTGAGCTGCGCGGTCGAGCGCAGGACAGCGTGGAGAGTGCGCTGGGTCAGGCTGAGTTCTTGATCCAGGACGGCAAAGCAGACGAAGCGAGACAAGTGATTCAAGCACGTTTGGATAAAGAGCCGAACAACGAGACATTGTTGCGGGCGATCGTTCAGTTGAGCTCAGGTAGTGACGCGATCGACGACATCAACAACAAGTCGGGTGACTCATTCGCCAAGCTGCGGTCTTTGTCCGATTTGGCTCTCAAAACACCTGTGATTCTCGACCTATCCGAGTTGCAAAACCCGACGACGGTTGACCAACGCGTTTCAGTATGGAACTCTCGAGCAGAAAAGCTTGAAAAACGGTTGCGAGAGATCGAAGGAGATGCGGGGACGGAATGGCGGTATATGCGTGCCCGCCGGTTGCTAACCGTAGCATCGTTCGCAAAAGCGAAAGACTATTCCGAGGCAATTGAGATTAGCAATTACCTCGATCGCCAGCGGCCACAATGGACGGCAACGCATGTGCTGTTGGGGATGTTGGCGGAACGTCAGGACAAAATACCATTTGCAATTAAAGAATTTACTCGCGCTATCCAGTTGGGTGTGCAGGATATAGGCATTTTCGAGCGGCTGGCGGAAATGCTTTATCGACAGGGGATGCTAGCCGAGGCGAGTGCCTTGATTGAGCGACTGGGAGACCGAGCCAATGAATCCAGTCGGCTGTCATCGTTGGCCATCGGACTCGCGAGCAAAAGCAAGTCCGACGCCTTGGGGGTGGCAAAGTCAGGAACGATTGCTCGGCCAGGCGACCCGTTGGCTTGGGTATGGTACGCCCAAATGTTAGAAGTAACATCCCGCGCAAGCGATGAAAGCCAACGCGTTTCTTGTATCACCGAAGCACAAAGTGCATTGGATCGAGCAAATCAACTTACCAACAACAGCGATATAAGAGTTTTAAGCGCAGAGTTCAATTTCTATCTCGGCTCAAAACAACTTTCGAAAAGCGACGAGGTCATCGAACGGATCAAAGCGCTGCAAGAGATTCCCGCGCCGCTTCGATGGACAACTTTAGCCCAGATGTACCAGATACTTAATAAACTAGATTTGGCGGTTGAATCCTATGAACAGGCTATTTCTTCCGGTGGGGATCGAAAAGAAATTGGCAGTCGCCTCTCTCAGATGTTCTTGTTGCAGGGAAATCGAGATCAAGCGATTGAACGGATGGAAGCAATCAACAAAGAGTTTCCAGCAGACACGACAGTAAAGCGATCGCTCGCGACCCTACTTGCTGCTCGTGGGTACCAAGAGGACTGGAAAAAAGTGAACTTGCTTTTAACGGGATCGCAATCGAGTTACGTACCAGATGACCTTCGATTGCAGGCAGAGTTATTTGCGCAAAAAGGCTCTCAAAGCGACCTTGCTCAAGCTCAGCTTTTGTTGGAACGACTTGTCGACGATCCAAACAATCGGACGGATCAAGATCGATTTCGTCTTGCATCGGTGTATCTGCGAAATGCTAGAGTGTTGGTTTTGAAGGACAGTAACTCGAACCAATCCAGGCAGTTGCAGGAGTCAGCCGCACGGCAGCTCAAAATGGCTGCTTCTGGCCTCCAACCTACTCCGGACTACATTTATGCATACGCTGATTTCTTGCTTGAACAGGGGCGCAATGGAGAGGCGTCGGAGCAATTGGATCGTTTAAGTCTTTTAGCTCCGGATGGATTCTCGAGCATTTTGCTAAAAGCAAGATTGCAGTTTTTGGATAAGAAAGAAGCAGAAGCGAAGCGGACTATTCTCAATTGGCTAGAAGTTCGGCGTAAGGAGATTACTAATCGGGAAAACGATTCTCGATTGGCAGAACTATTGCTGAAGTCAGGGCAAGCGCTGGCTATGGTAAAGGCAGACACGGAATCAGAGAAGGTCCTTCGCGAGGCCTATGAACTGGACGATCGGCTTGGAATGGACTACGTGCGAAGTTTGTCGCGTTCGCAGGATTCCATTTCTAGAAATAACGCGATCGAATTCTTGGTCGAGAGAATCAAGAAAGCAAAAACCACGGAACCCGCGAAACTGTTAGCCGTTCTCTTGTCGGTAGGCGATTTCGATCCTGCGTTGCGAGAAAACGCCGAGTCGATTTTGATGAATATCGAGGCAGGGAATGAAAACGATGCGGATTTGCTTTTGACAGTGGCCGACATGTGGTTGTCTCAGAACCGCGTCAAGCCGGCGGTTGATACCTACCGACGCATTATTAAGATTCGCCCAAATGATGTGGTAGCGCTGAATAACCTCGCCAACCTATTGGCCGAACAGCCGGGAGCGACGGACGAGGCGATTGGCTATATAGACCAGGCGATACGCATCGCAGGTCGACAGCCGCTGCTGATCGACACAAAAGGAGCGATCCTTTTGTTTGGTAAACGTGTCAAAGAGGCGATACCGTTGTTCCAAGACGCCGTAGCGGCGAGCTCCGACCCGCGACTTGCTTTGCATCTGTACGTTGCCCTCAATCGTGATGGACGAAATCAGGAAGCGGATCGCGTTCGAAATGCGTTGGACTTGAATGAATTGCGAAAAGCACTGTTAACGCCAGACGATCAAGACGAATTAGAAAAGCTTGAATCGGGAACTGCAGGAAAATAAACCTTCCAAAAACTATCATTCGAATTTAGTATTTAAAGCACACCAAAGAGGATTAAAGATGTCACCGAAAATCGAGGCTGTTGCCAAGGAACCTATAACTAGTTCACCTGTTCAGGATCGACGCTGGATACTCGCGTCGCTATTCGCCATTTCGCTGGTAGGTTTAGGTGGCTGGCTGCACGGTGAGTTAGCAAATCGCTGGGGTGTTGGGACCGATGTGATCGCACTTGGAGAACGGCTCAAGCAAGTGCCACTCGAACTCGGTTCGTGGCGGTCGCATGGGGACGATGATCTCCCCCCTACCACGCTCTCTCTTTTGGAATGCAAAGGATATCTCAATCGTACGTACGTACATCAGGGAACAGGCGAGGTGGTAACCGTCGCGGTAATGTTTGGGCCGAAGGGTCCGATCGCGGTTCATACGCCGGAAGTATGTTACAGCAGTCAAGATGTCCAGCCGAACGAAAAGCGTCAAGCCGTACCAATGGATTACGACGGCGAGGACAATCATTTCTGGAAGTTAAGTTTTTCGAAGAACACGTTGGACAAGGGAAAACTGAGCGTGATGTACGCATGGAGCGATGGTGGAGCTTGGCAGGCTTCGGAATCGCCTCGTTTTTGGAGAACAAACTATTTGTATAAGATCCAGACGGCGACACAGGGTTTGGGCGTAAAAGATTCCTCGACCAACGAGTTTTTCCGAGCTTTTTTGCCAGAACTTAGAGTGCAAATGCGAGTCGCGGACTAAAGCATATGACAGAACCCAGTATCACCCACCCGTATTACCGAAATGTGCGATGCAACGAATGTACTGTCGCGCTAAAGCATCAAAAGGGTCGATTTTGTGGAAAAGCTTGCAAAATCGGTAGAGTTTTGATAGGCTAATGTGCTGAAAGTTTTTATGTGAGTGTCCAGTTATGCATCCTGAATTACTCGAAAACATGCACACGCACGGAAAAATTAGGTTTATTGGATTTTTGCCGTTACTGCTAGGGTTGTTGGTAAGCAGTTCGTCGAACTGTTCTGCAGCTGTAATCAGCGCTACGGCGAATCAGATTGGTTTTAGGATTGTTGGGCCTTCTGAAGCTGCAGTAAAGATTGGAACTTTTGCTTTCCCCCAGGGGGCTTCCGCTTTCACTGAAATTCGTCTTCGCATTTGGGTTGACTTGGCTGGAATTGTTTTGACCCCTAGTTCTCCACAGGTGTACTTTAGGCCTTATTCTCCAGTTTTGAATGTATTGTCCTTCTCATTCGGTGAACCTCCTCCTCCGTTCACATCCCCGTTCGACACGGACCTAAGAGTCACAAATAATACAGGTATACCGAGATTTTCAGTGGATGAGCGACAAAGTGATTGGGTTCCGCTTTCTGACGGAGATGGTACTTCGTTGGCTGCATTGGTCAATGCGGATCCGTTGGGGAGGGTGGATTTCTGGCTTTATAGTCCCACAAAAAGGGATGTTGCCGTACCTAGCACCAGTACTACCTATAACCCGATAACGTTCCAATTAACTGAGTTTGTTCACACTGCGACGATTGAGCTTAATGAAGTCGTGCCGGAGCCTGCCTCCGCCGCTGTTTATATTGGATCGTTCGGAGTTTTTTTCTGTTCGAGGCGTTTCATTTTGAAAAGGAGGAAAAGGAATGACTAAGTTCATTACCGGTTTGATTTTGATGTTGTCCATCCCTCCATTTTCGAATGCAGATTTTATTGATTTCGCCGAACAGAATGGCGCAGTAGAAAACAATTCAGGAACACGTGCTATTTACCTTGGACGAATCTTTGTATCGACGACAGCGCCACCGACAGCATTTACTGGAATTGCTGCAGGAGTGGTTTTGCGTGAAGCGGACAATGTCCAGCTTTGGACTGGCAAAGGCGTTACCTTTTCTTCGGCTTCTTCCAAATTCGATACCGGTCTTCGATTCACGAATTTGAGTCAATCTTCTAATATTCCTGTTTTCTCGCCCCAAATCCCGAATGGTTCTGCGCTACCGTCAAATCTCAATTTCGCGACAGGTTTGGCGATGAGAAATCTTTTAGTCAATAATAACTATTTAGATTTTTGGCTTGTTGGAAGTGATGTTGGAAATGGAGGCTTTTCAGCTCCTAGTGGTACCGTTGGATCGACTACGTCTAGCTTCCCCTTTGTCGTACAACTGGGAATCAGCGCAGTTCCTGAGCCATCTTCGCTGATGTTAGCGACGTTAGCGTTGATCGTTGGTGGCTTTAGCATGGTCCGTCGCATGCGAAACAGGTCGTCATTGAGAAGATAGGGAGACGGTGACGGCTAGCCTGGACTGTTAAACAATCGGTATTGACATAGCTTTTCGACAAGTTGTTTTTGTTCCTCTAAGATTGTCCTACTCCAGTTGGCTCGTCCAAATGGAACAGCAGGCTAACAGCTAGAATCGCTTGTCCCCACTTCACTTATCCCCGATCGGCTTGTCCGACTGGAACGCAAGTTTCGTTAGCTAGTGAACCTGATTCACCCGTGACACAAGGTCACTGGGAGTCTTTCGAATCCATCGGTCTCTTCTTCTAACATACTTGTTTACCAAGCGGCACGAAGCCGCTGGGGCCTCTCTCGGTACAAAAGTTGCGCAAACAAGGAAACTCGCAATACCAAATTTTTTAACAGCCCAGCCTTTGGCTGGGCTGATGAAAATACAAGCCCGACGCGCAAGCGAGGGGTCGGAATCATCCCTCGCTTGCGCGTCGGGCTTGTACTGAAGCCGTTAGTTCAACTATTGGCTGCGATTTCATCAGCCCAGAGTAGGGATGGTCTACGCTCGAGGAATTCGGCAAACTTTCGGAGCAATTGGATGTAGGCCTAGCGATTCAGGGAGTTGTTAGAGGTCGCCCGGGATGACCTCTCCAGCGTTGCGAGTGATGAGTGCGCCGACCACTTCGAGGGCAATGGATGCGTTCAAGTAAAAAACCGAGCCGTCGCACCGCACGATGTTTGCACCGCCGTTGTGGAACGAGTAGATTTCGTCGTCATTGGAGCAGTTGACAGCTCGAGTGCGAGTTGCCGCAGCGGCCGTGACAACGGGCGATGTAGCCGAACCAATCGCCCCGCCGGTCGTCGGATTGCATGCGTCAAAGGTAATTGGAGTTCGGTGATCCGCCCAAATCCCTGCGCCTGCCGTATTGACATAGGCCGTAGCAGAAACAGTCGCGGAGCCTCGGCGTCCTAAATTGTAGAGAGCGGGGTTACCTGCTGACTCGACGAACGCGATAGTATTCGAGGATCCGTCGCTGATCGCTCCGAAGCTGGTGAGCACGTTGGGCTGAAGGGCTGCGGTCCAGCCCGAACCAGGATTCGGAATAAAGCGTGGGGCCGTATCTGCGCGAATGCGGTTGATGACGAAATAGTCGGTAACCGAACCAGTGAGGGAACCAAACGTCACACTATTGATCGTTCGAGTCCGCTTCGAATCCGGAGCGGACGGGCAGGTGAACATCGGCACGAACGTTCCAATGCCGGTACGATTGAGCGATGGAGGTCCTTGGCGCCAATCTTGCGTGGGATCAAATTGATTGAGAAGAGCACCTTGTTCGTAGTACGGTAAGAGAACGAATAGGACACTGCGAGGCCTTTGATTGGCTGGAATCGGACGCGGAAAGGCGACGACAGGCGTCGTATCGTCGTCGTAGCTCGACGGCGGCAGCCCCTTCATCGCACTTTCGAAATGCATCGCTGCCAACCCAATCTGCTTGAGATTGTTCTGGCATTGCATCCGCCTCGCTGCCTCGCGGGCCGCCTGAACTGCAGGAAGAAGAAGTCCAACAAGAATGCCGATGATGGCAATGACAACAAGCAGTTCCACCAGGGTAAATCCACGTCGATTTTGAATCATCACCGACACCTTTTAAAAAATTGGCTAAAGACTAAGAAAAAGCCTGCGAAAGTGATTCCATCCAGCATAGTAGTAGCCGTAACATGCTTGTCAAGTGTCCCATTGGGTTTGCAACCATGCGTCTGTCATCCCAACCCCTGTCGCAATCGTTTTGGAGGTGCGACAAGGGCCTCTGCGACTTCGAACTTTTCGTTGAAGGAAAAGTCATCGTCGAGCTCAAGGCTACAAAGGCGAACGCTCCCGAGCGCCAGCCCCAGATTATTAACACCCTAATGGAAACTGGAATCGAGGTCGGCCTACTGATCCATTTTGGCAATCCGAAACTAGCAACCAAACGATTTACTCGACACGAGTTAATCTATCAGCGAATCGAAATCATCCTGTACATCTTGTTCATTCATGTTCATTCATTTTGTTCGAAATCTTATGCATGCGTGCTTAGCAGTCAGGAAGGGGCTAGGCAGTCGCGGAACCGGTGAAGTCCTGAACGATTATTGAAAACCGTTGGGCTTGACTTCTATTTCGTCGAATTCTGTAGACACCAGGAGTCGTGTACATGGCGCAGCCTTCGCTGAGGGTTGTTACAATGCCTTATGGTGCTCAGTGCAATTGACGATTTCGACACCACCACATGGCTTTCTATGAGCGAATCCACCCGCCAATCGGGAATCGATCCTACTAACTTTCAATCGGATGGACTGTTGTCCAATCGCGCGCGCACGTTGATATTAACGGTAGCATTTCTAGGTTGGATGTGCGCAGGTTTTCATTTGTCGATTACATCGATCGCAATGCAACCGGCCGTAATAGATTTGCTCGATCGCACAGGGGCACTGGATCGTGAGCGGTATGAGTCGTTGAGCAAGCACCCCGAGCTGAACAAGGCTAATAAGACACAGGTAAGTTCGAGCGGCTTTTCAGTCGAAGACCAAAATGAACTTAGCTCTGCAAAGGTGTTGATCGCACAATGGTATGCATGGACACAATGTTCGTTTCTTTTCGGTGCTGCGTTTGGCGGATGGTTTTTTGGAGCAATCGGCGACCGGTTGGGACGCACGAAAGGAATGGGGCTTAGCATCCTGACTTACTCCATTATGTCAGGCGCAACCTATTTCTCAGACCGACCTATCATGCTGTGTGTCTGCTGGTTTTTGACATGTACAGGTGTCGGCGGAATTTGGCCCAACGGGGTCGCGTTGGTTGCGGAGGCATGGTCCAGTCTATCCAGACCATTGGCGGCTGGCATCATCGGCATGGCTGCGAATATCGGGTTGTTCCTAATGTCGATGTTGGCCGCGAATTATGCAGTCACTCCTGCGAATTGGCAGTGGATGATGCAAATAGGTGCAGCACCCTTTGTGTTAGGTGTATTTGCATTGCTGTTTGTTCCTGAATCACCTCTTTGGCTAGCAACACGACACGGAGCATCGTGCGAACAGCGAGGCAGTTCGGCAAGCGGAGAAATTTTTAGGCCACCACTGTTGGCAATCACGCTGCTGGGCATCTCCCTGGCGACGGTTCCGCTCCTTGGCGGATGGGGAAGCGCGAACTGGATGGTTCCGTGGAGCGCCGAAGCGGGGCAAGCCGCTGATCCCCCCGATCCGTTCTTGAAAGCCAAAGTGAATCAATCGAGGGCATTTACAGGAATATTGGGTAGTTTGTTGGGTGGCTGGATCGCAAGCACCCTTGGTCGTCGAAACGCTTATTTGATTGCGAGTGTCGGAGCCCTGTTCACATCGCAAACCATTTTCCTGTACCTCAATCCGACCGACTCCAGTTTTCTGTGGTGGGTTTCGGCTCTCGGGTTCTTCAATGGCATCTATTTCGGCTGGCTGCCATATTGTCTGCCCGAGTTATTTCCGACCCGAGCCCGATCAGCGGGTGCTGGCGTGAGCTTCAACTTCGGTCGTATACTCACGGCCATTACTGTATTCGCCACCGGTACTTTGACGCATGTTTTCGAGGGTGACTATGCGAGAATCGGCCGTGTAACAAGCTTAATCTTTGTAGTTGGCATTGTTGCGATTTGGTTTGTGCCGTTTTCTTCCAAACAAGATCTAGAAAAGTAAGCAAGATAATGGGATCGAGAACACCTTCGCCAATCAAGCAAATCCTGTGCGTCAATCGCACTCCAAATTTGGAAGGGGGGTACTAATCATGCAAGACAAACATCGCCGCAATTTCATTAAGACGAGCTCCATGGTAGCTGCGGGCTTTGTCATACTGGCAATACTGCCTCGTGAGTTGGTCGCAAGCTGACCCTAGAGCCTTCCTCCGAGTCCTTTGTCGGCGATACCGAAGCGAACGATCTCCGGGCCCAGATTATTAACACCCTAAAGGAAACTGGAATCGAGTTTGGCCTGCTGATCCATTTTGGCAATCCGAAACTCGGAACCAAACGATTCACACGACACAAATGAATCTATCAGCGAATTGAAATCATCCTGTACATCCTGTACGTCTTGTCCGTCGATGTTCATTCATTTTGTTCGAAAACTTATGCATAGGTGCTTAGGACGCAGAGAATCCCTTTTTTAGTATTTCTCGGTGATCTTGGTGCCTCTGTGTTTCAAAATTACCTCGGGTGCTACAGAGAAACCTTACTCATGAATTCGCCGTCACTGAGTTTGGTCCTAATAAGCTGCCCCGGTTTCACGTGCTCGATGCTCATGATCACCTTTTCGTTTTCCGCATCCAAAGTTACCGAGTAGCCGCGAGCGAGCGTTTTCAACGGACTGATTGCGTCGAGTACTTGCGATACTCTTTCCAACTGTTCGGTCCTAGCCTGCATAAGTCCATCTATCATGTTGTCCAACGACTCATGCAGGTCATCTAAACGCTGTGTCGGTGTTTCCAGCAACCGTTCTGGCGACTGCAGCACGGGCCGGCTTGCGAGCGATTGGAGTCTCATTTCCGATTGGCTCACGCGATGGAGTAACAGAGTATCGAGTCGACGTTGAACTCCTGCAAGTGTTTCGAACACTTCGTCCCGGTTAGGAACAATCCTCTCGGCCGCTTCCGATGGAGTGAGGGCTCGCACATCGGCAGCCAAGTCGCAAAGCGTTACATCGATCTCATGGCCGACCGCAGATACAGTTGGCAATGGACAAGCAGCCACAGCTCGCACGACGACCTCTTCGTTAAAGCACCACAGGTCTTCCAATGAACCACCGCCTCGCCCCACCACCAATACATCGAGCGCCGGTTTCAAAAGCGCAGCGATTCGAATTCCTTCAGCAATTTCCAATGCAGCCCCATCGCCTTGGACTCTCGACGGAATGATCAGTACACTTGCTCCAGGCCAACGCCGTTTAAGTACTTGAGTAAAATCATGAATAGCCGCACCACTGGGACTGGTAACGAATCCGATGCGAGTTGGAAAAGCTGGCAGCGACTTCTTGCGCTCTGGTGCGAAGAGCCCTTCCTTTTCGAGTTTGGCGTGCAGTCGACGAAACGCGGCTTGCAGCGCCCCGAGCCCCTGCTGCTCCATGCGTGAAATGATCACTTGGTAAGTACCGCGTGGCCCATAGACTTCAATCCGACCTTGAACCAATACCGCCATTCCCTCTCGGAGGTCCATTCCGATGCGTTCGAACGTCGACCTCCAGAGCACGGCTGAGACCTGGCTGGTTGCATCTTTGATCGTCAAATAGACATGACCAGAAGCCGATTGGTTCAGGTTTCCAATTTCGCCTGCAAGCCAAAACGTCGATACCGATTGTTCGATCGCATTTTTTACCCAAGCGTTGAGTTGCGCTACGCTAAGCGGTGTATCCGAACTAGTACCAGGCCGAGCTTTAGCTGGCGTCTTTCCAAGCGTCTTGGCGGGTGGATTGCGTTGAATCGAATCGGGATTCGGTTGCTCGCCAAAAAACGCATCCGCATCACCGCTCCATAAAAAACCTGTCACCGTTGAATTGCTCCTTTTGGAACAGGATAAAAACCTCGTTCGCCGACTCGCATCGACCCGTCCTCCGCCCAAGTTTCGGCTTCCTTCGTTACCGCCATGAGTATCGATTCGATATACAGCCGGTAGTCCTCAATCTCGTCTTTGCTCAACTTGCGGGGAACTCTAATGGCAGGTCCGAGGACGATTCTCGCTCTGGAACTAGGTCGGGGTATTGCAAACTTATCCCAAGCGCCCGAATTTCGCCATGGAGAATCAAATCCGCAACCCAACGGAACAATTGGGATTCCCAAGAGCCCTGCGAGGAACACACAGCCACTCGATAGCTCGCGTCTCGGTCCTCGAGGGCCATCAGGGGTGATGACGAGACTTGTGCCTCTATTGTTTCGTCTGATCTGCAAAATCGCTTGAACGCCACCCCGTGAAGTGGAGCCGCGAACTGTTTTGAATCCAAATTGACGGATGACTTCGGTCAGCCAATGCGCATCGCGATGCTGACTCAGTAGCATGGTGACATCGCAGCCACGACGATTGCAAGGCGGCAACGCCAAATACTCGTGCCAAACAACAAAGATGGCTGGGCCATCGAAACTCGCATCTGCAGGATCCATCTTTGGTTCATAACAAACGATGCGAGAATCAAGCGTTCTCATCCAGGCTCTTATGCCGAATGCCAACAGCGTCCCACCCCAGCGCATCGTCATGCGTTGCAAGTCGAATTTAGGAAATTGCATTACTCGCTGAGTTGCCATTGGCCTGAAAAGACTTCGACCGCAGGTCCGGTCATGAACACATGATTGCTTTCCTCTTCCCAACGCAACCGCAATTGGCCACCCCGCAACGAATTGAGAATCTGCCGATCGGTGTGTCCGGTCAAAACGCCTGCCACGCAAACGGCACTGGCTCCGGTTCCGCACGCCCAGGTTTCGCCGGACCCGCGCTCCCAGGTGCGTTGTCGAACTTCACCTGGCGACAAAACCTCAACAAATTCCACATTGGTTTTCTTTGGGAACCGATCGTCTCGCTCAATCATTGGACCGATTTCAAGAACCAATTCATCGGTCGCTTCCGAAACAAATAACACGCAATGCGGGTTGCCCATCGAAACACAGGTCGCAAACAGAGTATGCCCTCGAAACTCAATGGGGCAATTAATGACATGCGAGTTTGCGTTCTCTCCGAGAGTTGTCGGTATTTGGCCAGCCTCAAGCCTCGGTGGTCCCATGTCGACGGTGACTTGAGAGACTAAGCCATTCTCAATTGCTAGAACGAGCGAAAGGACTCCAGCACCTGTTTCAATCGTGAGCGATTCTTTCTTGCAGATCCCATGATCGTAAACGTATTTTGCAACACATCGGATTCCATTGCCGCACATCTCGGATTCGCTACCATCGGCGTTGAACATTCGCATTCGTGCCTCTGCTCGTTCGCTTGGGAGGATCGCAATCAATCCATCGCCTCCGATTCCAAAACGACGATCGGACACTTGAACCGCCAATTGAGGGAGATCCAACGGCAAGGATTGATCGAATCCACTGACATAGACATAGTCGTTGCCAGCACCATGCATCTTGGTGAATTTTAAAAATGAAGCCATACTGCTTGTCGTGGTTGAGGAGATTTTAGCTGGGTAACTTAAAATCGGGGTCCGCGATTCCCCGAATGAGTTCCGATAGGCGGCTATAGAGTTGGAGCATTAATTGCCATGTTGCCAGATCGACATGGATCGACGCGCGTTTGTCATTTATTTTGACTGCGTCGACGACTTCACCGATCCGAGCATGGAAATACTCAAAGAGTTCAGCTAATTGTGCAGCTTGGCTAGGACTAAGTCGTTCGGGTAATTGAGGTGGTTGATTCAGATCTCGCAACGCCCGAACGGACTCTGCGATCGCGGGATCCAAATCGAAATCACCGCCATCGGTTTTCTGGACCAAGTGGGACTCTTCGACCGCTGTAAGATTATCTTGAACTCGAGAGCTGATTTGATCATGCGTGCCGAATAGCAACATACTTCGTCCGACAGAAATGATGTCACCGAATCGCAAGATACGGAGTTGGCAATCTTGACCATTGACTCGCGTTCCGTTCGTGCTCTCCAGATCGGTGAGCACCAAATGATCGTTGTCTTCTTGGATTTTGCAATGAAATCGACTGATTCGCTCGTCGTTAAGCTGTATCGAGTTGCCTTCTTCCCGACCGATAGAGATCGGCGTTTTTAGGACCGCATAGGTGCGGCCACGATCGGCCCCTTGAACAACGCGAAGCGTCAATCTAGTCATTGCAGTCTCGAGAAGTAGCTCAGCCTGTCCTCAGACTGATGATGGTCAGCAAACAGTATGGAACCAGTGTAACACGAATTAGTAATAATTCTTTCCCGATTCGTGGCAACGCGTATGTTCGAAGTGTGCTTGTGTCCGGCTGAGGACAGCCGGACCTACGTGTGCTTGTGTCCTAGGTGTGGGTCAGAGTTCCCTGGCTGAAAAAAAAGCCGATTGGTTTTTTACGCTTCCAAACCGATGTCTTCCAAAACCAAAGGTGAGGTGGATTCTACAATCATATCCGGTCGACGGGTGAAGGTCGGCAAACCTGCTCCAGCCAGAACATTGTCGAGCGAATCTTGACTTTTTGCTACAATCGAGTCTCGCGTCATGCCACCGAAATTGCTTGAATGTCCAAAAGCGGTAATCGGGCCATCAAACCCATTCTTGCTCAAAACCGAGACGATTCTTACGTTGTCGATGACTCCACTCGTACCAGCCAATTGGCGCATTTTGAGGCTCGCGTCCGCTACGCTCGGTAACACTTCTGCATCGGCCAATCGCAGAACGGCAACTCGGTTGCCCGGAATCGTCGCCAATTGTTCAAAAGTTCCTCCACCAACGACCCAATTAAAGGAATCGACAACCAATCCAACACTTTGGTTGGCGCAAGCGTTGAAAAAGGCCAAGAATCCTTCGACGTCTTGAATAAACTTGAACTGCCGGTTTTCTCTGTTTTCGATAGCAGTCGAAAAATACAACCCAAGCATTACTTTGTTTGCTGCGAAAATTTCGGCAATGCGTTCGACTCGTTTACGCAGGACATCAAAATATTCATGGAAAGGCAGTCGGTCTGTCGCCGCTGGCAATCGCAGAAAACCAGCCCTAGCGTTGACTTTTCCTGCGATTTCGATGGTGGCTGGTAGCAATGCAATTGTCTTTTCAAAGGTCTCGTCATCGCTATCCAGATCGATAGGTGTTTCGAAACCGCTTACCAACATTTTGGCGCTCAATAAATAGCGAGCTGCCTTTTCAAATTCGCTCCGCTGTGTCCGCTTAACTAAATCGACGATATCGATGTCCAAACCGCGAAACCCGTAGGTCATAGCCAATTCGATCAATTCGCTTTGTCGCCCAGAAACACCCAACACCGTCGCGTTTAAATTCTTGTACATTCAGCCAATCTCCCAAATAAAACAGGCGTGCTACGGGCTGGTTAATCCAACCCTCGACGCACGCAAAAATTGTCGCAGGCCCGGAAATCCTTTGCGGCCTTGAATTTGGACTCCCAATGAGCCCTTAAAAGCGAAAAACACCCCTCAAAGGGTGGTGAATCCGCATTCGTAGCAGTATCGCAGAAAAGCCTGTGGCTTCCAAGTCGAAACACCAGAAAGGGCTGTTGGCCAATTGGCCACAAGTTCGCCGGCGGCTTCCATACCATCCAAATCGATCGCCGGCATCGAGGAAATGGCAGGCTCTGCAACCAAATGGTCGTAGATGGAATCGCATTCAAAAAAACTGGAGATTGGGTACGATATTAAACATGTAATTTCGGCGGTGCCTCCCAAGCCAGCTATTGACTCCGAGTGAATTGAGCCCAAACATCAGCAACACAGCTAATCAACGATGGCAAGTTTTGGGGGTAGATAACGCGGGCCTAACCGCAATCCATGACTTGCTGATTTTGGCATCGGATACGGATCTCCGTGACAGTCTCGTCGCCCAGCTGGATCCGCTTCTGGCCCGGTTCCCGAATTTGCGTCGTGGGCTTGCTCCGTTGCATCGATTCGTTGAGAACACTCGAATTCCAAATAGCTTTATTGTCTTTTTAGACAGGGATCGTGATGCGCTCCCATTGTTGCTGCAAATCCTATCGATTGAATCGACCGCTGTGGAGTGGCTGATTTCGGATCCCGATAGTTTCGATTGGCTTCGGATGAGTGCTGGCCAATCGGTCGATCCTGAACATCTAAAAGACATACTCATTAGTGAAATCCAAAATTTAGAAGACGAAGAGCAAATCCTTGCAAGTATGCAACGGTTTCGCCGGCGGGAGTCATTGCGAGTTATTTGCTCCTTTTGTCTGCAAGATATGTCGCCGGAAGCGGTTGCCCAGCAACTTTCTTGGATAGCTGACGCAGGCATTGCTGCATCGTTGATCGCCGCAAACGCAGAACGTAAATCGGATCGTCGATCGCGATCCCAAAAATCAGGCCCGATTTTGGATTTATCGGACTCCCTCGCGGCGATAGGACTTGGTGCGCTCGGCGGACAAGAGCTTGAACTCGATGGCCCGCTCGAAATGGTTCTCTTGACTGATACGGAACACGTTCAAGATGAGGCAAGAGAGTCGTTTATTACCGATGAATTGCAACGCTTGGCACAGCGGGCGATCGCGATTTTGACGGATCGCCAAGGACTTGGGTATTCGGTTGTTTTTCCATACAATTCCGAGGACAGCAGCCCGGCCAACGTCCACTTGCATGACTATCGTCGATGGATTCAGACGATTGAAAATCACGGTCGAACCTGGCAACGTCTAACACTGCTCAAGAGTCGGTATCTGGCCGGAAATTCTGGAATAGCGTTGCGATTTCTTGATGAGTTCCCCACACTCGTCTACCGACGCTATTTGACGCGAGCCGATATCGCGGGCATTGGAGCTCTCAAACGCAAGATCGATCGGGAAGGTAAGGCGCTCGAGAGAGCTCAGCCGGACGGGCCTGGCTGGTCGCTGGAATTATTGTTTGGATGGAAACGCGAGATAGAATTCCTGACCCAGTTTTTGCAACTGATCCATGGCGGAGAAGTGACTCAGATTAGGATTGCCAATACTGTCCAAGCGATAAATTCCTTAACGCAATCGGGTTGCTTCACCGAGCAGGAGAGATCGATTCTGGTATCCGCCCACAATCGGTTTTCTCAGACTATCTTTGCTCTGCAATTGCGAGATCCATTTGCGGCCAAAGGACTAAATCCAGGTAGAATCGAGGAATCGAAAAACTCAATCGCATGGCAACTCTCGTACGATGGCGAAACGGCTCGCGACCAACTGGATGCAGATTTGGCCGACTCCTGGAACAAGGTCAAGAAAATCCGCAATCACTTGCGAGGGGAAGTTTTTGCCGATGAAAACCAAGCGTCCGACGAAACCGATCTGATTCTAGATCCGAATCCAAAGCCGGAGTGGATTGACGCTCTCCTTGCTAAATACCTTTTCAAGCAATCGAATGCGGCTTATCGGTTCCTAATGGAGCTTTCACGCGAAGAAGTTTCCATACTATCAACCCGTCGGTGTCGCCATTTCCTGTCGAGCATCGCCACGCAACTGCTGACGAAAATCAGCGAGACACCCGATCCTGACTTGACGCTCGAAAATCTTGCAGTCAGTTGCCGGTCGCTGGGTGGCAAGGGTGTTTTGTGGGAACTGTTCAATGTGCATGAGCCTTCGCTCGATCTCTATATTCGACTGTGCGGTGCCAGTCCCTATTTGATAGGAATTCTAACAACTAACCCGGGGATGATCGATGAACTGCTCGACTCGTTGATGCTCAACAGGCTTCCGACGGAACAACAATTGGGATTAATGCTACACGAATTATGTCGAGGTGCTGAGGACATTGAGCCGATCATTCATTCCTTTAAGAATGCGAGGCATTTAAATGTCGGTGTGCGGGACATCCTCGGCAAGGAAAGTATTACCGACACGCATCGAGCCCTGTCGGATATCGCCGATGTATGTTTGCATCAAACCGTTGATTGGCAGTATGGACGGTTGGTTAAGCGATTTGGTGTCCCAACGACGAACGATGGTCAAGTCTGCCGATTTGGGGTGGTGGCACTTGGCAAGCTCGGAGCGCGTGAGCCAAACTACCACAGCGATATTTCGTTGTTGTTCTTGTACGACTCGGATGGAACGACGCGACCGCTTGGTTCAGGCCGCCATCACGAACCCATTTCGACCGAATATTTCTTTCTTCAGCTTGCACAAAAAGTAGCTCAGGCAGCCAACCGTGTTTGGCGAAGTGGCCGATTGTATGAGACCAAAAATTGGATGATCTCACCCAATCGAAATACAACACTGGCGTGGAAGCTCGATGAATTTCAGCGTTTCTTAATCGAGTCGGACGATCTTGCGCTGCAACGCCAACAGCTTTGCAATGCGAGATGCATCTTAGGCGAACCTTCGTTTCAACGCCTGATTGACCAGGCAGTCGTTGGCATCCTTCGATCGCGAGCATGGACTGATGAAGACAACATGCTTGCACTGTCGACGCGCAAACAACTAGAAATCACTGCTGGTGTTCGCAATATCAAACGAGGCGTGGGTGGTACCATGGACGTGGAGTACATCGCACAGCTGCTGATGCTGCGAAACGTTGCGACCAGACCCGAGATATTCGTCGCAGGAACGCTAGAAGCGATTGAACGTCTCCAAGTTGCGGGCCTTGTAGAGCCCAAGGATGCAGATGCCTTGAAGAATGGCTACAACTTTTTGCGAGGGGTAGAATCCGGTTTGCGACTGATGAACACGCTTGCTCGACATGACTTGCCAATTTCGGACAACGAGTTGTCTCGATTAGCATACGTGTTGAATTTGAAAGATGGGGAAGAACTCGTTCAACAGTGCGAACAATTTCGCCAATCGCACCGTTGCCTATTCGCAAAGTATCTGGCATGACCGCCGACAGCGAAAACGCGAAACCACTCATTTCGCCGAAGTGGGCTTTCTTGACTGCGGTGCAGTTCCTGACACGAATACAAGTGCCGAGGGCCATGAGTGGCTCGATGGTACAAACCCAATCGGCGCTACAAGCCTCGGTCGTTTACTTTCCTCTCGTGGGCGTACTCATTGGTCTTTCTACAACCCTAACTTATTGTGTTTCCGGTTACTTTTGGTCACCCTGGATTGCGGCGATCCTAGCCATTGCAGCCGAAGCGTTCTTGACGGGCGCTTTTCATGAAGATGCACTCGCCGACGCGACTGATGCGCTCGGAGGTGGTTGGACGCGCGAGCAAGTGCTCGAGATATTAAAGGATTCTCGACATGGGACTTATGGCGTGTTGGCGTTGGTCGTCGGTGTTTCCTTGCGGATCGCTTTGATTGCGAATTTGGGTTGGTCGATGGCTTGGCTCGCGATCCCTTTTTCCTCAGGGATTGGGAGATGGTCCATATTAATTATGATGCATAGCTTGGAACCGATCACGGATCGGCATACGATGGCCCGTGATGTCGGCGCAAAACCTGGTGCAAGAACGATTCTGATTGGCGCGGTAGGACCAGTGGCTGCCTTTGCTGTTGCGCTCGCCGGCTCTTGCGTCCTTGCGGAGGGAGCATCGTTCACTTATTTGCTGACGGAGGCAGGCGTCCGTTTTCTAATGGCGGTTTCGTTTTCGTTGCTATTGACTTGGTATTACGCTCGACTTGTGCATCGACGCGTGGGTGGTGTCACTGGTGATTTCCTTGGCGCAAACTGCTACCTGGTGCAACTGGTGTCGCTCCTGGCGATGCAGCCCAAATAGGATGTGGCGTTTTTCTCGTCGCCCAATGCACTTGCGAGTAGGGTTATGCGATGCGCTCGTTAACGCAGAAAGGCGTCGTACAAACCTCCGTCGACCGAGATGAGTTGTCCCGTTGTCTTGCTCAAACGCTGGCTGACTAGCAAGAAATACGCTTCGGCCTGGTCTGCCGGCGTGATCGGAGACTTTGTCAACGTACGATCGGCATAGAACTGAGCAAGTTTCGAGACCAGCGACTCCGTTGGTTCCTCTTCGGTGTAATCGATGCGGTATTTGGCAAGCGAACCAATCACCCGGTCGCGAGGAAACATGGCGCTGCCCTGAACGACCGTTGCCGGCGCGACACCATTGACACGAACGAGTGGTGCAAGCTCAATGGCGAGTTCTCGCACTAAGTGATTTGCAGCTGCCTTGCTCGTATCGTAGGCAACGCTTCCTTTCTTTGCGACGGCTGCGTTGGCGCTCGTCGTGAGAACAAGACTACCATGTAACCCTTGTTCAAGCCAATTCTTACCGGCTTCGTCTGCTACCAAATAGCTGCCGGTCACGTTGATCGCGAACGTCAGCGCCCACTTATCATCGGGAATGTGACCGCTGGTATCCGAAGGAACAAAAATACCGGCTGTTACGCAAATCGAATCGAACCCACCGTAGGCCAAGCTGACCTGGTCCAACATGGAGCGTATACTAGCACGCTTAGTTATATCGCATGCAATTCCAACGGCTGGTCCGCAGCGCGAAATCCCGCTTCCAGCAACGCCAATCCCTATCCCATGCCGGTCGGTAATTTCTTTGGCTGTAGCGTTGGCGGATTCCGCATTCAAGTCAACGCAAACGATGTGAGCTCCCTCACGCACCAAACGATGGGCTGTCTCTTTGCCGATTCCAGATCCAGCGCCAATCACAATAATGACTTGACGAGCCAACTCCTTTTCATTCGGCATGCGCTTTAGTTTCGCTTCCTCGAGCAACCAATACTCAATAGCTTGCAGAGACGGGTTCTTCTTTGAAATATCCTGCATGGTCAAACCCAGTTCGAAACCGGGTCGCATCCATGGCACGTAGGCCATGGTTCCGCCGAAAATTTCTTGAGTGAGTTCTTGGCATCGGTGACTGGCTGCGATGGAAATAATCGCATTGGGGTGCATATGGTCGACATGCTTGCCAGGCAAAAAACTATGCAGAGGGGTATCGATCGACGAGGCTCGCGGGTTTAGGTTGAATGTCGTATGTGTGTACATTCCAACCATATCGTCTTCGGCTTGTCCCTTGTATCCTCTGTCTGGTCGACTCGCATACAGCAACTGCATGTCTAAGAGCTTCTGTTGATAGAGCGATGAGAAGTTCTCACGAGTGGAGGTCCGAAGATCGCCGCCGGACCCTTTGACCCAGAGGACTTCGGTCTCGCTCCCGTTAAGAGGGTCCTTTTCTGAAATCTTGGCCGAGGTGTTTCCGCCACCGGTATTCGTAATTCGCTGATCGGAACCGAGTAGATTGGATCGATAGATGAGTCGGCCAACCGGATCGCAACTTGCTGCTTTTTTATCGTCCCATGCATAACGGATGAATCTATATGAATTCATCATCTCAACCTAACAGGGGAACGTGAACGGGTTCGATTAGCCATAAGATACCAAATGTTTAGTTAGACGGGGCTGCCCAGCCTTAGCGTCGGCTGGGTGTCGAAACTGGAATCGTGTTCTGTTCGATTTCCAGTGTCTCGTCAGGAGAGTATGGGCGAGTTGGCAAGTCTGCCTTTCGGGTAGGCATAATCATTTCTGCTTTGAGATTTGCGATCGAAGCTCGCATTTCTCCTCTTGTTTCTAGATGAAGCCGAATGGCTCGCTCCTTGGTTACAAAACGAATCAGACTGAATCGACGCCAAGAATATTGCGATATGTCGGCTGATGAAATCAATTGGCCAAGTGATTCACCGCCGATACTGTCGCAAACCAATAGTCCGCTCTGTTTTTCTCCGGTAGGCGAATCGATCCGCACCAGTCCTTCAATATGAACCATGGCACCTTCAGGAGCGATGATCGGAGGGGACGAAACTCGCATCACGGCGCCTCCATATCCTGATGGAATTGGCTGGTTGTTGATAGGCTTTGTGGCAAGTACTAACGTGGGGCTACCGTCAGGCCCATTTGCTCCAATGACACAGTCACTTTCGACATTTTCGGTGAGACGCCGATCCACTTGCCAGAGCGATTGGTAAAGCTGAGCCGTATCCTCGAATGGAACTCCTGGTACTGTCAGGGATTGCCAACTTCGTCCCGCGAGCACCCGATTGAATTCCCAATGGAGCGGCAACGAAAGTGGCGATGCCAAGAGAGGGCTACTTTGAATAGCTCCGAATTGCGAAGCCGCTTCATCCCAGGAACCTCGCACGATACGCTGGGCAACCAACAGCGATTGATCGGACGCTTTCAAAGATTGTTGGAAATTCGAACGCGCCAAGTACTGGGTCGAATCACGGTGCAACGACTGAGCGCGACGGATCTCTTCCCAACGCGGATCGTTAGGCGGGACACGCTGAGCGACCAAGGACATTTGGCCAATTTCAAGTATTTGTTCGGCGACGTCAATTCGGGATGCTACGAGACTCGGGGCGAGCCGTGGCAGCTGGTCTTGCAAATAGGCGACTGGCTTGGAATCGACCGCGGTAACGATTTGTTCGATGATACCGGGGCGATCTATTACAACCAGCAAACCGGTTGGTGTCTGCTCTGCACGAATCGTCTCCATTTCACAGTGAGTGATGCGAAAAACTTTTCGCAATTGACCTGACATTGGCAACGTAATCTTAATGCGATCGGTAGTCGGCGCTATCGAACAAATCTGATCCATGGGTCCAGACGCAACGACGATGGCTAGTTGACTATTGGGTGTTTCGAGGACCATCGCTGTATGATTTGGTGAATCGGTCGCTATGTTCTGCCAGGATGATTGTCCGGCACGAATCCAGGGCATCAACAGCTCTATCTCTTGGTTGATTCCCGCATAGCCCTGGCTGCGTGCCATCGAAGTTGGGTCGCCTGAATCGAGTGGCGAGCCTGATCGAAAGATAAAGCCCCGAGCCCCTTGCATCATGCTTCGATAGAACTGCAACCGGATTTGTAGCAAATCGTAATCGACGAGGCGGCTTGCTTCTTCCCGCAATGCCTTCGTCGCTATTGCCTTTTGGGTTATCCATTCATCAGGCATCTGGGTAACGATCGAAGTCAACGGAATCGATCGACCAGCCAACGGACGGAGATCGGACTGATTGATCGCCGCAGCTTCGCTGGCAGAGCGCACGCGCGTCGTGATCGGCAGTGGCACAGCCAACAAATCGCTAAGCCTGCTATACGGACCGTACATCTCCATCGCCTCGCCTACTATTGGGCGAGCCATCGAAGGTGGAAATCGCGCTAATTTGGAGACAAGATTGCGAGTCTGTTGCAAATTGGATTGATCGAGTGTCATTCCGATCTGCCAGCCTTGAACATGTCGAAAGTCGTTTGCAAACCTTTCGGTGGGAACCAAGTCGGGGGGCCGGGCGATGACTCCTATTTGCGACCGAGCCGCTTGCTCGATGACGAGTGGGTCGTTTGGGTTGTTCGTGATGATTGCATTGAACCCAAGGGACTTGAGGTAGTCTAAGCTTTCTCCTTGATGGAGAATCCATCTGGGTACCGTTGCCTGTAAGCTGCGAAGTTGTTCTTGGACCGACATGGTTGAGGGATCTCGCATAGCATCCAAGGAAATGCTCTCTCGGACGGCGATGGATGTCGGAGCAACCATGCCGTCGACCTGCAAGTCATCAACCTTCAGCTTGATCGTACCAGGATCCGAATAGACGCTGAGCACCACGCCGTCGATGAAAGCGTCCTGCAAATCGATACTTGGCCCCAATAGAGTACGTAGATACCTGATACGATCCTCGAATTGCGGAATGACTGAAGCAATGCGAGATTCCGACCAGCGCCCGCCGCCGTCGGTTGGTGTCCCGAAGAGGACTTCCGTAACAGGATCGTGCGTTGCTGGATGCGTGCTGCGAGGAAAAACGACTCGGAAACCGATTCGCAATCCGCTTTGCGCTGAGAGGATGCGCATGGACGCGTTCAAGTCGTTAATGACAGCGCAAGGTTCGATCGGGTAGATAAGGTAAACTTTGCTGCCGGCTCCGAACGAGGTCTCTATGATTTCGAGACCGGGTTCTGTTTTTCTAAATGGCGACAATTGCGCTTTAGCATCGCTTTGCCAAAGTCGGAATTTGGGTTGCGACTCATCGAACGAATCGAACAGTTGAGCGTTAGCCTTGAGCGGTGCAGTCATGATGAAAATGATCACCCATGCAACGAAGCGCCAACGAAAAAACAACCCAGCTGTTTCAAGCGGCCGGCGGGTTGACTTTTTGCAACAAAGTGCGAATGAATAGTGGAGAATAAGAAACATGAGAAGCAACCTGACGTGCAAGATCGTAAGTCTCGCTTGTAGCATGACTTACGGCACGATTCCAGGTCGATTCATGTTGCGAAAACGCACCTGACTTTTAGGATTAGGGAAATCAAAACGGTAGCATAGACTTTCCTAAGTCCTTGACTAGCATGGGTTTACCGTCCATGTTGGAGGATCAGTGGGAGAGTGTCGGCACGAAAGCTGCATTTCTTTAATTTCATAATCGCCCGCAAACTTCCGGCAAACCATTATCAATCGCTACCTTGAGGAGCATCCGCATGAGCGAAGCAGCCCAATCGACCGAAAATCTCGTGAACGACACGCCAAGCGAACTTGTGGATCTTCAAAAAGTGATCGAAATGCTGCCCCCAGCACAACGATTGACGATCCAGCCCGCATTCCAACGCGTTGTTGAAAGTACGAATCGTCGTCGAAAGATTTTGCAGCTGGTACAGGATTCTATCGGTCAACTCCGCTTGGACATGAAATACCTCGTCTTTGATTTGGAAGCCACTCGACGTGAACGGGACGCTTATCAACGCCAAATCCAAGAGATGATGGGAGAACAAGGCGAAGCGGACGGAAGCTCGCCAGAGGAAAACGTGGACTGATTGACGGAGAGTGAACGCGATCGCATGTGGTATTGGGTACCGAAAGTCGCCACTTTCCAACCCGATAAATTCCTCCGACAGCACCATGCGAAATGCGTTCGGGCCAAAAACAGTCGAGTCGACTTGGGCAAAATGAGCCTGATTGGACTCGACTGTTCGTTTAATGGTTTGCTTGCCGGTTTCATTTGGCTTAGTCTTAGTCTATTGTTGAGTCCAACGGATCACTTTATCCTCACTTCACTCTTCGTCGGTCAGCCGCTTCGATGGAATTTACGCCAAGGTCACTTACTCAACGCGCAATCGATTTGGAGCTTGCGACTCCCGAACAGATCGATAGGTTTTGGGGCGAGCTGCGAACCAGCGATATCGAGCTTGACGATGTAAAGAATCTTCTACTTCGTAAAGGAATCCTGACAAACTTCCAACTGGATCGCATGTGCACTGGCGAGCGGCTAGGATACTATTACGGGCCATATCGCGTTTTGTACATGATTGGGGCAGGCACGTTTGCTCGGGTATTCCGTTGTGTGCACCACGACACGGGTCGCGTCGTAGCAGTCAAGGTTTTGCGTCGTAGGCACCGCGATCAGGTTGCTTCGGTCGAGCAGTTTCTACGTGAAGGTCGGATGGGATTGCAAATGCGACACCCCAACATCGTTACGATTTATGAAATCGAAAACGATGCTCGCGCACCCTATTTAGTTATGGAGTTTGTAGAGGGCGAAACGCTGAGAGAGATTCTGAAGATTCGAGGGACGTTTGGGGCCGCCGATTCCTTGAAAATCATGCAAGATATTTGTTCGGGACTTGAATTCGCTGCTTCCAAAGGCGTAACGCATCGCGATTTAAAACTAACGAACGTGCTGGTGCACTCGAGCGGTCGTTGCAAACTGGTGGACTTTGGATTGGCTGCTCTGGCTGATGTATCGTCTCCAGAAGCGATCGCAGATTGCCCAAGCGCGCGAGCGATCGACTACGCAGCTCTCGAAAGGGGAACGGGCGTTCGCAAGGGAGATATACGTAGCGATCTATTCTTTGCGGGAGTCATTTTTTACAACGTTGTTTGTGGCAAACCTGCACTGATTGAAACTCGCGATCGAGCGCAGCGGCTCAACGTTGCTCGGTTTACCGATTTCCCGCCACTCAGCGAGCTGATCCCTGGCTTGCCCGATTCCATCTACGCAATTTGCAACAAGGCATTGGAATTTGATCCCGAAAAACGATATCAAACGCCTAGTGCAATGCTGAGTGATGTCCAGTCCGCCATCCAACAATTCGAGAACCCGGATGGAGAGATCAGCGAGAAGAAAACCTCGCAGCACTCAATCCAAGAGATCAATGAAGTCGAGGCCAAGGAGGGGCAAGGCAAGACGCTAATCATTGTCGAGAGCAAGCCTGAGCTGCAGAATATTTTGAGAGAGAAACTAAAGAAACGCGGTTATCGCGTTCTCATTTTCGGCGACCCTGAAAGAGCGCTTAGCAAGTTCAGTCCTGACGAAACTTCGCCGGCAGATTGTCTCGTCCTTTGTGCACCGGACCTTGGCATCCTAGCGCTCGATGCATTCAATAAATTTGCCGAGCAGGAGCACACCAAACATATTCCCGTTGTCATGTTAGTCGATCCAAAGCAACAGCATATCATACGTGGTGCCAAAACGAGTTCAATCCATGTATTGGTTCCGATGCCGCTCAAGGTTCGAGAGCTAAGGCAAGCACTTGTCAAACTGACAAGACAATAATCGGCACAGTAGCACGGCTGGTACCTAGTATGCAACTCAAAACGCGACAGGGTCTATGGTTTCGATAGCTCTTAGGAGGCTGTGCCTAAGCGTATAGAGCCTTGTTGGTTCCGTGATTTTCTGGCCGTCTAGATCCGTGACGTAGAAAACGTCGACAACTTGGTCCAGGTGCGTGCTGACTTTCGCAACTTGCAAATCCAATTTGAGATCAAATAGGATTTTTGAGATGTCGTAAAGTAAACCGATTCGGTCGTAGGCAAAGACCGAAATGATGGTGTTGCTCTCCGACGTACTGTTATCGAATCGAATTTGGGTTGGCTGAGTTCTTGCCGTCGCGGCATCGAATGTGGACTGAGATTTCCAAATGCGACGAAAGACCGGCGGTTTTGCGTTTTTGGGGTCAATAGACTGGACCAGATGGTTACGGACTTGTTCGATTCGATGGGCTGGCGGCGTGCCTTCGAAGTCTGCATCTTGAACCACAAAACGATCCCAGGCGATACGACCTGGTTGCGTGTGGATTTCCGCAGACAATATACTGAGTCCCTGACTGGAAAGTGCACCAGCAATCTTGTGAAACAAGCCAGTTGACTGCTCTTGTCTCACTGCGGTCACGTATTCTGTCGCATCCTGATTGGCCAGGAAATTCCCCCACGCTTGCACCGGCTTTTCAGCCGTCAACTGACGCAAGCGTCGCAGTTCTTCCATCAAATCCTTCGGCTTGATAGACAGCAGGTATCCAGAGGGAATCGCATCAATCTGTTCCGTACACCAACTGCTTTCACGTTCCTCGGCTGTCCGATGGTTCATGACCTCGGTCCTTTGAGTCGCCACAATACCGAGGAAGCGTGTGCCAGGGCTATCGCTACCCAATTGAGATTCGGTTGCGTCGTACAGTTGCAAAATCAGTCCGAGTTTCCAATCGTTCAATGCGCCAGGCCCAACGGCATCTAAGTCGGCACAGGACAAAACCAACAGCATCTGCAAACGTTCAATCGAGCCAACTTGCTTGGCAAAATGAACAATGGGATCCTTCTGCGAAAGATCAAATCGAAAGGCCGTATGAGCCATGAGCAGATGCTGATGAACGAGGAACACGAGCAATTCGCGATCGGCGTCAGATAGTTTGAATAGCCGAGCCGTATCCTCTGCGATTTCGCGTCCAACCTCGCTATGATCCTCCGGAAAGCCTTTGCCTAGATCATGCAACAAAAGAGCCAAGTGCAAGATCATCTTATTTTGTAGGCCACGGTAAACGCGACCGAGAGCGTCATCCAACTTGCCGAATTCCCCGGCGCATTCGACTGACCGAATGCAATGCGCATCCACCGTATACTTGTGATACTCGTTGAATTGCAAAAGGCATCGAGCATGTCGCATGGCAGGAATGATTTGCTCCAGAACTCGCAGTTCATGCAACCGCCTCAATATCTCTCCAAGTCGACCTGGCTGTGCTATCAATTGCAAAAATCGCTCAATCGCCTCAACGCCAACTGGATCGTCGCGCCGGCGAAGCATAGCTTGCCTAATGGTTCGCCAAGTCTTGTGTTCAATACGCCGCATGTAGCGGTTAGCGACCTGCATCAATTCCAGCACTTTGGCGGGATCCGACTGCAGTTTTTCAAGTCCCGTTCGCGTCGCCCATATTTCCTTTACTCCCAATCGAAACCTTTTGGAAATAGGCCAAGCAATGAACCGGGACAGGTATCCAACTACGCTCAATCGAGACCGAGCCATCCCGACGAAATTCGCCGAACTGTAGCGAACTTCGCTCGTGGTTTCAAAATACTGCTGCATGAATTCTTCGACCGGCAACACACCGTCGGTACCCTTGAATTTCAACCAAACAGCCATTTCGATCTGCTTTGGTCGGTCCAGTGAATCCTGTGCGCGTCCAGCTAGAAAATGCAATTGGTTGCGCACATGCAACAGGTATTGATATCCGACTTGAATCGCTCGAAAATCCTCTTGGGCTAATAACCCCATTTCAACCAACTGCTCTGGGTCCTTCTCACCAAAGCATACAAAGCCAATCCATCGCACGATTTGAACGTCGCGCAAACACCCGCGTGATCGCTTGACGTTGGGGTGTAACAGGTATACCAGCTCGCCGAATTTCTGTCGTTCGACAAATCGCTCCCTTTCAATCAGCACAGCAAGTCGCCGAGATCGCCGTTTGCAACCTATGCGAAACGCGTTCAAAAATCCGTCGAGCAGAGCCTGACTTCCTTCCACCAATCGCACTTCAACCAAGGATGTCAAAATAGTCGCATCGCTCCAAGCTGCCTGACGAGCTTGGGAGGGTGTCCGAATCGTGAAACCGAGATGCAGGCCAGCATCAACAATCATTTGAGCGATGGAGCGTGCAAGTGGTGCGACCTGCGATTCACTCACACCCCTATAAAGCAGCATTAAATCAATATCGGAAAACGGAGCAAGATCACGCCGACCGTACCCCCCCAATGCCACGAATGCAAATGACGAAGCATCGAGCGGTTTTTCCAAGCCAGCCAGTGCAGCTTGAATCAAGTCATTGATAACCTGGTCGACTTGATCCGCCCATGCAAAGCAGACTTGAGGACCGGTAGCACCCGAATGGTGAAGATTAGCCGCTTTGAGGCGCGCGTCCGCTAGATGCGAACGCGCTTTTACTACTTGCGGGTGTAAAGTTGACAATTTGTATGAAAGACTTACAACGCGTCTTGTCCGGTCTCACCGGTTCGAATTCGCACTGCAGTTTGAAGTTCAGAAACGAAGATTTTGCCGTCACCAATCTGCCCGGTCTGAGCAGTCTTAACAATTGTGTCGATAACGGTTTGAAGTTCGCCATCGGCACAAACCACCTCAATTTTAACCTTGGGAACGAAATCGACGGCGTACTCAGTACCGCGATAGATTTCCGTATGCCCTTTTTGGCGGCCATAACCACGCACTTCGCTAACGGTCATTCCATGGATGCCTTGTTCGGTGAGTGCGTTCTTGACGTCTTCCAACTTAAAGTGACGAACAATGGCTTCTATCTTTTTCATTCCGGACTCCAGGATGCGTTTTCCGAGCCAATTGGCTCGGGTGACTATCGAAATGCGGGACCGCCTGTGCGTCGTTCGCACATCCCACCCCTACAGTGTAACCAAACGGAATCATATCCAACAAGGGTAACATCACAACCGGACTCAAGTCTCACAGGGATTTCGGAAGATACCACGGGCATAACCTGGATATTGCATAAGCCATTTTGTCCAAATTGAAATAGGCAGAGAATTTTTCGTGTTCGGCTTCGTTGTCGGGAATTTCAAGTGACGTATTATGCATTGCTGCAACGCGAGACGCCACAATTGGACACGGTAATTCGTTTCGGTAAGAAATATCCCATCTGACGGATGTTTCAGGCGGTCGCGAGCGTTTTCAGGGTCAAGTCAAAGTTCGTTTCGCCAATCTCAGCCTTATGGGTCCCTTGAGCGTCTCGATTTTTCGCTCGTCGATGTCGACGGCCTCTCCATTTTGGGTGATCTCGATCACTCCGTCCCGGACCATATCGGAGGCAACTTCACGGACCGTTATCATCAGTTCTCGCCATTTCGAACCGAATGTTCGTCCGATATCCGATGGGCATATGCTCTCGCCCGGCTTCATCATCAACAAAAAACGAAGAATTTCATCGCGAATATCTTTGTTGCTTGGCTCTTCGTGTTCGTTCCAACGCGTTTTCATTTTAAATCTCTCCACTCGGCTTTAATCAGGCAGTTTACTTGGCGTTTAACGAATCATTGAGTCCGTTTCCCGAAAGAAAAGAGACGGTGGCACGCACTACGGACGAATTGCTCATCAGGAACGAGTGAACGACCGGGACACTTGCGATTTCCGTCATTCCGTCCAATGCTGCCTCCTCGAGGGTAACAACGCCATCGCTTGGACCACTTAGTAACGGATTTTGAATTGAACTTTTGGAAATATCACCGGCAACAACGGCGAAGGGACATGGCGGTGTTCCTAGCCCGCTACAAAATTGTTCCCACTCTGGTCCAAGCTGCATCCCTGAGTTTCCGGTGATGGTTTCGAATATTCCCAATCGCGACAGATTCGCCGCAAACGAGGAGCCTTGATTGGGGGGCCCCAGCATAACAACACGATTCATTCGCGGAAGTACTTTTTTTGGATCACCATTTCGTTGCCACTCCCCTACCGCATGTCGAAATACGATGTTACCCATACTATGCCCGACCATACTAATACGAGGATGGCCTGGCAAATTCTCAACCAATTCTCTCAGTGCTGCCGAATGAGTCGAAATAGGGTCGCGCGTACTGGCATAAGAAAACGAAACAGCAGTGCGTTTTTTGGCGACTTCCGGATGCAATTTCATGGTCTCGATGTCAACGCGAGACAACTCCGCTTCGATCGGATCCATACTGCTCGATGAACGCATCAAACCGTGCAGTAAAAGGACTACCTCGGTCGGATTGGCGACGGCACTATTCGTTGCCGTGACTTTGCTCAGTTCGTCAAGCATCGCTTGCCCTCCACCCCAAGCCTTTCGTACCGAGTTTGGATCGAGCAATCGCCAGTGATCGAGCGTACTATTGTATTGAACTCGCCAGCCTTGCCACCATCGGTAGTCGGTCCAGAACTGCTTGCCCCCTAAAGTTGGCAATGACAGATTCCATCGCTTTGTTTTGTCTTTCAATTTTTCTTGCTCGTCGTCAATATTAGGCTTAACTTGCGATTGAGTTTCGGCTGCCGCCAGTCCCTGATTGGGGATTTCTTGCACGGCACTTGCGACGCCGAAAGTAATGACGCATAAACCCATCGAAACGAGCCACAACATGCAACGCCTTTTCCAGGGGAAAATGAGACGAAACATAAGATTCTAACCCTCCGGTGGAATACTGCGTCCATGTGGATCCAGCGTGGACTGGCCTGTTTCTGCGTCTAGCTTGTCGCGCAACGAGGAATTTGTAAAGTGCTCCAGCGACTCGGCTTGCGCATGCAGTCTTGCGTTGCTAGCGTTGACCTCGACCGACAAATACTGTTCCCACAAGCGATGCGAACGGATCAAATTTTGAGCGACTCGATGCCCCTTGTCAGTCAGAGTTACGGATGTTTGGGTCATAGAAACCCAGCCATTCCGAACGAGATCGGACGTGACGGAGTTCAGTTTTTGCAGAGTTATTTTAAGCTGCACCGCGATATCACCTTTTGCGAGTACCGATCGATTTTCGAATGCTCTGTTGTTCTCTATCTTTCGCTCCGAATGGCGATAAAGCAGCGCCAGCATGTCCTCGCCGACAATCTTGCGTGCAACCGTTCGTTGCTCGATTAAACGAACGAGTACTCCCGCCCTAGGGCTAGCAATCACTGCGATAACCAAAAAAATGCCACTCGCCACAGCCATCATGGCCGCGGAATTGACCGACTTGAATCCAAAAGCAACCGGAACGGAAATGGCAAGCAGATGCCCGACAATTGCGGAAGCGGTTCCAATCACGACGCTGACAAGAATCATTGCATGCAATCTTTTGCAAAGCAAAAACGCAGTCGCCGCCGGGACGACCAACATGGCTACCACCAATATATTTCCAACCGCTTCAAAACTAGCAATGCAAGTGACAGCCACCAAAGATGCCAAGATGTAATGAAACAGCGTCGGCGAAATCCCTTGAGCTTGTGAAAGCAGAGGATCAAACGTCGAAACCTGCCATTGCTTAAAGAAGACCGCTATGCAAATTGCGTTAAGCAAACAAACGACGCAAAGGGTGATTACGACCTGAGGAACCTCTCCAAATGGCGTCGCAACTTTTTTCAAGATGATCATTTCGAGATTGCCATAAAGGACGCACGAAGGGTCCAAATCAATCTTGTCGCCCGCTCGAACCATCATGATCAGGCCAACGGCGAACAGCGACGTAAACACCACACCAATCGCTGCACTCTCCTCGACTTTTCCATATTTCCGAATCAACTCGGTCAACCATACCGTCAGCAACCCCATGCTGGCGGCACCGATCAAGACGACAATCGAACCACGGGTTCCGCTAAACAAAAAAGCGGCCGCAATGCCAGGCAAGACGGAGTGGCTGATCGCATCTCCCATTAAGCTGAGTCGACGGAGAACTAGGAAATTGCCTAGCAACGAAGACGCGATCGCGCACAGTCCGCCTGCAACGATGATCCAGCCATCGGTCTGCCAATCCAAATCCATGTGTCAACAAGCTTTAGGGTGAGACAATAACTTCTAAGGGTAGCTCTCCAAAGGATACCTATTTCTTTTCCAACTGAGCCATCTCGTCACCAAAATCGAGAACGGGTTCGGACTCCGCCAGTGGATCCGATGCCGATTCGGCGTCCTGGACCGCAGTTTTTTTCGGAGCCTTCTTGGGACGCTCCATCACGGATACCGTAATCACGGCCGCGACCAAACCGACCATAAAGAGAATCCAAATATAGGGAAGCAACTCGTACATAGCGGCCTAACAAGACTTAATTTCTGCCTAACAACGCTTTATCTCAACTCCCTAAGAGTAATTTACGGCCAGAGGTTGCACAAGTTTTGACCGGAGTTAAGTTGGTGGGAAGTTGTCGTTTCTGTGATTTTGGGGGAGAAAATTGCCTCGCATTCGCAGGATGCATTGATGTTTAACCGATCGAGGCCCTAAAGCCTCGATCGTGGAGGTGCCGAAAACCGTCCGATGCTCGCAAGCAGTTTCGGAGCGGCAATGAGTCGAGGCGACTAGCCTGCTAGCCTTGTTACGATCTCAGGCATTGCCATCTCTGAATTGCCATTTTCCACATTAGACGATTACAAGGACACACATGATGGACGAAGCCCCAGTCTCTGAATTGTTCGAATTGAAGACCGCAATTCGTAAACAGGCTCACGAAAATCGACGAGCCCAACCCGAAAAAGACTCGGTATCTAAGGAAATTCTCGAGCGCTTTATCGATCTGCCAGAGTACCAAGCTGCCAATACAATCCTGTTCTACGTCGACGTACGCGACGAAGTCCGAACCCGACAGTCGCTGCCCGCTGCCGTCGCCAGCGGCAAACGCATTATTGTCCCCTACTGCGTCGATGGTGAACTTGAATTGTTCTGGCTCGAAAATAGCGATGAATTGGAACTGGGAATGTATCGAATCCTGGAGCCAAAAAACGAACTGCGACTCCTGGAATCGAAACGCATCCAGCCCACCGATCTCGATTTAGTTATGGTACCCGGAGTTGCTTTCGACCGAACTGGTGGTCGAACCGGCCACGGGAAAGGCTACTACGACAAATTACTCCAGCATGCCAGACTCGACGCTCCTCTCATCGCGTTGGCCTTTGAGTGCCAAATGTTTGAGAAAATTCCAGCCGAAAGTCATGACATCTATATGGACAAGATTGTTACTGAGGACGCTATTTACACCGGCAAAGGCAGATAGCATTTGCCGACACACTATTGAAACTCCAAGAGAAAAAAACTATGGTTCGAACAGCCAGCACAATGCTCCCATTGGGAACGCAAGCTCCCGATTTCAATCTCTCGAATAGCGATGGCCAAAGTGTCTCCTTGTCCGATTTCCGCGACAAGCAGGCGCTGGTTATTATCTTCATGTGCAATCACTGCCCTTACGTAAAACATGTGGCACCCGAGCTGACTCGCTTATCAAATGATTACATGACCAAAGGGATCGGCTTTGTCGGAATAAACTCCAACGATTCAGTCGCACACCCTGAAGACAGTCCAGAAATGATGAAGGCTGAGGTAGCCAAGCAGGGATACAAGTTCCCTTACCTACATGACGCAAATCAATCGGTCGCCATCGCCTACCATGCGGCTTGCACCCCGGATATTTTCGTATTCGACGCAACACGTCGCCTGGTCTATCGAGGACAACTAGACGATTCTCGGCCTAAATCGGACAAGCCGCTAACAGGCAAAGACCTTCGTTCTGCCTTGGATAGTTTGCTCACGGGCCAGATTGTTTCGAACGATCAACGTCCTAGCGTTGGTTGCAACATCAAGTGGAAGGAAGGATCGGAACCGATGTACTTTAACCCTGCAGGCTCGGCATAGTGGCGTCCCAAAGCAGGAACGAGTTTTCAGGTTTGCGCATCGGATTAGGCATGGACTCCCATCGGATCGCTTTGGGCGGACCGATGATTTTGGGTGGAATTCAGCTCGATGTGGATATGCATTTCGTCGGACATTCGGATGCCGACGTTTTGTTGCATGCGATCACCGACGCCATTCTCAGCGCTGCGGGACTGCCAGATATAGGTCAGTTATTCCCAAACACCTCCGCAGAAAACTGCGGTCGCGACTCAGCGGACATGCTGGCTATCGGGATGGCTGCGGTTCGCGAAGGCGGATGGTCCATTGTCAATTTGGATTGCGTCGTGCAACTGGAGCATCCTAAATTATCGCCCCACAAAGACCAAATGAAAAAACGAATCGCTGAAATTCTTCAGATTGAACCCGACCAGATTTCAATTAAGGGAAAGACCGGAGAAGGGGTCGGCGAGATCGGACGCGGAGAACTCGGCGAAGCCACCTGCGTGGTTCTGTTGCTCGGCACACGAAACTGACCTAAAAATCAGTCTAAGTGCCAACTCCGCCAACGATGCAATCAAACCCAAAAAAGCGACGGCATCACGCCCGATTTTCCTTGACTTGAATAGTACATCTTCTACAGCAACGAGCATCGTCCTATTCACGTTCACGTGCGACATGGGGACGGTGAAGCGGTGTTTAATGTCGAGGATTCCATTGAGCTTCGAGAGTCCCAAAATATGAAGTTGAGCGAGTTGTCAAAATCGCAGCAACTTGCCGAAGAGCACAGGCACTTGATTCTGGAGAAATGGCATGAGCATCTTGGTTGATACAGTCCGTTCCGCCGTTTTTCAGCACGGATTCATTGTAGTCAGTATGAAAAGCGCGATTGAGATACGTGTTCCCGTTGCTGGTAACTTACGGCTTTGCGACGGCACTCCTCAGCAACTGAGCCATATCGAAGTGTCGCCGTTTGGCTTGCATTGGCCCGACCTTGATGAGGATCTGTCGTTCCGCGGTTTGCTGTCAGGTGATTACGGACAAACCAGATCCCGCGAAACGGATGGGTGTGGTATGCCGCCTGCCACTAGTCACTGATTCTTCAATATTTGAAATGAACGGTTCGTCGGCCAACGACTGGATCTTGGGACGTGTTTTCAGGTTTGCACGCAACTTGGTCCATTAGTAAAGATCCACGTCATCGACCAACACCAGCGCGGATTGTAATCCGTGATTTAACTTTCTTTCGATTCGATGGGGTACACTACCCTAGGCTTCCAGCCTGCTGTCATTTATTCATAGGCTGGCAGCCTATGCCAAGATGGAAATCCGACAGGAATTTCCCGCTTGATGCTAAAAGACTCTTACTACCATTATGGCAAATTCGATGTCCGATCCAAAACCGAGTGTCCGTATCGCCAGCGTCGACGTGTACCGTGGCATGGTGATGTTCCTGATGTTGGCCGAGATTCTTCATCTTTACAATCTCAAGAAATTGGTAACGGACGACGGTTGGCTCTCGCAGGCGGCTGGATGGTTGGCCTTTCACACAACACACGTTGAATGGCGTGGCTGCTCATTGCACGACATGATTCAACCGAGTTTTTCGTTCTTGGTTGGAACCGCCATGGCTTTTTCCATTGTGGCTCGCTGCTCGCAAGGACAAAGCTGGGCGCGCATGTTGTGGCATGCAATCTTTCGAAGTCTTGTCCTCGTCTTCCTTGGGATCTTTTTGAGAAGCCTTGGTCGTCCAAGCACGAACTTTACTTTTGACGATACCCTTACTCAAATCGGATTGGGGTATTGGATCTTGTTCTTGCTGTCTGGATTATCGATGCGAGGCATAATCGCATCTCTTGGCGTAATACTGTTAGGGTATTGGCTTGCATTTGTTGGTTACCCGGCACCTAGTGCGGATTTTCCCTATGACCAATACGGAGTGCCTCCGACCTGGAAAGAGCACTACGAAGGGATCGCATCGCACTTCAACAAGAACTCCAATCTGGCTTCGGCAGTGGACCGCTGGTGGATGAATTTGTTTCCACGCGAAAAGCCTTTCGAGTTCTCGGGTGGCGGTTACTGCATGCTCAGTTTCATTCCCACGCTTGGAACGATGCTGCTAGGCTTGATCGCGGGCAAATTGCTCCAGTCAGATACCACCGTTGGACGCAGGCAACTATGGTTATGGACGTCAGCGGCCATTTGCATTTCGCTTGCGTTGGCGGTCGACCAGTTAGGTCTTTGCCCTATGGTAAAACGCATCTGGACGCCGACTTGGGCTCTTTGGAGCGGCGGTTTGTGTTTTGTTTGGCTCGCCTTGCTTAATGTCGTATGCGACATGGGTGGCTACAAACGTTGGGGATTTCCGTTCGTGGTCATCGGAGCGAACTCGATCGCCGCTTACGTGATGAGTTGGACCATGGAAAAACCTATCGGACTTGCCCTCGAACGGCACTTTGGTTACTTCATCGAGAGGTTCGACGGTTCCTTAGCAGACTGGTTTCAACTGGAAAACCCGGAAGTGTTGAAGCCGTTGGTTTTCGGCGCGATCACGCTTGGGTTGATGTGGCTGATTCTGCTTTGGCTATACCGTAAACGTATCTTCCTCAAAATTTAGCGGTCTATTCTTCAATTTGGGGATATCCACAGTGTAGAAAGGCACTTCGTGCCGGTTTTCTCGACACGGGGTGCCGAGCTACTCTTTGTTGCAACCCCAGTTCGTAGCCCGGATCACGAAATCGTTCGGTTACTAATCCCTCGCCATTGGGCGGTTGTGACTTCTGGCTTAGCGTGTCAAAATGTGTACTTGCCACCGAGCAGGCACTAATGGCTCGCACCTCATTGGCTCGCACCAAGTTTCTGAACCGTCAATCATCGAAGAGCATCTCTGAATGGAACATGTCAGCGGCAATATTTACGACTATCCAGTTTATTATGACTTGGTCTTTGCAAGTGACTGGGTTGCCGAGTTCAAGTTTCTGGAGGCAGCCTTCAAAAAGCATGCCGAAGGAAAGACTAGACGAGTACTGGAGCCGGCATGCGGAACAGGGCGGTTGCTTTTTCGAATGGCAAAAAAGGGGTATGTCGCTGAAGGATTGGATCTCAACGACAAGGCGATTGCGTATTGCAATGCTCGTCTTAGGAAGCATGAACTGAAGCAATCGGCTTGGGTTGCCGACATGTGCGATTTTACGGTCAAGAAGCCGTTTGATGCAGCTTTCAACACGATCAACTCCTTTCGTCACTTGAGCACGGAGAGAGCGGCGGTAGCTCATTTTCAAGCCATGGCACGAGCGGTGCGACCGGGGGGTATTTACGCATTGGGATTCCATTTGACGCCGCTGGAGGGCATTCCTTCGGACACCGAATGTTGGACGGCTAGGCGTGGAAATCTTCAGATTAACACGAGAATGTGGCCTCGAGACAAGGATCCCAAGACACGGATGGAACGATTTAATCTTCGATTTGAAATCTACCGACCCACCGGTTCGATTCGTATTGACGATTGCCTTGCTTTACGAAGCTACACATGGAAGCAGTTCGCGTCGATGATCAAAAAAGTCCCCGAGTGGACAATCGAGACCGCTTACGACTTTAGCTACGACATCAACGATCCAATTGAAATCGACGCCGGTACTCAAGACGTCGTTTACATTTTGAAGCGAATGTAAAACGGAACGACTTATCGAAGCGCTTGCAAATATTCAGTCCAGCGGATAATTTCGGGTAAAGTATTTGTTGTAGAAGCCCCTCCTTTTTGAGTTGATGAATGAATGCTGTAGATCGAACTAGTCAATTGCCTGACGATCAACGCGTAGTCATCACCGGTATCGGGTTGACGTCGCCCAACGGCCATAGTTTGGAAATGTTTCGCGAATCGCTGCTGGAGGGCAAAAGTGGCGTTAGGAAATACAATATTCGCTACGTTGGCGACACTCTGGCAGGCGTTTGCGAATTTGAAACCACAAAATACCAGAGCAAACGCGATATGCGCCGCGGAACCCGGGCTGGCACCGTTGGAATTTGGGCCGCTTCCGAAGCGATTCATCGAAGCGGTCTGGATTGGCCCAACGTGGATAATTCTCGGGTCGGCATCTACATCGGAGTTACCGAACACGGTAATGTCGAAACAGAAAACGAGATTTATTCAATCAAGGCTTACGACTACGATACGACCTACTGGTCGCACCACCACAATCCGCGAACGGTTGCCAATAATCCGGCTGGCGAAATTGCACTCAACATGGGGATTACTGGGCCGCATTACACGATCGGTGCAGCATGTGCCGCCGGAAATGCAGGAATTATCCAAGGCGTGCAAATGCTCCGCCTGAAGGAATGCGACTTGGCAATTGCAGGCGGTGTTTCCGAGAGCATTCACACTTTTGGTATTTTTGCATCCTTCAAATCACAAGGCGCTTTAGCCTGGCACGAAGATCCAACGAAAGCGTCTCGTCCATTCGACCTGTCCCGAAATGGAATCGTTGTGGCCGAGGGCGCTTGCCTTTACACCTTGGAAAGACTGTCGGATGCCAAGGCAAGATCAGCCAATATCATTGCTGAAATCGTTTCCTACGCAATTAATACGGACGCTACCGACTTCGTTTTACCCAACCCAGAACGCCAAGCCCAGTGCCTTCAAATGGCATTAGACCGGGGCGGATTGACTCCCGACCGTATCGATATTGTGAGCACCCACGCAACCGGCACCATTTCTGGAGACAGCCAGGAATGCATCGCCCTACGCAATGTTTTCCAAGGCTGTGAAAATCTTCGGTTCAATAACACCAAGAGTTTTATTGGTCATGCGATGGGGGCGGCAGGAGCATTAGAACTGGCCGGAAACTTGCCGGCGTTCCAAGACAGGGTTTGCCATGCCACGATAAATGTGGACAATCTGGACCCGGAATGTGCGTTGCCAGGCCTTGTGATCAATCAGCCGCAGGAGTTGCCTCGCGTCGACTATATCCTTAATAATTCGTTTGGCATGCTAGGCATCAATTCCGTCGTGATTGTTCGACGGTTTTAGCAAAGCGTGATTTTCGAATTTACCTTAACCCTTTTTTACGGTCACTTTGTACCTGTTTGCGAAATGCAGCGGGCTCGATTTTGATGACCAGGAACTTTGGATTCCATGACACCCGCGGAAATCCGTGACGAAATTTTGGATATTCTGAGTGAGATCGCACCCGATGAAGATCTCTCCACGATCGATGATACAAAATCGTTCCGTGAACAACTTGAAATGGATAGCATGGATTTCCTAGACATCGTAATGGAATTGCGGAAACGGCACCGAGTCCAAATTCCGGATACGGAATACGGAAATCTGGCGAGCATGGGGAGCACCGTGACCTACCTAGAGCCGAAGATGCGCGACATCGTAAACGCATAGCATCGCCAGCAACAACGTTCGCAAAGAAAATGTCATCTCTCACAAAGCCTCGTCGAGAAAGAGATCTTTAAACTGCGGCATGTTTCTTAAAACTCCGAAGAGCAATACGGTTACATGTCGTCGGTGCGTTTAACTGAAATCTGTGGTCATCTGCGACATCTGTGGACCACTATTGCAGTTCATTTTCATCCGCATATTGCACAGATTCTCGCAGAGTGACTGGTCATTTTGTCAATTTCGGGATTGGCGTAAGCTCGATCTTGCGAAATTCAACTTCGGAGCCCTCGGCTTGCAACGCGATTTGTCCTTTGGTCGCAGTGCACGTGGTACCTTGGTTGACCAAATCGCCGTTGACCCATACCTTGATTGCATCGTTAAAGCATTCGATAGACATCGTGTTCCACTCTCCTGGCTTCTTTTCGGAGCCATCGGTAAGGTTGAGAATCCGCCTGCCTTTTCCCTCGGTCACTCCCCAATTTTCCTTCGGACCTCGCCGTTTGACCATATCGGGCACTGTGATGTCCTCGCCGATGCACCAGAAATCGCCCGCATGCGTATGATTCATTTGCACCTCGATCGACTTAGGAAACATCTTGTAAAGTGCTCTCGGCGCAGACGCATGAGCCAAGACGCCGCAATTGCCGGGCTTCGACGCGAAACGGTATTCGACTTCGAGCCGGTAGTTCTCGTAAGTGTCGTTCGTGATCAAGTGGCCTTCCGGTTGGCCAAGACTAACCAACATTCCGTTACGTACGACAAACGTCGGCGGAGCGTCCGGGTGATCGTCCAGATGTGGCACATCCACATGCCATCCGGACAGGTCCTTGCCGTTGAATAGACTTTTCGGTTTTGGATCTGCTGCCGCCGTTTCGTGGATGGCGCAGAGCGAGATAAGTGCTATCGTAGTCAGGCCAAAACGAGTCATGGCAGCGCTCCAAAGAGTTTGAGATTACGTATGGATTGTAATGTTAGCATTGACGAGGGTCTCAGGGTGAATTCGCTTTCAGACCGATCGGCGGATCTTTTCGCGTGCTCGAGACAGAAATGGACCGACACTATTTTCCGACATTCCGAAATGTGAACCGATCTCGGAATAGGATTTTCCCTCGAGATGAAACATACGCACGGCTTGGGCTTCGTTTTGCGAAAGCTTTTCTATAGAGGCTTCTAGTTCTTCGATTTCGTCTCGGGTGTATCTATTTGTTTCGCGAGCGGCTGGATCGAGCTGGAGTCCCTCGATCGATAGGTGCGATTGAGGCAATCGCAATTGGGAAATGCGACGCAGGACGACACGGCGTGAAACGACCGCCAAGTAGGTCGCTAGCGAGCTCTGTCCGCGAAAGCGTCTCAGAATAGCGGAGTCTCTATCGATCCATGAAAGAAAAACGTCGGCTACGAGATCGTCACGCAGTTCTTCTGGCAAATTAACGTTTTTTGCGATCGCAGTATGATTGATGATGTGAATGACCAGGCCGAGAAATCGGTCAGTAAAATTCTCCCATGCGTCGGGAGCTTTAGACAAGCAATCTCGCAGTAATTCACGATCAAGATTGGAAAGAGCCACGTTTTACTGCTTGCTGGGTGGATTGCATCGGAACGACTTTCTGGAATATCTCAATATTAGGTACCAGGAGAGCCGACAGCAAGCAGATTCGGGTTGCTTGACACTCCAATCTAGGATGCCTAACATGCCGTTGAGGAAGTTTGGGTGCTTTGAGAGGAGTACTCGTTCCGTCTCGGTTTTCCGAACGCAACCTCGAAAATTGCTTCGAACTACGTTTTCCCGCAAAATTTAGCCATCTGTAGAAAGGTTTTTTCAACCATGGCCCACATTGTTACCCAACCTTGCGTTGGCTGCCGATATACCGATTGTGTCGTGGTTTGCCCCGTTGAATGCTTCTACGAGGGTGAAAAGATGCTCTATATTCACCCTGAAGAATGCATTGACTGCGAAGCCTGTGTCGCGGAATGCCCTGTTGAAGCCATTTTTCACGAGGACAATGTACCTGAAGAATGGAAGAATTACATCGAAATGAATGCCGAAATGGCATCGCAATCCAAAGTAATTACCGAAAAGAAAAAGCCTTTGGCTGAGTCGTGAAAGCGATTAAACTGGCTTGAGGGAATCGAAACAAGATGTTTTCCGATCAAGTTGAGACGAAAGACGGACGATACTCACGGGCCGCTCCAACTGAAATCGTTAGGGCTTGTTAAATAATACGCGTTGACAGTGCCAAACCTTGCGTTAGGATTTCCGCTCCAAATTTCGGATCGTCCAAAAAGGACTTTCCAAGGATTTTGCGCGTGTAGCTCAGTTGGTTAGAGCGCGTCGCTGATAACGACGAGGTCCCTGGTTCGAGTCCAGGCTCGCGCATTAGGGATACCTAGCAAAAAGCTGTTTCAGGAAAGCGGTTAATTTCGGCTTCCAAAAAAGGCTGAGTGTGGTAGGTTTTGTTGATTGGCGATTGTTTGATTTTTTGAGCAATCGCGAATTTGGGGGTGTAGCTCAGTTGGGAGAGCGCTTGCTTTGCAAGCAAGATGTCATGGGTTCAAGTCCCTTCACCTCCACTCGAAAATCATTCCGGAATTAACTTTGGAAAAGGCCTTGCGGCCCAGTCCGAAATCTGGATGATTCTCGCTCCCGTGACCGGGGCATTCGCTGAGGCGAATAGAACGGCCATGGGTAAAATTGATCTTTGACAAAATGGTTGGATTGGTAGATGGCATCTTAAAGTTCATCAGCTCAGGGCCGTTCGTTCGGTTTTGGGAGTGGATGGGCAATGCAATTAAGTTTGAAACCGGTTCTGTGTTCATCCGCTGGTTTGGTTGTTCCGA
>CAMDKL010000019.1 GCA_945900945.1 Pirellula staleyi DSM 6068
TACACATCGTAGGACCGGCAATCTGGGTAGGACAGTCGATTCACGCGAGATAAATAAGCGTCAAATCACCTTTAGGCGTGGCAGTCATCAAGGAACTTCCGCGTGAACCAACTGTCCCACCCAGAAGTGGGTTCGTTGGTACGTTTTTATTGGCCGGTTGCCATAAGTAACAAAGGCTGTTGTGCTGATTTGCTGATCATCGTCGCTGATAGGAAACAACATCGTCTTGGTTTTGGGGAAGAGTGTCTTCGTGAAAGAAGTTTAAGTTATAGCGTAACGTATTGGCGATAGCGAATAGTTTCCCAGAGAGTATCCTGAGAGGTAATTCACACGGATGTGAAAAGGACGGATCGCTCGAATCGGAAAAGCGGATCCGGCTTGGGTTTGAAACTCGGGTGCTTAGGATGCATGGAGAGACCATAATCCATTAAATACATTACTTGAGAGGCGGGTACTTCATTGACTGAGTTGTTTGAAACGCTTGCGGATCTTATTCGTATCAATAGCGTTAATGCGTTTTATGAAGGTGGGCCGGGCGAAGCAGGCGTTGCTCGTTATGTTGAGCGATTCTTTCGGGAACGAGGAATCGAAACATGGCGTCAAAGCGTCCTGGATGCAAACGGCACCATTGAAGCCAGGTCGAATGTTATTGCACGCATTCCCGGCCACGATTCAAGCCGGCGGATCGTGCTCGAAGCCCACATGGATACCGTTTCGGTACAAGGAATGACAATCCCGCCGTTTGAGCCCAAGGTGCTAGATGGACGGATGTACGGTCGAGGCGCCTGTGATACCAAAGCTGGGCTCGCTGCGATGATGCATGTTCTATCGCACATTCAGACTAGCCCAACTAAGCCGCCGTGCGATGTGTTGCTCGCTGCAGTTGTCGACGAGGAGTATTCGTTTCGCGGCGTGATAAAACTGTGCGAGGATCTTAAGGCAGATGCCGCCATTGTGGCTGAGCCCACCGAACTGCGAGTCGCGATTGCGAGCAAAGGTGTTCTGCGTTGGCGCATGTTGGCCACGGGTAAAGCAGCCCACAGTTCGAAAGCACATTTGGGAACAAATGCCATTTATCACATGGCACGCGTTGTGCTTGCGATCGAACAGGATCACGCGTCCCTTGCACGCGATCCGCATCCGTTGCTCGGACCTGCAAGCTGTAATGTAGGAAAGATCAGTGGTGGCGTACAAGTGAACTTTGTCCCAGACGGATGTGTGATTGAGATTGATCGCCGGCTACTACCTACCGAATCGGTGTCGGACATTTGGAAGCACTACGAACAAATGATTAATGGATTAAAAGGGAATATGCCCGAGTTGGATGTACGAATGGAGCAACCCATGTTGGTAGACACAGCGTGGATGGTCGATCCGTCCAGTGCTATTGTCCAAGTCGCCCGCAACGTTTTGAGCGAATTCAGGTTAGACGATGAACCGATCGGAGTGCCCTTTGGGAGCGATGCGAGCAAATTGGGAAAGGCAGGAATTCCGACAATTATCTTTGGACCAGGCAGCATCGACCAAGCGCATGGAGCGGTCGAGTATATTGAGTTGAAACAAGTGGAGCAGGCATTCGAGTTTTATCGAAACTGTGCCATGGAGTACGGTAAATAAACAACGTCTACGAAGCGGCCATCTAGAATGATGACCGGCCTTACCCACCCAATTTAGTTTGCCCTAAAAGGATACTTCCACTTGGTGAATGACAGGATTTTTGTTACCCTAACTTAAAAATGGTGGTTGAATTGAGCTGCAAGCGTTAGCTGCGATGTGATTATTTGCGACTAAAAGCGAGGCTAGCGCCTGCGGCTCAACCCAAAAATCTAATCTGGACAAAGCACTAGGCTGGTTTCTCAAGTGCAATCGTTTCATTGGCAAATCAAGTCTCGCCCAGCAGGCGGGACCTACTCGGAGCAAATCGATGATTTCAAGACGGAACTTTATCCAGACGACTGCCATGAGCGGTTTTGCATTGCGATCACTTCAGGCCACCGATATCGCAACCGAGTCTCGGTGGATTGACGCCCACGTGCATGTGTGGACTCCGGATACCAACAAGTACCCGCTGGCTGAGTCATTCAATGTGGCGGACATGGCACCGGCAAGCTTTACTCCCGATGATTTGTTTGCGCATTGCAAGCCGCAGGGTGTCGCCAAAGTGGTACTGATTCAAATGAGTTTCTATCGGTTTGACAATCAGTACATGCTCGATAGCATGGAAAAACACCCTGGGGTTTTTGCTGGAGTTGCGATTGTGGACGAGAGCAAGCCCGACGTGGTTTCGACTATGAATGTGCTTGGCAAAAAGGGAGTGCGTGGCTTTCGTCTCTATGCGGACCGCCGGAAAGCGAGTGCATGGAAAGACTCGTCTGGAATGAAACAGATGTGGAGCCATGCAGCTGACTCAGGACAAAGCATGTGCCTGCTTGCCGATCCCGATGCGTTGCCTACGGTGAATGCTATGTGTGAGCGTTTTCCGAAGACTCAAGTTGTCATCGACCATTTTGCAAGAATCGGCGTCACCGGTACGATCGACCCAGTTGACTTGGACAACCTGTGCGGATTATCTAAGTTTGAAAACGTCTTTGTCAAGACAAGTGCGTTTTATGCGCTCGGCAAGAAACTAGCCCCTTACGCGGATCTTGGTGCGATGATTCAGCGATTGGTTCGCGAATTTGGTGTAAAGCGTTTGATGTGGGCCTCGGATTGTCCCTATCAGGTAGTGGGTGGCCACAACTATGCCGATTCGATTGGTCTGATTCGCGATCGACTCGACTTCTTGTCCCCGGAAGACAAGCAATGGTTGCTTCGTGGCACTGCGGAGAAGGTATTCTTTTAGGCGAACGGAGTTCAATAACAATGACAATGCATGCATGCACCTTGCGGTGCGACTTCAGGCCCGGGGCTAGCGCCCACCGGTTCACGAAATCGCAAAGTGAGTGCCATTTGGCTAGCGCCGTTGGTTCACAAAAGTATTACCATTCCACAGTGTTACCATTCTATGGTTCTGTTTTTAGACCGCAGCTCGTCCGAGCGAACGACAATCATCTCAGTCGAATAGCCATAGCGAGATCGCCAAATGCGATTCAGCAAATCATCCATTTGTGAATCTACTTGTACGTTAGCGACTACAGTCGATTTCATCGCGTCATCTAAAAAAACACCGTCGCGATATACGAGCTTGCCACGCCGAAAAACCATACGCGGACGCGAGAACATCTGCTCAGGATTTTCACTGCGTTCGTAAACGACCACATCTGCCAAGCTTCCATCGATCAATGAACCTCGATTCTTTAATCCCAATGCTCTGGCGGGGCCAAGCCTCGTCATTTTGATAATCTCCTCGAGCGAATACTCACGCTTAAGCGATGGCAACGGACTTGATTTCTGGACGTCCGGATGCAGCCTCGAAAAAACGGACATTCGAAAATCATAGTTCATCAGCAATCGAATGAGATGCGGATACGAAGTGAACGGCGCACCGTTGGGATGATCCGTCGTCAGAAAAACTCGAAGAGGATCCTCAACTCTCAAGAATAACTCAATACCAATCGTCCAAAGAAGTCCGTGCACATACTGGTCTTGGCGATACCGAAAGGGAAGGACACCGCATCCAGCTTGACATTCTAAATCTTGAAAAATCGCCTTCCGAGGGCGAGCTAAATTACGGTTAGCGTATTGGTGCATCGTGTCTCCGGACAGAGTAACAGTCTGCCCGAATTGAACTTGGCCAACATCGATCGAAAGACTCGCATCCGAATTGACTCGATCGGCCAATCGATGCGCCGCTGAACTGTAGCCGTGCGGGCCGTCCGCTGCGTAGCAATGAAACTGAGCGTGTGTCAAATGCAACCGTCGGCCTTCGACCGCATCGATGGTGGCCATCGTGGCTGCAATATTGCCAGCCAATCCAAGATTGCTGCAATGAACGTGCAGGGGATGAGCGAGCCCCAACGATTCAACAGCTTGAGACAGCGTGCACAATATTTGCCGCGGCGTTATGCTAAAATAGGAGTGCTGGTCATCGACACTGAGATGCCGTTGATTGAACTTGAATGCGTCGATGCCGCCTGCATTGACGACTTTTACAGCACAGCACTGATGCGCCCGCAGCATCCATCCGACATAGTCATTGATTTGCTGCTGAGGCACGCCGTCACGAATCCACTCCAAGAGCAATCGGTCGTTTCCAAGAAGTAGGTAACCACCGGTATCGAGCCAAGGCGTATCGGCCATTTCTGCATGCGATTGTCTTGCATTGGCCGGCAACACAGCCGGTTCAAAGCAAGCCGTGTATCCCATTTCAAGGTAACGACGACCTGTTTCCCAAGTTGCAGGAACGGGAGAACTAAGCGGTGCTATCCAATTTGATTCTTTACCGCTTCGCTCCGAATTGGAACGCTTGTGATCTACCATTTCTGGCAACAACAGTCTCGCAATATTAACCTTTCCTCCACCAATATGGGTATGAATATCAATACCACCCGAAACGACGATATGACCATCCAATCGGTACTCAGCGTCCGCTCGCGAGTCTTTTGGCAGAGAACAAATAGATTCCCCGTTGAGAACCAGGTCGCGAATCTCCGACTTGCCGATCCCATCGATGCAAACCGCGCCATGGATTCGCGTGATCATTGCGATAGCCCTTCCAGCCATTCCGCAGCTGACTTTATGCTCGGGACCAATTTGTGGGAGGGGGAAACACGAGCGAGCACAGTTTGATCGGCACGGAAAATATCCGCAATCACTTCAACGCCAGCAACCGCTGTTGGAAAGCACTTTGAATTTCCAGTCAGCTCGATGATTTTACACTTTCCCGAGGCTTGCATGGATACAAGATTCAAGAACGGAGTTGAGGAAGCAGTTTCATCGATTAAGACGACGATGGATTCACGGCTCATGCCAATGGGTGTACGTGCTATCCATTGCTCGTAACTATGTCCATGGGGATCGTACTGCGGAATTCCATCTCGAAATGCGACTCTGCCAGGAAAGCCGGTCAACCACGTACAAACTTGCTGAAACGTTCCGTCCAACGTCGACCATGGTAGAGCAGCGCATCGCAGTGTTTCATTGCGACCTGCGATCCATTGCAGCATTCGCTCGACCCAAAGGTCCGCGTGTTCTATACGCAAATTTTCAGCTGACCATACAATCGTTGTGTATTCAGCCTGTGCCATTCGTTCGAATAATTGTTTTGTTGGGCGCATCTCACTCGAACGATGGCTTGGACTTTGGTCTGAAGACCGCGACCATTGTGCGAGTGCGCTTGGAACCGTCCTTACGTCACAAGGCACGGACCACGCGTCAAAGCCAACACTTTTCCATAGTTCGGCTGCGGCAGCGCTAAAATCACCCAGCAGCAATACGGTTTGCAGGTTAGGTTTTCCACCGGACAAGGCTGCGGGCATTCGTGGGCAAGCAGCCAGCATCGAGTCATCACCCACGACAATAAAAAGGTCGGAATGGTCTCGCGCTTCTGCCAGCGATACTGAATTCAGCCCGGAGCGTTGGATCGCTAGGACGTTTTTGAAAACATGTCCAGACTCGGCACAGTCGATGGTTGCATTGTATTTGGCGGCGAAGGCCACGGCGGCTCTAGCTGTCGCTACACTTGCAATGCGTCCAGTAACCAGAATGCGATTTGCGGCTCGCAATGACTCAATTGCCACGATAATCAATTCAGCATCAACTTGTTTTTCCAGCTGAGGCAAACCTGCTTTTATCGAACGGAGGGTCTCGAACTGGACGAGCGATGCCGTTCGCCGATCGCACTGGATTTCGTTGAGGTCATCTGCATCGCAGAGCAGTGAGCAAAAGGAGCAAATCATCCGATCATTGACTGAAGCACGTGGTCGGTGATAGCAAGCGTACCGAGCGACGACTCTCCTCGTCTCACTAAATCCGCTGTTCGATAACCGGCAGCAAGAACGCGTTTCACTGCCGCTTCCACCGAGGCAGCTTCTTTTTCAAGGCCGAGAGAATGTCGCAACAACATGGCGGCAGCAAGAATCGTCGCTAGCGGGTTCGCAATACCCTTGCCAGCGATGTCGGGAGCCGAGCCGTGGATGGGTTCGTATAGACCAGGGCCGCTTGAACCTAGCGATGCGCTTGGGAGCATTCCGAGTGAGCCCGGTAGCATCGACGCTTCATCGGTCAAGATATCACCGAACATATTGCTCGTCACCACGACGTCGAAACTGGTTGGCCGACTGAGCAAATGCATGGCCATCGAATCGACTAAGACAACATCGTAAGAAATCGTTGGAAACTCTTCCTGCATGATCCTGGCCGAGACACGTCGCCACAGTCGTGACGCTTCCAGTACATTCGCTTTGTCAACCATAGTTAGTTTATTGCGGCGTTTCAAAGCTGCATGTGCAGCCATCCGAACGATACGTTCGACTTCCGAGGTGGTGTAAACGGCGGTACTAAACGCACGTTGTTGACCATCGGGCAGCTCCTCCAAACCTGAGGGGCCAAAGTAAAGCCCGCCTGTGAGTTCACGAAAGAAGAGAATATCGGTCCCTTCGATTATTTCTCGCTTGAGTGGAGACGAGTCGAGCAGTTCTTCAAAGGTTACGATTGGGCGGAGGTTTGCAAATAGACCGAGCTCTTTACGAATCTTGAGCAAGCCGGCTTCGGGACGAGTCTTTGCATTCGGGTCGTCCCATTTTGGGCCCCCAACTGCTCCCAACAGAATCGCGTCGGACGCCCTACAGGCAGCGGTGGTCGCATCCGGTAACGCTTCGCCGGTCTGATCAATTGCGATGCCACCAATGATGTGCTCGGAAAACTCGAACGTATGTCCAAACTGGGATGCGACCACTTCGAGGACACGGCGGGCTTGTCGAATGACCTCGGGACCGATGCCATCTCCCGGTAACAAAACGATTTTAGCTTGCAAAGTTAAGTAATCTCCAGGCTTGCATGGTATGCCGCGCACTCGCTTGGCAAATGGTTTGGCGAGATGATATCTCAAAACTTCGGAAATTGGAACGCAGCCGTTGCCGGACTCTGCCCGCCAGCCGCTTCGCGGGTTAAACATGCTGATCCTGTAGCAAAATGAGACAATCTAGCGTACACTGCTGCTAGCCAAACACTTATCGCTTTACACACTACCGATGTCGACGTACCTGGTCATTAAACGCGGCCGAGAGCTTGATTCTCGTTACTCGTTGAACAAAGCAATCGAAAACACAATGGGCCGAGGATTGGAATGCAATATCCAACTCAACGATCCGCTTTCCTCTCGTGTTCATGCCAGGTTGGTCTATCAGGAATCCCAGTGGCGGGTTCTGGATGCTGGCTCGCGAAACGGTACGCTGTTGAATGGTTCGAAGGTGGACGTCGCGGTTTTGGTTCACGGAAACCGAATTCGTATCGGCAACACTGAACTTGAGTTCATTGACGACACGCTCAACGAAGATCTTACCGTTGAGCGTATCAATCTCTCGCATGATCTTCGCGGTGATAAAAAAGGGAGTACGCCTGATGGTTTTGCTTCTGGCATGTCTGCCTTTCTAGCTCTTCGAGAGGCTGGACGAACGGAGGATTTATCCGATCTGCACCAACTATCTATCCGATGCATATCACTGACAACTCCGGACGAAGTAGTCGCATTGGCGATCGAAGTTTTGAGAAATCGAACCAAGGCTACTTTCGTCGCATTCTTGCTAGCCGATGAGGATGGCATGCTAACGGAGCAATGCAAGTATCCGAACAACAATGAACCTCGAATCGTCCTTAGCCACAAGCTAACCGAAATGGTTTGCAAACAGGCCACTGCGGTTTGGGTCAAAAATGAGTCACAGTCACCGGGTGATGGTCCGCTTTTGCATTATGCCGACGCGATATGTGTTCCGTTGCTTCATGATCATAAAACCATTGGAGTCATCCATTTGTACCGCGACAAGGAGGTTTTCGAAAAGCACTCGTTTGACTTCACGATTGCTTCCGCGAGTTTCCTCGCTGCGTCGCTGGTACGGGCTAGGAATGAATCGTCATTGAGACTCGATCACGGGCGACTTCAAGTAAAAAACGCAGACTTCGACGAACTGATGGGTCAGTGCCCACTCATGCTTGAGCTTAAAGAGCGCATCTCGCGTGTTGCCAAAGCGACTGGCAGCATTCTGATCCGGGGCGAAAGCGGCGTCGGCAAAGAACTCGTCGCGCGAGCAATCCACAAAGTGAGCTCGCGAGCCGATCGACCGATGCTCAGCGTCAATTGCGCGGCGATTCCAAGCGAGCTAATTGAAAGCCAGCTCTTTGGCCATGCAAAGGGAGCCTTTACAGGGGCGGACAAGGAACATATTGGCTGGTTTCAACAAGCGCACGGTAGCACTCTTTTCCTAGATGAAATCGGTGAGATGACACTTGCAGGCCAAGCGAAATTGCTACGTATTCTCGAGGGACATCCATTTTTGCCAGTTGGCGGACGCAAAGAAGTGCGAGTCGATGTTCGCGTATTGACAGCCACGAACCGCGACTTGAGCGAATTTGTGGCGGACAAGCGATTCCGCGAAGATCTCTATTACCGGCTGAGCGTGTTTGAAATAAAAGTGCCGCCACTACGGCAGCGAGGCGAAGACATCTCACTGCTCCTCAATCATTTCCTCGAGCACTTTGGACGTCAGCATGGTCGCATGCAAATCAAACTAAGCCAGGCGGCACGCAAACGGTTGTTGGATTACAATTGGCCAGGCAATGTCAGGCAACTACGAAATATTATCGATAGCGCCATCGTGCTAGCGGCGAGCGATGAAATTCAAGCTTCGGACCTGACATTGCACGAATCCAAGTCAGAGGTGTTCGACACCTTGAATATCGAGCAGTGGGAAAAGAGGCTGATTCAAGAAGCCATGCGACGCACTCGTGGAAGTATTCCTGAGGCTGCCGAATTGCTCGGAATATCGCGAGCGACCATGTATCGTAAATTGGAAGCCTACGGGATCAACAAAGACGACTTTGACAATCGTTAACGTAACAATCGTTTAATCGTTAGCGTAGGACAGGCAATGCAACAGCTAAAATCGCTCGTTATTTTCTGCTTACTATGCTCCTGTGTCGTTGCAAGCGACGCATTGTTGCCTGCGTTCGAGGCTTTCGACGAGCAGGTGCGATGGACGAGGCTCGAAAGTGGCGTTCGAGTCTTTGTGAATGCACGGCGGGAGTTATCGACAAAGCCCCGGCGTCTCGTCATATTTGCGACACCTAACAGTGCCGTACAAGTTGCCGACATGTTGGGAGCATCGTTGCTGGCGAGTCCGCGATCTTGGCTTGGGCCTCGATCGCTTAAACATCGGAGGCAGCTGCGGTGGTTATCGATTCGCGATGCTGGGATTGTAGACGACGGACTGGTTTGGATGGAGTCTGTAGTATCCGCCGAAGGGTGTGCGTTGCAATCGTTGCTTTGTCAATCCCTTGTTGTACAAATCGATCAAGTTCAAATCTGGTAACGTCCCAACTTCCTGCTTGTAGATGGTTACTTTTTGATTTAGTTTGGCAATATTCGCTTCATCGGAAAGTTTTTGATAGCCATTGTAGGCGATCCTAGACATCAAAACGCCTAAAGAGGTGATAAAACAAAGGCAAAGAATGCGAACGTGGCCAATACCGAAACGACCCAAAAAGCGAAAAGTAGGCGAGGACATAGCAGGGCCGAAGTGAGATAGGAGAGATCAAAGCTGTTCTGATCCTAGTTCGAAATCTTCCCGTTAACGCATTGATTGCCTGTGTTCTTACACCGAAGAGTTGCAGACCGCGTTGACTTTTCCGAAATTAACGATTCTTCAATCGCTTTTGAATTTCCCTCCAACGCTGAGATAGTTCTTTCTCGAAACCACGGTCGGTTGGTCGGTAGTATTGGCGGTCCACCCCCAAGTAGTCCTGAGCGGCGATGCCGTCCTTGGAATCATGAGAATACTCGTATCCCTGTCCATGTCCGAACTGTTTAGAACCCGCATAATGTCCGTCGCGAAGATGCACCGGTACTGGAATCACAGTTCCCTCTTGAACATCGTTTTGGGCAGCGGCAATCGCGGTCGTCGCCGAATTGCTTTTGGGAGCCAAAGCCAAATAGATCACAACCTGGGACAACGTGAGCTGGCACTCTGGTAATCCGACAAACTCGCAAGCCTGCATGCCTGCCACTGCCATAGGCAATGCATGAGGATCCGCATTGCCTATATCTTCACTGGCAAGAATCACCAGTCGTCGGCAGAGAAAACGAATCTCTTCGCCACTTTGGATCGCACGCGAAAGCCAGTACAAAGCGGCATCAACATCCGAGCCGCGAATGCTTTTAATGAAAGCGCTAGCCATATCGTAATGCTGCTCGCCGCTTGAGTCGAACTGCAGGACTTTTTTCTGCATGCTCTCTCGAACGAGAGCCACATCCAGAATGACAGGCGAAGTATTGGATGAGAGTACCGCAAGTTCCAACGCGCCTAAAGCACGGCGTGCATCCCCCTCTGCCATCGTTGCGCAGGCAACGAGGGCTTCCGGATCTGCCTGTATGTTGTACATGCCCATCCCCCGAGATCGATCTGCGATGGCGCGTTCCAAGAGTCCAACAATCTCGGCTTCCGTAAGCGGTTTGAGTTCAAAGAGTTGGGAGCGACTCAGTAAAGCACCGTTGACGGAAAAGAACGGGTTGCTTGTCGTTGCTCCGACCAATGCAACGATTCCATCCTCGACGTCTGGCAACAAGGCATCTTGCTGAGCCCGATTGAAGCGATGAATCTCGTCGACAAAGAGAATTGGCCTAGCGCCGCCGGTCAAGAGCTCGTCTTTTGCCCACTGCAACGCTTCACGCAACTCTTTGATACCGCTGGTAACGGCGTTGATTTGGCGAAACTGTCCGCCCGTCTCGATCGCAAGAAGATGGGCCAAAGTGGTCTTGCCCGTCCCTGGCGGCCCGTAGAACATGACGGATTGCACTCGTTTTGCAGCGATCAGTCGATTCAGGAGCTTTCCTGGTGCCAAAAAATGCGATTGTCCAACGAATTCCGAGAGTCTCTTAGGCCGCATGCGGGCTGCCAAAGGTAGTGACTTTTCCCGGTTGACCTTCTCAGTATGTGAAAATAAATCCATCAAAACACCCAAAGCCTCGGAAAAGGCAACCCGAACTGCAATTTTAGCGTATTGTAACGTGTCCTGTTCGTACGTTGCCGTCCAGCTAAAATAAAGGGATCTCGCTAACCCCCCCTTAGCATAAAATCCGACCGAATTCAATTTTGGAGAAATACGATGAAGAGTGTCCGTCGCAGGCCCGTGATCGTTTTTTTGGCAGCGATCGTTTTATCGATAAGCTCGGTTTATTGGCTTGTCGCTCAAGAGAAAACAACTGGCAGCAAGACCGCAATCAAAACACCCAACTCCAGTAATGCATCTGAGGAAAGCAAATTGGAAACGGCAACATTTGGCGGCGGATGTTTTTGGTGCGTGGAAGCGGTCTATCAACGGGTCGACGGAGTGAAGACCGTCGTCTCGGGATACGCTGGCGGCAAAGTTGTAAATCCATCCTACGAAGCTGTGTGCACTGGACAAACGGGGCATGCAGAAGTTTGCCAGATTACATTTGACCCCGATGTAGTTTCGTTCGATGAGATGCTGTTGATTTTCTTCAAGACGCATGACCCGACGGAATTAAACAAACAGGGGGCCGATGTCGGAACTCAATATCGGTCCGTGGTTTTCTATAACGACGATGCGCAACGCGAAGCGGCAGAGAAGATGAAGGCCAAGCTTTTGGAAGAAAAAGCCTTCAGGAAAATCACAACGGAAATTAGCCCCCTACCCGACTTCTATCCCGCCGAAAATTATCACCAAAACTATTTCAAGTTGCATCCGGGACAAGCCTATTGCCGAAACATTATCGTTGACAAAGTGGCCAAGTTCGAAAAACTCTTCAAGGAAAACAGCAAACTGCAGAACGAACGCGAAGCGAAAAAAAACGCAAAGAAGTAATGTAATAATTGACGCTATTCGGCAAACTCCTCCATCTAATTGCGAGGCTTTGCGGTAGCAAGTTTTCCTACTCCCTTGGAGGTCTTCCAGTTTACCACACTGTGATTTCCTCGTGAAGTCACCCATCTTTTAGGGAGGGTGACCATGCCAGTGATTTTTAGCACAGTGATTTTTAGCACGATGCTCAATTTCACAGTGTTGTCATTGTGAGCTGGGCTTGTCGATGGCTACCTGGAGCGGGTAGTCTAAGCGGCTGGCAAAGTTCTCATTCATCTTTTCAATGGTTAAGGTTCGGCTCAATGAAGTTATTCGAAGGCAAGAAGGGATTGATTCTTGGGGTAGCAAATGATCGCTCAATCGCTTGGGCGATCGCTCGCGAGATTATGGAACACGGTGGGGTCTGCGGATTTTCCCATTTGCCGGATAAACCCGAGGACGAAAAGAAGAAAAACCGAATGCGGGTTTCCAAGTGCACGGTCGCATACCCAAGCCAAACCGCTTTCCTCGAACCGCTGGATGTCCAAGATGACGCACAAGTCGACGCCTTCATGAAAATGGCCGGCGAAAAGATGGGGAACATCGACTTCCTTTTGCACTCGATCGCCTTTGCCGACCGTGATGATTTGTCTCGAGAGACTGTCGAGACAAGCCGCGCGGGTTTCAAGCTAGCGATGGACGTCAGCGTCTATAGCTTGATTTCAGTCACCAACGCTGCTCGCCCTATCCTCAACCCAGAAGCCTCCGTTCTTGCCATGACCTATTTCGGCGGTGAGAAGTGCGTACCTGGGTACAACGTCATGGGGATTTGCAAAGCCGCACTGGATGCTACCGTTCGCTACTTGGCTTACGATATGGGTCCCAGAAACATTCGGGTCAACGCGGTCAGCGCCGGTCCACTAAAAACCTTGGCTGGAGTTGCCGCAGGCGTTGGCGAAATGCAAGAGTACTATGGATACGTGGCACCGCTTGGGCGTTGCGTCACGCACGAAGAAGTAGGTCGCTCCGGCGCTTATTTGATGAGCCCCTACAGCGGCGGTATCACCGGCGAAATCCTACACGTTGATGCTGGCTACAATATCATGGGCAGCCCAGGTAGATTGTTGCACGAATTCGCCAAAAAGAAGTAGCCAAAAAATCGTCGAACCGGTCGGCATTAGCCCAATGGCACTCACTGTTTTTCGTGAACCGGTGGGCGCTAGCCCCGGGCCCGAATTCGCTGGCTAATTCGTTTAAAACCAAGCCCGAGGTTAGCGCCAAAGGTTTTAAAGTGAGTGCCATTAGGTCCAAGCCAATACCTAAAACATGAATGAAATCCAAAACATAACACCCTTGAGCCGACGTGCGTTTCTCCACGATAGCTCATTGCTACTAACCGCGTCAGCTCTTGCGACATCCGAAGCGCTCTTTGCCGACGACAACTCGCCGCTACTCAAATCACCATTGCTTCGTGTCGGCTTGCTCACCGACCTGCACTTCGCCGACAAGGATCCGGCTGGCACTCGCCATTATCGGGAGACACTCCCTAAGCTCGCAGAGGCCGCATCGCAATTCAAAACGAACAAACCCGACTTGATCGTCGAACTCGGTGATTTGATCGATGCTGCTGATTCGACCGAAGTGGAGTTGAGTTACCTTGCCAAGATCAATGAACTGTTTGCAGCCATCGCACAGGATCGGCATTACGTACTCGGTAACCATTGCGTCGACATGCTGACCAAGGACGAGTTTCTGGGAAACGTTGGACAAAAAGAATCTTATTATTCATTCGATCGCAACGGCGTTCACTTTATCGTGCTCGACGCATGCTTTCGAAAGGACGGGAAGCCCTATGGTCGGAAAAATTCAGCTTGGGATGACGCAAATATCCCCGCAGCCGAAGTCGAATGGTTACGAGACGATCTCAAAAAGGCAGATGGCAGAGTCATCGTTCTAGCCCATCAACGCTTGGACGGCAACAACCAGCACTGCGTGAAGAATGCGGCCGAAGTTCGCAGCCTACTAGAAGGATCGCAGAAAGTCTCCGCCGTTTTTCAAGGACACAGCCACCAGAACGCATACGCTGAAATCGGACACATCCACTACTGCACGTTGGCAGCCATGGTGGAGGGTTCTGGAGTAACCAACAATGGCTACACAATTCTCAATATTCACTCTGACGGTTCTCTCCACCTCTATGGCTTTCGAAGGCAGAAAAACTATGATTGGTCCTGATCCACGCTTTACTAAATGGATGACGCGATTGTCTTCGTTCGTCGCGTTGTCGTTCTTATTTGTCGGTACGAACTACGCCCAAACGGACGCCGCGAAAGGCAATCAAAAAATCGTACTCGTTGCAGGTGAGACAGCTCTCGTCGATACCGTCGGGCATCATGACTATCTAGCCGGATGCGCAGTCCTCGAAGCCTTGCTGGGACAGACCAAGGGCGTGGAAACCGTGCAAGTTAAAAACGGATGGCCCTCCGATGAGACTGTCTTTTCGAATGCGAAAGCCGTCGTCTTCTACACCGATGGTGGTGGCAAGCAAGCGTTTCTCGATCCCCCGCAGCGAACAACCAAGCTTCAATCCATGGTGGATAGCGGTGTTGGTATCGTGATGATCCATCAATCCGTCGACTTTCCAGAGTCATTTGCGGATCAAGCCAAAAGCTGGCTGGGTGGCATCTACTCGACCGGGTCAGGACGCGGCCATTGGGACAGCAATCACGTCGATTTCCCAAAGCATCCCATTGCAAGCGGTGTGACGCCCTGGAAAATCAATGATGGTTGGCTCAATGCAATTCACTTCGTGGATGGAATGAAGGGCATTACGCCTTTGGTGTGGTCAGGCAAAGAGTATGCAGGTAGCCGTGCTGGGTTGGACGCGGACATAGTTGCTTGGTCTTACCAACGCTCCAATGGCGGTCGCTCTTTTTCGTTTACCGGCTTGGACGCTCATTCGGCTTGGTCGCTACCTGGAATGCGACAATTGGTAGTCAACGGAGTACTATGGACTGCGGGAGTCGAGATTCCAATTGCAGGAGCGGCCAATGAAATCGACGACAAGCAGTTAACGGCCATGCAAACGCCAAGAACACCCAAGAAACCAGCGGCACAGAAACCTGTTACAAAGTAGATGAACTACTTTGATTTGATGTCATAATCAAAGGTGTTGTTTCCTGACTTGACTTCAAACTTGATCTCGGATTTCTCGGAAAATTGAGCCGGTATGCCCTTCTTTCCTTCTGCACCGGTCGGCCAAACAAAACTGACCGTGCTCGGGCCAACCTTAGCGCCCTTTACTTGGTAGGTGTAGATCAGATCGTATTTCCCTTGCGCATCTGTTTCGCTCGTCGCTGTACGGCCTTCGTCTGGCCGAAAATTGACGATAAGGCCTTCGATGGGTGCCCCATCCATCGTTACTTTTCCAGATACACGTCCCAAAGGTGGCCGGTCGCTTTGCGAACAACCGAAAAGCGAACCAAGCAGAACGAGCCCGACTACAAATCTAACATTCAACATTGAGAACAACTCCAAAAATATCGAATCGAACAAAGAAATCATAGCTCAAACCGTTTCTCCTTACGTTCTAGAAAGCCCCCACGACGCCACCATCGGCTTTTCCAATAAGTCGTTCAAAGGTACTATCAATCCAAGCCCCGTTGATTAATGTTCCTGGAATGGTTTGTTGGTTGTAGTCGATGCTTTCGCTAATGAAGTGAACCGACCCATCGTTCAATACAAACATCGCACCGCCAGAATGATTACTGCTGTATCCGCGAGGCTGATGGATACGATTGTTGGCACTCCAGTTGATACCGTTGTAGGCAAGCCCAAGGACACACATCGCTGCCGCCTTGATGCCAGCACTGGTTCCCGGCGTGTTCACGGTCGAACTGAAACCGAGTGCATTACCTGCACCTACAGTTAAATTGTGATATCGAAACGCTCGTTCACCTATTAGAATCGTGTTGCTAGTCCCATCAGTAATTTCACCTAAATTACATTTCGAGTTTAGCCAAGCGACGCCGGTTGCTGGCCCATACTGTGGCCAAACTGGAGGGGTTGTGCTCACGCTGCTACATGCGGACATAATGTAATTCGACTTTGCGATCGCGATGCGGTTCGTGCCGTTGGATGTGACGAAGCGGTTGTACCATGGGGCGTTTGCATTGGCAGGTGCATCGGACAGAGTTTGATCAAAATTATTGAGGCCTGGACCTGTATCCGACGGGCATTGAAAGAACGGAAGTGACGTTGTCAATGCGGCGAGTCCAACAGGTGTTGCAAGCAATGCGTCCATGCTTGTTTGCCCTGGATTCAAAGTGTTGTACAGAGCAGTTTGCTCGATGTAGGGCAGAACGAATGCTCCCCATGACCAATGCGTTCTCTGTGTAACAGACATCATGGCAGCCGTATTCAATGCACCGGCGGGGTAATTCGTGATGAATCCTGATGGAATTGATTTGCAAACATCGTGATAGTTTTGAACAGCCAGTCCCAACTGCTTTAAGTTGTTGGAACACTGCATGCGTCGAGCCGCCTCACGAGCCGCTTGAACTGCCGGCAGCAGAAGCCCGAGGAGGATGCCAATGATCGCAATGACCACTAGCAATTCCACCAACGTAAAACCGTTTCGTACAACGTTTCTTGTTTTCATAAGAAGTAGCCTTTGTCACCCAAAAAATAGAATCGATTACGCATTTTTCTAGAAGTAGGATTTATGGATCGCATGTTCAGCTGATGCTGTTTAGTGCAGCAATCACTTTATGCTTGTTTGGCGACGCCCGTCAATCGTTTAGAGCAGCCGGACACCCCAAAAAACACGCCTTAAAAAGTAGTTTAATTATTCAACTAATCTAGTCGGTCGAAAAATGCAGTGTTCCAATAATATTCGCCAGTTAGGATTGGCATCGCACAACTTCGAAAGCGCCCTCAAGTACTTCCCACCGCGAAGGCACACGGTCGTTCTGCCGGCTCCGACGACAAATATTCCGACTACATATTCATCCGATGGTGCAGTGCAGGCATTGATTTTGCCGTATATCGAGCAAGGCAACAAATCGGTCCTTTTCAATATGAATTATGGCGTTAATTCCGATGCTCCAATCAACACAAGCTTTCCAGCACTTGCCAATGCCAATCTCGCAGCTCGAACCGGTGATGTCCCGAGTTACATTTGCCCATCCGATCCGTCGTCGGCTTTAGAGGGACCCACCGCTAGTCCTAAACAGGGGCGGAATAACTATATGGCTTCGATGGGAGGTTCGTCCGACTATCGAGGTGGAACAGCAGTTGATGGCATATTTGCAGCACCCAATCCTTCCGCTGGACAAGTATTGAAGGGACCGAGTCACGGATCGATTACAGATGGAACGAGTAATACAGCTATGTTTACCGAAGTGAAGAGAGGAACTTTTCGCAATGACGGGACCGGAAACTTCGATCATACAACTGCTTTTATGGGGGCTACTGCCTATACTGGGATTCAGATAACAGACGGACGGACGGTTCCTCAATGTTTGCCAAACGGTCAAAACACAACTGGCACCTGGCTCCGATACTCAGGTCTTCAGTACTTTCGAGCTCTTCCGTCCACTTTCATGTATACCCATACTCTTCCAATTAATTGGAACAAACAAGCATCAAACCCTGCACAGCAAAGATACAGCTGTGGTACTACTAGTTTGGTGGTGGGGCATCTTGCTGCATCGAGTTACCATACGGGAGGAGTGAATTCGGTCTATGCAGATGGTTCGGTTCGATTCTTGTCAGATGGCACGGATTTCGTAATTTGGCAAAACACTGGCAGTAAGGCAGGTGGCGAAGTGCAGGTGGTAAATGAATAAATCCAAGACGCCTTTTTTGTACTTGTTAGTTGGTTTAGCGATCTCGTTTTTTGGTGGATGTGGAGGTGTTTCCTCGGGACCGCCTTCGGTTCCAAAAGAAGCAAGCAAGGTAATGGTAGAAACACGAGATCTTCTTTTGGAAGCTTCTTTTGGAGGAATGCCGTTTCAAAAGAAAGCGGATGCCAAGCAATATGAGAATCGATTTCCTGAAGCTGCAAAAGCTATTGCCGATAGGAGTGTGTCTATCGTTTGGGGGAAACTTTTAAAGGAAGGGGTTACTTCTCCAGCGATTGTCGCTTATGAATCCACGGCGTCCACTACGGAGGGCTGGGCAGTGAAAGAAGATGCAAAACTTTACAAAGTGACTGCTGCAGAGATTTCTGCCCACAGAAAGTCGGACAAGTAGCTATTCAGACTATTCACTTATAAACAAGGCTCCGATTTTACCTGAGCCTTGTTTCATTTAGTCTTTTTTTGCAGGACATCAGTCAGCGGCCAGACTGAACAACACGTAGGTCCGGCTGTCCTCAGCCGGACCTTTTGATAAGTACGCAATGGGCTCGTGCAGTGTCAGCCTGAGGACAGGCTGACCTACTTGTACGCTATACTAAGAAAATGCGATGGTTTCTTACACGCTCACACCGACGGCAAATCCCAGCTAAGATAAGGATTGCCAACGAATAATTACTTCCCGCCTATTTCACTGGACTTCGCCAGCACATGAAATTCATTCCCATCCTAAGTCTATTTGCGTCGCTCGTGACGATCCCACTAAAAGCTTCCGAATACGACGCTCCGAACGCACCCCAAACAGCCGAACAAAAGAGTAAGCCTGTCTCTAAATTTCAATACAAGTCCGACGGAATCTCAGTGCCAGCAGCCACCGCTGATGAACCCAAGGTAAAGGCTTTTGGGCCAGAAAGTATCTTGGCCGCCAAACAGTATCTCGACGATGGCGCCCTTTATTGGGTTCGAGAACGGAAATGCGTAGCGTGCCACAGCACCGGCGTTTATATGGCAGAACGTCCGGCTTTGACAACTCTGCTCGGCCAGCCTAGCGCCGAAGTTCTTGCGGACTTTATCGAGAGTATCCCTGCAAAGATAGGGCCGCCTGAGATTCGCGATGGGGTGAAGTACTGGGGAGTTAGTATCCAGTCGGTCTGGCGCAGCTCTGGACTCGCCGCCTGGGACAAGCACGTAACCGGATCACTTTCGGAACACACCGACAAGTCATTGCGTCACACCCTTCAATGCTTAGCAGATGAGGGGTTCATCAAGACCATCGATCAAGTGGAAATACCCTACATCACGACCGACTTCGAGCTTACGGTGCAAGCCGCGAGGGCCATTCGCAATGCCCCCGGCTGGCTCGCTACCGTAACCGATGCAGATACGCTCGATCGGATAGAGCGATTGAAAAAATACTTGAGCCAACATTCCCCGATCAGCGACTACGAACGCGCCGTTCAGCTTCAACTCGCCGGGCTCATGCCAGATCTCGTCTCGCACGAACAACGTGCAGCATCTATCGCGATGTTATGGCGCCAACAGCTCCCCGATGGCGGCTGGTCCACGCGGCGCATGTCCGACTTGATGAGCTGGCACAAGAAGATGGACCCGAAGGTTGTGACGATGATTCAATCCGAACCGGACGCAGCAAGCCCCGAAAGCGACCCCTACATGACCGCTTATGCAATTGTTCTCTTACGTGAGGCAGACGTTTCTGCAACAGATAGTCGGGTTCAAAAAGGGATTACTTGGCTTAAAGAAAATCAGCGTGTTAGCGGTCGTTGGTGGATGAAGTCGCTTTTTCGCGACACATACCATTACAGCACTTATATCAGCACCGCCCAAGCTTTGCACGCACTGGCTCTTTGCGATGAGATTCAACCAACCGTAAGTCAGGCTGCCAGCTTTTTTTTACCCCACAAGTAGTTTCATATCGCCCCCGCCAGCTTGCCTGGCAGGAAGCCAAGGTTCGTAGGCTAGGGTACCTAGCCTATGAACCTTGTACCCCCACGAGACAAGCTCGTGGGGGTACAAGACGTCGCTTCTATTTTTCATATTAACATCCTTGGCCAGGTGTTTGATTTGAACGAGCCAACTCGCGGGCCAACATCACTGCTTTGCGGTCCAGGCCCCAACGGTATCCGCCGAGTTCGCCCGTCGATCGGAGTACACGATGACAAGGAATCAAAAAAGCGATTGGGTTGGCACCTACCGCGTTCGCAACGGCACGGGTCGACGTTGGAATACCTAATCGATTCGCCAAATCAGAATAGGAAGTGACGCAATTTTCTGGAATTCGTAACAACGCTTCCCAGACCTTCAACTGAAAATTGGTTCCCCGCAAATGCAATAGAAGCTGCGTGGGAACTTCCGTTTTAAATATCCTTTCAATCACCTCGGCTGTTCTGCGTTGGTCCTTCAATATCCTAGCTCGCGCCCATTCCTCTCGAAATAGGTTCAGTTCATCCTCGATTTTCGATGAGTCCGCAAACCGTAGAGCGCAAACACCCCGGTCGGTGAGGCCAACCAAACAGCATCCAAAAGGGGAATCGTGCCAGCCGTAGCGAATGTCGAGATCTTGACCATGCTCGGCATAATCACCCGGTGTGACCCCCTCGGTAGAAACAATCAAATCGTGCAAGCGGCTTGGGCCGCTTAGTCCTAGGGCAAACGCAGATTCCAGTACAGGAGTCGACTCTCGCAAAAGCCGCTTCGCCTCCACAGCGTTCAAGTATTGCAATAGACGCTTGGGACTGACACCAGCCCAACGGCGAAACATGCGTTGGAAATAAGCCGGACTAAGACCTACCGTCGCAGCAATTTGTTCCAACGGTGGCTGAGTCGTCGCATGTGCACATAAATAATTAATTGCTTGTTTGATTTTTTCGTAATCGGATTGCATCTGGAGTTAGCTCACTAGTTTCGAGTTCAAGTGAATATAACTACCAACGCGTCAGGCTCCACCCGTTTCTTGCGCGATAAATTGGATCCCTCAAGAACTAAGACCCTCGCTTCCTAGCTCTAGCTTGGAAACCAGAGTTCCGGAAGCTCTGCTTCGACGTCCTGCGGGCATTGGCAGGCCGTCAACTGGGCTCCGAGGACTGATTGTCGTGTGTCGGCCGAAACAGGGGCCGGGAAGCAGAGCTTCCAGAGTGCGCGTTCCCAAGCCGTAGCTTGGGAACGAGAGGACGAATGGTGGCGTTCACGGAGAAGATTTCTCTGTTTCCATGAATCGGATGCAGACGGGGCTGTCAACTTTTACGCTAAACTCAGTCGGCGTTAATTCACCCGTCGATGGGTTGATCCGAAACACGATTACATTACCACCCGATTGATTAGCGACCAGCATGTACTGCCCAGTGGTCTCGATCGCGAAGTTGCGAGGTGTCTTGATGCCAGCGCTCTGATGGCCAACCGCTTTCAGTACACCCGTGGTCTGATCGATCGAAAAAATTGCGATCGAGTTATATGGGTCGCGATTCGAAACGTACACAAATTTCCCTGAGGGATGCACGACCGTCTCAGCTGTACTGCCGCCCTTGCGAACGACATCGTTTGGCAACGTAGAAAGAACTTGTCTTTGCTTCAGTATGCCTTTGTCAGCATCGTAATCGCAGGCCAGGATGGTCAAGTTCGACTCGCCATTAATATAGGCGCGCGTGCCATCGGGAGACCAAGCGAAGTGACGTGGGCCCGTTCCCTTGGGTGCGTCGAATGCATTGTGTGGCGTCAACGTTCCTTTGTTAGCATCAAATGAATAAACAATGACCTTGTCTAATCCGAGATCGCAACAGAGGGCGAACTTATTGGCCTTATCCAGGTGGATGGAATGCCCATTCTTCTTTGTCCCCTGATGTTGCTGGAAGGAAGACAACGAGCTGAGCTTGCCGTCGGCATCGATCGGGATTGAAATGCAACTTCCGCCGCTATAGTTGGCGGCAAGCACATTTTTGCCAGCTGAATCCACGATCAGATGGCACGGTGCTCCGCCTTGCGATGGTTGAGAATTGAGAAAGGTCAGGCTCCCCGTCGTGCCGTCTATGGCAAAGGCGCTGATCATCGCGTCGGATTCGTTAACGGCGTAGAGAAACCTTTTGTTGGGATGAAATGCCAAAAACGAAGGACTGCTGGTTTCTCCCGTCAGCGTGGCCGCCGAAAGAGAGCCGTCCTTGAGGTTCAGTTCGCATTGGTAGATGCCGTTGCTCCCCTTGCCTGTATAGGTGCCCAGATAAACGCGAAGTTTTTCTTGCGAGTACGCTTGATTGCAGGCAAAAGTAACCGTATTTGCAAATACGATCATACAAATTCTCCAGAACAGGGGTCGTCGCCAGAACATAGATTTGAACTCCGTCAAAAAGGGTCATCAGGATAGTGTACGTAATATTGTACAAGTATTGACTGCACCAAACGAATGCGATGAGGGTTTTGATCCCTAATCACTCAATACGACGATTGGCGTTGATTCCTAATGCAGCGAGTGCTGCGACTAAGTAGCCAAGAGAGAAAAGCCAAAACGCTTCGTGCCAGTCACCGTTCGTGTCCCATTGTTTAAGCACGATCGGCACAAGCAACGGCGTGGTTGCGGCCCCCAAGTTTCCCCACATGTTTCCCCAACCGAAGACCGCGGCCGTGTTCTTGCCGCCAACATCCTGCATGTAAGCCCAGATGGCTGGAACGCTCATATCGGTAACGAAAGCCACAAGGGACGCTGCCGCAATAAACGCCCATGCCGATTCCAGTCGAAGGCACGATAGATAGGCCCCGATCGCTACGATGTAGCAGATGAACATAGGCAACGATCGGCCCCAGCGGCGGCCAAGCTTTCGGGTTGCAAAATCGGTCAACTGACCGCCGCACAGCATCCCGACAATTCCAGACGCAAGGACAATCGTCGACATCCAACCACCGATAATGGGATCAACATGTTTGATGTCTTTCAAATAGGTTGGGAGCCACGTAACTAGAAACACCCAACCGATATTGACTCCGAACTGCAAGGCGCACATCAACCACATGGTCCAGCTACAAACCAAAGGAAGTATCGGTGGAAACTCGGCGGGACCGGTTTGAGAGGACTCGGTTTCACCCACAGCGATGAGGGCCCGTTCGGCTTCATCTGTGAATGGATGTTCTGCTGGAGTTTCCCTGAACACTCGCCAGAAATGAGCTGCGACAAAAAAGCCAGAGCAGCCGTAGAGTACAAGGACCCATCTCCAAGTTAAATAGTCGCTCAAAAGCCACGCTGTCAGCAGAGGGGCAATAGTACCTCCCAGGCGACCACCGAACGAAACGATGCTGCTGGCCGTCCCTCGCCTGGGCAAAGGAACCCAGCGCTTGACGAGACTACCTGCTGTTGGATAACAACCCGCTTGAGCGATACCAAACAGCAATCGGACCGCAATTAATATAAAAAATCCAGTGGCTAGCCCGGTTAGGATTGTACAGACGGACCAAATGAGGATGTACAACGGCAACATCCGTCGCGCACCGAATCGATCGGACAGCCAGCCCGCAGGCACTTGGCCAAGTGCATAGGCCAGGAAAAAAGCGGACATGATCCCGCCCGTTTGTTCCTTGGTGAGGCTGAGCGCGTTCTTGAATTCATCGAGCTTGACTATTTCTGCAATACAGTTGCGGTCAAGATAGAGTATTACGGCAGTTAAAGTGGTTGCGCCGATGATGTGGTAACGAACGTTGGTTGGCACGAATTAACTCACTTGGCTGCGGCGAAATTGATTTTGGCCTGGATGGAATAGACTCGATAGGTACGACGTTCCCAGACCTGGGCCCGTGGGCGCAAGGAGAAAACCCTGTTCGATGATGGGCTGAGTGTCAATCAGCCGTTCGTAGAATGTTCGGATATGCGCGCGCACCGTTTCCTGCAAAACAACGTTTGCCGATGCAACGGCGCAGTGCAGTCCCGCGAACAACGTCAATGGACCCGTACAGTCATGCATCGTTGCGGGTATGTTGTAGGCTTGAGCCAGATCAATAATCCGTCGAGTCTCGCTGATCCCGCCCGACCAAGTCGGATCAATCATAACATAGTCCACAGCGCCTGCCTTGAGCAACGCGAGGTAGCTGGAACGCCCTAATAGCATTTCGCTAGCTGCGATCGGCATTCCTGACTGGCGACGGAAATCGGCCAAGGTATCGACGTTGTCGACTCGTAACACATCTTCTAGCCAAAGTGGACGAATCTCGCGGAGGGCATCGGCCACTCGTAGCGCCGAGGGCAATTGGAAGAACGCATGCCCCTCAATCATGATTTCGATTGCGTTTCCAACTCGATCCCGAATCTCACGCAACGGTTTCATGCCTGCTTCCACGTCGGCAGGAGATATGTACAGTCCGCCATTTTGATGCACGAATCGATCGAACGGCCAGACCTTCATGCCGGCAATCCCCTCTGCGACCAGTTCCGCGGCCAAATCTCCTGCCGCATGAAACGAAGACCAGTTGTCCTGGAGTGGCCCTGGTTTTCCTTGGTCCCCATAACCTGGCCACCCAGGATGCTTGGCGACTCGCTGGGTGGATTGCTGTAATGCTCCGTAGCCTGGGCCACCGCACGTATTGTAAATGCGAACTCTCGGTTGCACCGAACCCCCTAACAGTCTCCATACCGGTTGACCGCAACCTTGACCAAGGATATCCCACAGAGCTACATCGATGGCAGACAGCGCTCGCATCTCGGCTCCCGGGGCACCGAACGCGGTGCAGCGCTCATAGAGAAAGCGCCAGTGCGATTCGATATCTGTCGCTTCGGACCCCAACAGTCGTTCGGCCATCCAGTCATGGATCAAACCCTCGATAGCGTGCGGTGTGTAGTACGTTTCTCCACAGCCAATGAGGCCATCGTCCGTATGAACTCGAACCAGGATCAGGTTCGGCATGATCGCCGCAGGAATTGCAGTCTCGATTGCTGTGATGCGGGGCATGTTGTTTCTTTATTGTATATTGGTGATTTGTTATGGAGTAAGTTGGGGATGCGTGATAAGCGATATTGCTGCGCAATTTAGGCCCGGGGCTAGCGCCCGCCGATTCACGTTGCTATGCGGTTCCATGGATCAGACCACGGATGTAACCGTATGCAAAGAGTCGGCCAAGCATCGTATAGCCTGGTTCACCATCATCTTCTCCTTCGAGTTGTGGGACATGGTCGGGGCGAATCGGGCCGGAAAAACCGATCTCTCGCAATGCACGAATCGCAGCGGCCATGTCCGTCGGTCCATTGTCATGGAAGGTCTCGGTAAATGCCTCTGACGTTCCTCTTGCATCGCGAAAGTGGACGTATTGTATATGATGTCCCAGTCGGCGAATGGTCTGGGGGATGTCTATTCCCATCGTGGCAAACGTTCCTTGGCAGAAACAAATGGCATTTCGCGGACTCTTTACCAAGTTGACCAATCGCTCCAAGTTCTCAATCGAGTTCATGATTCGGGCCTTGCCGAGAAACTCTCGCAGGGGAGGATCATCAGGATGCATCGCCAAAGTCACGCCGGACGCCTCGGCAACCGGAACCACTTCTCCCAAAAACCGTTCGAGATTGGTCCACAGGTCCGCGGCTCCAATCGGTGTCGATGCGATTTCCGCTTGCGAGTTCAATGAAATTGCACGCTGCACGTCGGCCAGATTAAAGGCGGTCACTTTCGCGCCGCCACGCTCGGGAGCATCCAGTTGCGTACGAACCCAATCGGTTCCCGCCATAAAGTTGTAGCACAAGAGCGGAATGCCAACGGTTCCCATATGCCGAATGATCTGTTTCATTGCGGCCAGTTCCTGGCCATCATGGTCCGTCCCAACTTTGATCTTCTCGATCGGTAAGTATCCCTCCACAGCGAACACTTGCAGACCGAATCTCTCTGGGTGTCGTTTGGCCGCCGACAAATCCTCCAGTGTGGGGCCAGGATAACGGATCACAACACCCTCCACGCCACATTGCGAAGCGAGCCGCATGTTGGTCTGGGAGAGTGGTGTAAGTACAGACGCAAGTTTCACGCGATGATATCTCGCACGACGTTTCCATAGACATCGGTGAGTCGAAAATCTCGACCGGCATGCCGAAAGGTGAGTCGTTCGTGATCGAGACCGAGCAAATGCAGGATGGTGGCATGCAGATCGTGCACATGGACTTTGTTCGTTGCAGCCTTGAATCCAAACTCATCGGTCTCTCCGTAGGTCATACCACCTTTTACGCCTCCTCCGGCGAGCCACATCGTAAAACCGTGATGATTGTGATCGCGTCCATTTCCGTTCTCGGAAGTGGGCGTTCGGCCAAACTCACCTCCCCAAACGACCAATGTTTCCTCGAGCAGTCCTCGTTGTTTCAAATCACCCAATAACGCTGCAATCGGTTGGTCAATTTCTTTGCACAGTTTCTTTACCGATTCATTGTGGTTCGAATGGGTGTCCCACGGCTGACCATCGCCGTAATACACTTGCACGAATCGAACACCGCGTTCTACAAGTCGACGTGCGAGCAAGCATCCGTTCGCGAAGTTACCTGTTCCATAAGTCTCGCGAGTCGATTTGGTTTCGAGTGCCAAATCAAACGCTTCGCTCCCTTGAAACTGCATCTTATACGCGGTTTCCATCGCGGCTATGCGAGCATCCAATGCAGAATCGTCAGGTCGCAATTCCCGATGGTTGACGTTCAACTGTTGCAATAGATCGAGTTGTCGTCGCTGAGAGATCGCGTCCCACTGTAAGTTCCGCAAGTGCGGAACCATTTTTTCAGGATCCATTTTAGAATGATTGATATACGTTCCTTGATAGGCAGATGGAAGAAAGGCGCTATTCCAAAGAATAGAAAACCGCACCGGTCGGCCTGGACAAAGCACAATGTAACCGGGCAGATTTTCGTTCTCCGTTCCTAATCCATATAGGAACCAGGCGCCCATACTGGGTCGCGTTGGAGTGATCGTTCCGTTATTCATCTGCAACAACGCAGGACCATGATTTGGATTGTCTGCATGCAGCGAATTGAGAACACACATGTCATCCACGTGTTGACTCAGATGCGGCAACAACTCACTGACAGGTAGTCCACTTTCACCATGGTTGCTAAAACGGAAAGGGGAGGCTAGCAAGCCTCCAGTCGGCCGCTCGGTCAGCAGGTCGGCCCCTGTTGGTTTCTGGCCTTCGTACTTGAGGAGAGCCGGCTTCGGATCGAATAAATCGGCACCGAACGGCCCCCCATTCATGAACAGATGTATGACTCGCTTGGCCTTGGGTGGGAAATGCGTTCCGGTGGCCGACAATGCGTCCGCCGCAGCAAGATCGCCATTGGTTGCCAACAGACTGGCGGCGCTTAGCATTCCCATACCGCCACCAAACTGTTGCAACAGATGCCGTCGGTTCAGTTGTCCTTCGAGTGTCATGGCGTCAATCCAGAAAGAGAATTTCATTCGAAGCCAGCAGCACATGAGTGTACTGCTTCCAGCGGTTCGCACGTTCCTCGCCAGCAGTGTCGGAAAGATACTCCAGGGCGAGTTTCTGCTCGACTGCGGTTGGTGAGCGAGAAGAAAGCAGCCAGTAGGCACGATTGATTTGTGCCGCTTCGTCGTCTGGGTGTTCTCGCCCAAGTCGGCTTAAAAGTGCTTGTGATTGCTCCGCGAGTAGGGGGCCATTAAGTGCATACAATCCTTGGAGTGCAGTGGTGGTCGAAAATCGTTGTGGGCTGTGCTGATTGGGATCGGGGAAGTCGTGGATTTGAAATGTTGTGGAGAGTTCCCGCCGATGAACCGTGCTGTAAAGCGTTCGTCGACGGTTCCCTGGTTCGTCCAGATCTCTCGACTGTCCGCCTGGAGCCAAATCGAGCACACCGCTGGCTGACAGCATCGTGTCTCGCCATGCTTCGAAGTCGTGCCGCCGCCGGTTCATGTGCGAGAGCCAGCGGTTACTTGGATCGAGGGACTTGGCTTGATCCGATCTACTTGTTGACTGTTGCCATGTCGCTGAGAAGAGAATCTCGCGATGTAGCCATTTGATGGACCATCCGTTCGCGATGAAACGAGCCGACAGATCATCCAGTAATTCGGGATGGCTCGGTCGGCTCCCTTGGGCACCGAAGTTGCTTGGCGTGCTAACCAATCCCTGACCGAAATGCGTCAGCCATATTCGGTTTACGATGACTCGGGCTGCAAGCGGCGCAGCATCGGAGGTAATCGAATGAGCCAGTTCTAATCGACCACTCCCAATCTCAAATAATCGCGGTTCGGGTGTGAGCACAGTGAGAAAGCGCCGGCGCACGATCTCACCCGGGCGATTCGGGTCACCACGAGAGAACAATGGTAAATCTTGAGGGCCAGGCCGATACGTAAGCCTCGTTCCGTCTTGCGGGTTTGCTCCAGCCCTCTCGATATAAAGGGATTCTTCGGACAATGCGTTAGTCAGTTCCGCATCAAACATCGGTACCGCTTTGAGTTCCTTGATCTTGGTCGTCAACTGTTCGAGCTTTTCCAGCGGCGTCGGAGCGTTATCTTTGGTTGCCGTGTCGACTGGACCGGTATTCGTTTCGTCCGCCGTCTTCTGTTGCTGAGTTGCCGGCAGTTCCTTTGCTCTCCCTTTTTCCCTTTTTGCAATCTCCGTTTTTAATTTAGTCTGCTCAACTTCCAGCTTGGCGACTTCGGCTTTCGCCTCTCGAACAGGCTGATACTGCTCTTCAGAAATGAGCGGGCGACCGACTTGCCTGGAACTTGCGAAGACACCAGCCAGGGCGTGATAATCCTCGGCACTGATCGGATCGAACTTGTGATCATGACATCGTGCGCACGCAACCGTCAGCCCGAGGAATGTACTGGTTACGGCATCGACTCGTTCCTCCCATTCATCGGCCACAATCATCTTGATAATTTCGCATGGCAGTTGCAGTTCCTTCCAATAGGTCGGGCTCAGGCCGACGAAACCGAGTGCGGTCAGATCTTTTGGGCTCGAACCGGGCATGAGATCGACGGCCAATTGTCGGCAGACGAACTCGTCGTAGGGCATGTCACCGTTGAAAGCGTTTACGACCCAGTCGCGGTACAAGTAGGCTTGTCCATCCTGCAAAAGCCAACTCTCCGTCCGATCCGTATACCGAGCAAGATCGAGCCACGTCCTCGCCCACTTCTCACCGTACTGAGGCGATGCCATGAATCGCTCGACCAATTTCTCAAAGGCCATCGGCGAGTCATCCGTCACAAATGCTTCAACATCTTCCGGTAGTGGCGGAAGTCCAGTCAGATCAAAGCTTAAACGGCGAATCAGCGTCACCCGATCCGTCGGAGGCGCGGGATCCAATCCATCGCGCTCCATGCTCGAAAGTACGAAAACATCCATACGAGATTTGGGCCACTGGCCGTCTAGGACCTCGGGTAGTGGCTGTTGTCTGACCGGCTGAAAGGACCAGAACCTTCGACCTTCATCGAAATTGATTTGACGTGACTTCTGCTCGGGTTCGACGAGTGATTTTGGAAAAGGTGCCCCGCGCTTAACCCACTCCGTCAACTCCTTAATTTCGGCGTCGGGCAGTTTACCTTTAGGAGGCATCTGAATGTCATTGTCGTACTGAATCGAATGGATTAGCAAGCTCGCGTCTGGTTGTCCGGCGACCAGCGTTGGTCCACTGTCACCACCTTTTTGAACCGAAGCCGCAGTATCAAGACGCAATCCACCTCGCAAAACTTTTGCGTCGTTGGAATGGCAGGAATAGCAATGCTGGGCGAGAATCGGACGAATCTTGCGCTCGAAATACTGAATGCTTTCGTCACTAGGCGAGCGTTCCTCCGCGAGCGAAATTTGGGAACACGAGAGAATGGCGATCAGTTGTGGAAGCAGATAGTGAATCATCGCGAGAAAAAATGGCTTGGCAATGTGGTAGGGACTCGTTTCAATATACAGCACCAGGAACGCTGTCAACCGTAAAAATCGCTCGCGGCTCCGGGTTTCGTCCCAGGTTTTTTCAACAAACTAAATCTGCTAGCCAAATTTCAATGCGGGATCGAGTGCTCGTTGAATCGCTTGTCCGAACGGGCTTGGTTCACTCGAACGAATTATTGTGCTAGACTGACCAAGAAATGTTTGAGCCATGCCAAGTTTGGCTTGCAAATCTGCGGTCCACTCGGTTGCGATCCACGCGACGTTTCCGCCAACACTGTACCGTCGATTTCTCTGGGAATCGGTCAAAAAATTTTCGACCTTTGGGATCGCCCTCGATGTTATCGGCAGCTTGAGCAATGTTTCTGCATTGCACGCCCAATCGAAGTTGGACGCCGCTCGCCAAAATATCTCGTCCTCATGATCTTGCAGGATACGGGACGCAGGTGCGATTTTTTGCAGACGTGACAATCGGTTCGAAATGGCAGTCGCTATTCCTCCAATGCGAATTGCGAGATCATAGCAACGCTCCTCTTGCTCGACGGGAAAGAGATCGAGTGCCTCAATGTCCATCGGTGACGACGCGAGTTGGTGCATGCATGCCAAAGCTGGATCCAGTTCGGAAAACCGGCTGATGACGGTAGCATACGATTCAGGGAGTGGAAACACTTTGAAGGTTAACTCGTAAATCAAACCGAGCGCGCCTTGACTACCAACCATCAGCTTGGGGTAATCAAAGCCCGCTGCGTTCTTGACAACCTGCCCTCCGCCTCGAATACAGTTCCCACGTCCATCAATAAATCGGACCCCCAACAAAAAGTCTCTGATTCCGCCGAAACGGAATCGGCCTGGCCCGGATGCATTGGCCGCAACGGTCCCGCCAATAGTGGCTCCCCTGTTAACCAACAAGGGATCAAACGGGAGATACTGCCCTTGTTTTGCCAAAATCGCAACGACGTCGGAGATCTGCGTCCCGCTTAGCATCGTCACAACAAACTCTTGTGGATCGTAAGAAACGATTCCTTGGAGCGAATGGGTCGAGAGGATCGTGGCTCCCTCGACCAATGAATGGAAGCCGCTTTTTGTCCGCGATCCGCAAACATGAACCTTGGTCGATTGACGTACGATCTCCTGCATGTCAGGAATAGGATCGTAGGTTGTAGTTAGGGACATACCGAGACTACTCACGCGAGATCACTCCGGCTTTCTCCAATGGGTGCAGACCGGAGGTAGTCAACGCGGGCGCTTCGCCGTCCATCAGCATTTTACCTGGGTTGGCAATGTGCCTTGGATCGATTTCGTTGCGTATTTGAAACATCGATTCCATATCGTTCGGTTGAAACATCTTAGGTAAATAGTTGCGTTTTTCCATTCCCACGCCATGCTCACCGGTAATCGAGCCTCCGAAACGAATGCAAAGTTCGATGATTTCGGACGCCAGCAACTCCGCGCGGTGCAATGCCCCCGGCTCCTTGCCATCGTACAGGATGAGCGGATGCAAATTGCCATCGCCGGCGTGAAATACATTGGCTACTCGAATCCCGTGAACCTCGCTCAAGCGGTGGATCTCCTCAAGGGCTTCACCAAGTCGGCCGCGAGGAACAACCCCGTCTTGAACGATGAAATCGGGGCTTAATCTCCCAACGGCCGAGAACGCGCTCTTGCGCCCCTTCCAGATTTGCTGACGTTCAAAAGTATCTTTAGCTTCTTGGACCAAGTAAGGATTGGAGGCATGGATCAGCGGCAGCAATCGATGAAACTCCGCTTCGACCTGCGATGCTTCTCCCTCCAACTCAACGATCAGCAAACCAGCAGCATCGAGTGGGTAACCAGGATGGACTGCCGCCTCGGCTGCTTGAATGCTCAAGTTGTCCATGATCTCCATCGCCCCGGGGAGTAGACCAGAAGCGATGATTCGGCTAACAGCATCTCCAGCAGCCTTGAGGGATCGATAAGCGCACATCACGGTTCGATACACTTCTGGCTTAGGAATCAATCTCAGGGTGATCTCTAAAGCGATCCCAAACAAACCTTCGGAGCCGACAAACATGCCGACATAATCTGGCTGGATGCTTTCGAGGCTTTGGCCACCAAGCTGATCGACACTGCCATCTGGCAAAACGACCTTTAGCCCAAGCACATGATTGCTGGTCATTCCATATTTAAGACAATGGGCTCCACCGCTATTGAAAGCGACGTTCCCGCCGATGGTACAGACCGTTTGACTCGATGGATCAGGTGCATACAACAGGCCGTACGGTTCGGCTGCTTTGGTCACGTTTAGATTGATAACGCCTGGCTCCACAACCGCCAATCGTTCGACCGGATCCAAGCGAAGGATACGATTCATCCGGTTCATACTAATGACAATGCCATTCTTCACGGGAAGCGAACCACCAGAAAGGCTTGTCCCGTTACCTCTCGCAACGAAAGGCACGTTGGACTCGAAACAACATCGAACGGTTCGAATGACTTCTTCAGCGGTTTCGGGCAAGACGACAGCAATAGGCTTTTCGCGAAACGCGGTCAGCCCATCGCTTTCATAGGGAACCAAGCCTGCGTCGTGGGTCAATAGCCGTGGGCTTGGATAAATTTGAGCGAGCTTCGAAAGGAATTGCGATACCATTTGGCTAACGCCCTGCGTCTGATTGTTTTGCAGCGGGTTGATAGGTGACCCTCGCATTTTGTTTCTATGTCCACAAGCTTCTACTGATACACATCGTTGGCTGCCGCGATGCCCGCGCCCGCTTGCATTGGAAATTTCTGAGCCGACAAACAGTTTTCTAGAGCCGCTAAAAAATTTAAAACATTGCGAGGGCATGACGTTTCACCCATCAAACCAATACGCCACGTTTTGCCTTTCATGGGTCCCAAACCAGCCCCGATTTCGATTCCAAACTCGTTTAGCAATCGGCTACGAACGGCAGCGTCGTCGACTCCCTGTGGAATAAAGACCGCGTTGAGCATTGGCAATCGGTTTTCTTCTGCGACGGCGAATTGGATACCAAGAGCAGTTAAGCCAGCTCGTAACGCATAGTGATTCTTGAGGTGCCTAGCAAACCGGACGTCTAATCCCTCCTCTAGGACAATTCGGAGAGCTTCGTGTAGCCCATAGTTCATGTTGATGGGGGCTGTGTGGTGATAGACTCGCGATGATTCGGCCCAATAGTTTCGAACCATGCTGAGATCGAGGTACCACGACTGGACCTTGGTCTTTCTAGCATCCAACCTTTCCAAGGCACGTGGCCCAAACGTCAACGGCGAAAGTCCTGGCGGGCAACTTAGGCATTTCTGAGTTCCACTGTACGCAGCATCAACACCCCAATCGTCGATTCGAACAGGTCGACCGCCGAGACTCGTCACGCAATCCATGATCAAAACTGCACCCGCATCGTGGACGATTTTCGCGATACCCTCCATCGGCTGACACGCACCTGTGGATGTTTCGGCGTGAACAATGCCCACGACTTGTGGCTTGTGTGTTTTAACTGCCTTTTCGATTTCTTCCAGCGTAAAGACTTCTCCAAACGGTCGTTCCATGGCATGAACGACAGCACCCGCTCGTTCCGCCACATCTTTCATGCGACCGCCGAAGACTCCGTTTACGCCCACAACCATTCGATCGCCTGGTGAGACTAAATTAACTACGCACGCTTCCATCCCTGCTGAGCCGGTGCCGCTCACTGCGATCGTCAATGGATTCGTCGTTTGAAACACGACACGAAGCATCGCTTGGACTTCGTTCATAATCTTAAGGAAATAGGGGTCCAAATGCCCAACAGTCGGCTGGGCCAACGCGGCCAATACACGGGTATGAGTATCGCTGGGCCCCGGCCCCATCAAAATTCGACGAGGTGCGTTGGCTACGGGTGGAATCGGGGCGGACATTAAATAGTTCTCCAGTTGAATTTAGTAATCGCGACCGAATGGCCATTCGCGCGAACTCGCTGCTGTGGGAATGCCATAGCACCGATTTGACCAAGATCGATTGTAGTGCCCAACCCGGTATTGCGCCAGATACGCTTGCCTTGTTCCTCGCAAATTATTTTCTGAGTGTGGGAACGAGGGTCTAAAACAAGTAGTATTCACCGAGAAGTTTCAAACCAATTTCAGCTCCGCTCGGGGTTTGAACGGTAATGATTGAAGTGCCAATTCGAAAAATTTTCCGCGATTTTTGTTCATCGCACTCCCATGTTTGCTGCATAATAAGCACCCAGGTAGACTATCAGTATTACCATAGCTTTGTGTTGATGAAATGGTCCATTACCCGCCGCAAATTGCAAGTCAAGCAATTCCCCCGATCGAATCGTTAGAATCGAACAAGTGCTGGATTATGTCCCAGACGATATCGTGGTCAACTTTTTTACTACTTGTTGCGTCATGCTTCACGCTGGGGACCAGAAGTCTTTACGCAGAGGATGGCGAAGCATTCTTCGAATCTAGGATTCGACCACTACTGCTTAAACATTGCCATGAATGCCATGGCGAGAAAAAACAGGAAGGTGGACTGCGGCTGGATTCTCGAGCCGCATGGCAAGCGGGCGGGGAAAACGGATTGGTTATCCAAATCGGTGCCCCCGAATCGAGTCGGTTGATCGAAGCGGTGCGTTACGCAAACACCGATCTGCAAATGCCGCCGACCAAGAAACTCAGCGACAGCGAGTTATCCAACCTAGAGGCGTGGATCAAGATGGGAGCGCCAGATCCTCGAGAGGTTAAGACACCAAACGTAAGCTTGGAGGGTAGGCCGCTTTGGTCGCTGCAACCTATTGCAATCGTACATCCACCGCCGCTCCCAGAGAATAATTGGAGCCAGCAACCGATAGATTGCTTCATTTTGGAAAAGCAGCGAGCTGCGGGCCTCGAGCCCAGCAATCTAGCCGACCGGCGAACTTTGATTCGCCGCGCGACCTTGGACCTGACAGGCTTGCCACCATCTCCAGCAGAGGTTGAATCCTTTGTTCATGATACGTCCACGAACGCATATTCCCGATTGATTGAGCGTTTGTTGGCTTCACCTCAATACGGTGAACAGTGGGCAAGGCATTGGCTCGACGTCGCTCGCTACTCCGACACGAAAGGATACGTCTACGCACGTGAAGAGAATCGCTGGGTACATGCATCTGCGTATCGAGATTGGGTGGTTCGGTCGTTCAATGAGGATTTAGCATACGATCGTTTTGTACGTTTGCAGATCGCTGCTGATGAGATCGTGCCTGCCGTTTCCCCCGATCTCGCAGCCATGGGTTTTCTTACACTTGGACGACGATTTCTGGGTGTAACACACGACATCATTGATGACCGTATCGATGTAGTTACGCGTGGAATGTTGGGACTGTCTGTTGCATGCGCTCGATGTCATGACCACAAGTACGATCCAATCCCGACTCGCGACTATTACTCGCTTTACGGGGTTTTTCAAAGCAGCGCCGAGTCGCTGGTCCGTTGCGGTCAGTCGAACGACACTGCATTTGATGAAGAACTGGGGAAGCGGGAAACCAAACGTCGAGAAACCATGTCCAAACGCCGGGAAGAGCAGTCCATGCGTGTGCGCCCCAAAATAGAACAATACCTGCTTGCCCAACTCGAACTGGAAAAATATCCAGAGGAGGTGTTCAACCAGGTTGTTGCACCTGAAGATATCAACCCATTTGTTGTTCGCAAATGGCAATCTTTCTTGTCAAAGGACAGACAGTCTCCAGACCCGATCTTTGCTAAATGGCACGCCATTGTCATGGAAAAAAGGGTTGTCATGGAAAAAAAGGTTGCTATCGAAAAAGAACAACGCCTACTTCAGAACCAAGTGGCATCTGAATATGCTGTCGCGTTCGCAAATATCGAAAAGCGGTGGCGAGAACTTATCGCTGCTAATCCTGAAACAACTGCCTTTCCGGATACGAATGATGAGCGACTGCGGCGAGTGCTCTATGGTATCGAATCGCCATGTCATGTGCCGGATGAACATATTACCAATATCGAAGCCTATTTCCCCTCCAATGTCATTGTTGAACTCTGGAAATTACAGGGGGAGGTCGATCGGTGGTTAATGGAAAGCGCGAGCTCGCCGACCTATGCCACGATTCTTGTCGACCGTCCGATTACCTCTAGCCCACGAGTATTCCTTCGCGGAAATCCGATGACCAAAGGTTCCGAAGTACCACGCCACTTTTTAACGGCCCTGGGCGGTGAAGAGGCTAAGCCATTCGGACGAGGAAGTGGGAGATTGGAACTTGCTAATGCGATCGCAAGTCCGCTGAATCCGTTGACCGCGCGGGTCATGATCAATCGAATATGGATGCACCATTTCGGTCGTGGATTCGTGGACACACCGAGCGATTTTGGCAATCGGGCTGAGATCCCCAGCCACCCCGAGCTGTTCGACTGGCTTGTGAAGCGTTTTATCGATTCTGGCTGGAGCATCAAATCGTTGCATCGCACGATCATGTTGTCTAGCACGTATCAGCAGGGAAACGATTCAGAATTGCAGCAAATCGATCCAGAGAATAGGTTGCTTGCTCGTATGATGGCACGCCGTCTCAGCTTCGAGCAGGCTCGCGACGCATGGCTCACTACTTCCGGCGAGTTGGATCTACGAGTCGGCGGCAAATCAAAACCATTGTTCGACACGAAGAACACTCGTCGCACGCTTTATGCAATTGTCGATCGAGAAAACGTGCCTCCTGTATTACGCATGTTTGATTTCGCCAACCCTGACCTTTCTATCGCCAAACGAACTGAAACCTCAGTGCCGCAGCAGGCGTTGTTCGTCATGAATCATCCATTCATTGCAAATCGAGCGAAACAACTGACCGCGACATTTGGGGAGAGTGACCAAGTAGAACGAGTTGAGTGGTTGTATGCATCGCTTTATCAGCGTCGGCCAACCGGCCACGAATTACAGCTTGCCATCGATTTTATCAATTTCGAAGACGCATCGTTAAAGATTGTACGATCACCAAGCCAATGGACCTACGGCTACGGAGAGTTTGATAGCGAGACGGGACGGGTTGCGACATTCACTCCGCTGCCGCACTTTACCGGAAAGGCTTGGCAAGGAAGCGATAGATACCCGGATGCGAAGTTAGGCTGGCTGCAACTCTCCCCCATTGGAGGCCATCCTGGCAACAATCTAAAACATGCAATTGTCCGTCGATGGACAGCGACGCTCAATGGAAACTATGCAATTCATTCAAAAATATCACACGAACCCGAGATGGGGGATGGCATTCGTGCTTTCGTCAGTCATGGCACGAGAGGACTATTACGATCTGCAACGCTGCATCATTCGGCAGATCAGATCGATGTTAACTCGATCGCAATGATGAAAGGTGATACGCTCGATTTCATTGTGGATATTCGCGATGGATTGAACAGCGATCAGTTCCTATGGTCACCCAAAATATCGCTTGCAGATTCGACAGGCACAGGTAGCGATACGGTGAACCAAGTTTCGGATGCGGAAACAGATTTTGCGCGCGATAGTAATAGTCACTTGGATCGCTGGCAGCAGCTTGCGCAAGTGTTGATGCTTGCGAATGAATTTATGTTTGTAGATTGATTGAAACTATGTTTGAGCCATTTTTTTTTTCACGCCGCGAACTTCTTTGCCGCTCTGGGGTCGGGTTCGGTATGCTCGGACTAGCGGGTTTACTCGCAGACAACCGGACTGTCCAGGCTACGAACGCAATCAAGCCGCATTTCGTGCCGAAAGCGAAACGTGTGATTCACTTTTTTCTTAATGGTGGTCCCTCGCATGTAGACACATTTGATCCCAAGCCCGCGTTGGTCAAGTATGCTGGTCAGCCGGTCCCGAATACACTTCTTACAGAGCGCAAGACGGGTCACGCTTTTCCGTCGCCGTTTAAGTTCAAAGCCTATGGGCAGAGCGGAATCGAAGTGAGCGAATTGTTTGCAAAAACTGCCGAGCATATCGATGACATTGCAGTTGTGCGATCCATGTTCGCTCAGGTACCGAATCATGAGCCGTCGCTCATGCTCATGAACTGCGGCGATTCCATTCAATCGCGACCAAGCCTTGGTTCGTGGCTCACCTATGGCCTCGGTAGCGATAACGAAAACTTGCCTAGTTTCGTGTCGATGTGTCCCGGCGGTCTTCCCATCAAAGGAGCTGAGAATTGGCAGTCGGCTTTTTTACCTGGTTCCCTCCAGGGTACCTACGTAGATTCCAAGCAATCCGTGGTAGAACGGCTCATCGAGAACATTCGCAGTCCGCATGCAAGCTTCGAGACCCAACGTCGGCAACTTGCGCTATTGCAAAGAATCAACGAAGCGCATCGACACGAACGCTTAGATCCCCGGCTCGATTCCAGGATTGAGTCTTTCGAGTTAGCATTCCGAATGCAAACCGCAGCCACGGATGCGTTTGACATTAACCACGAACCGCAGACCATTCGCGATCTCTATGGAGACGGAGTCCATGGTCGACAAACGCTCATTGCCCGGCGACTGCTTGAACGTGGAGTTCGAATGGTCCAATTATGGCATGGTGCAGGCCAACCTTGGGACAATCACGACAATATCGAAGAGAACCATCGCAAACTTGCCGCTGAAATTGATCAACCGATTGCCGCGTTACTTAGCGATCTCAAACAGCGAGGAATGCTGGACGATACACTGGTTATATGGGGTGGCGAATTCGGCCGAACGCCCACCGTCGAAATGAATGGGAACAAGTCCAAACTTGGGCGTGACCACAATCACTACGGCTTTACGGTATGTTTGGCAGGTGGCGGGATCAAGGGCGGGACGGTTTATGGTAGTACAGACGAATTCGGTTTTGCAGCACAGGACAATCCCGCCAGTGTGCACGATCTGCATGCAACGATCTTGTACCTGATGGGACTCAACCACGAGCAACTAACCTACCGTTACGCCGGTCGCGATTTCCGACTGACGGATGTCCACGGCAATGTTCTAATGCCGATCCTAGGAAACTGACTTTTCCTAATGCGAACTCCGCTTGCTTGGCTCAACACAACCTCTAGTTCGCCGAAGCTTCTTCTGGCCTCGTCAGGAATAGGTTTTGCCGTCGTCCTCATGTTCATGCAGATTGGGTTTTTGAACGGGTTGTTCGATAGCACGGTGCAAATTCTGCGATTGCTGGATGCAGACCTCGTGATAATGAGCCCGGCGCGCTACACCGTCCCGAGCGAGCAACGATTCAACTACGGATTACTTCAACGAGCACGAGCGGCAACTGGAGTTCGCAGCGTCAGGCCTCTTTACATTGACCGTTCGATGTCCGAGGTGAGAGTGATTGGGCACGTTTCCAGGTCGATTCGAGCTATTGGAGTTCCGTTGGATGGCGATGTATTTATTGACCCAGTCATGAACCAAAAGTGCCGGTTGCTTACCGATGCGAACTATGCTTTAGTCGATCGCAAGAGCAAGGCAAAATATGGCTTTGAACGGGTCAATCTTCAAAACCTTCGCGATCAACAAGCCGAACTTTCCGGTCGACGGGTGGAATTGAAAGAGTGGATCGAGATTGGAACGGATTTCGTTTACGACGGCTCAGTCATCGTTTCCGATCGTGGAGTTGAGCACTTCTTTCCTTTTCGGAACGGTACGAATCCTCCTTTGGCGGCGGTCGACTTAGGATTGGTTAAACTGAGTGAGGGTGCAAGCAGAACGACCGTTCAAGAAGAACTTCAGTTGATTCTCGGTGACGCTGTCCATGTCTACGAACGTGAAGCACTTATACGTCGTGAAATTGGTTTCTGGGCCACCAACACGCCTATAGGTATTATCTTTTCGATTGGTACCGTGATGGGATTGTTCGTCGGAGTTATTATCTGCTACCAAATCTTGTTCACCGACATTCACGATCACCTCGCGGAATTTGCAACGCTAAAAGCGATGGGTTATGGCCCATTTTATTTTTTGCGGTTCGTCATGTTGCAGTCATTCTATTTGAGTGTTTTTGGTTTTCTTCCAGGATGGTTGGTAAGCTGGTTGCTATACCTTTGGCTGTCCGAACGAACGGGATTGGTCATGATGCTGACCGCTCAACGAGTCCTATTAGTCTTCTGCTTGACGTTTTTGATGTGTACGATTAGCGGTGCTTTGGCTGTGCGCAAACTTTGGGCAGCGGACCCAGCAACGCTATTCAAGTAATACGATCTTACTTGAGCAGTTCGTTTGCAATCCAAGAATCAGCCCATCGATGCAATCGTTTGCGTGGAAATGCGTTTTCCGAATAACTCGGTGCGCGGTAGCGATGAATATAACCGACGTGGCCACCGAATTCGGACTTTCGTAAAACGGTGGATTCGGACAATATCGTGTTATCGAACATCCATTCCGGGACAATAGGATCATGCTTGTCGATCAAGATCGTCGTTGGGACTTCGATTTGATCTAGCCAAGCGCCAGAAGATCCTGCGCAATAGTATTCTTCGGCGTCCCGGAATCCGGCCAATGGTGCCGTTACCGTTTCGTCAAACTTACGAATGGTTTCAAACGAGGCATGCCGGAGCCGTTCGGCCCATTGTGGCCAAATGGCCGCGCGAGCATATGCTTGCTTGCGAAGCGATCGCATGAAATAATCCGCATAAAGCTTGTACACGCCTTGTTCCATGTGTGTCGAACAGTCGGACAGTCTAATCGGGGGTGCAACCGAAACGGCTTGCAACACACTTAGTTCCCGGTTTTGGTCGCCGCTGTCGATTTTGTTGTGTTTGATTGATAGCATCTTGAGCAAGATGTTTCCTCCGAGCGACACGCCCGAAATTCGCCATTTCCGTATTCCTAGCTTATCTCGAAGATGAGTCAGCATCCCCCAGACTTCTTCGTAACAAGCTCCGTGGGGCGGCAACGGTGTAAATTCGCCAGAGGGTCCTGCGCCAGGCAAATCTGCACGAAAGACACGTATTCCTTGAGCAAGCAAGCATTGTGCGGTGGTCGTCATGTAAGTCCCAGCATGCGAAGACCCGAGACCGTGCAAAAGTAAAACGCCTTCGTCGCTGTGTTCTGCATTCGGTTGACTTGGGGAATTTTCGAATACGAAACTATAGCCCTGGTCGCCCATAGGGATCTTATGGTCAATGGTGGGTGGCAACGGAGCCTTGGGCTTGTAAAAACCTGTCAGAATTGTTTGTAGGTGTCCATTGCGCAAGTACCATGGCGGACGAAATTGTTCAGGCTGTTGCAGCATCAATCTAACCTTCGTCGGTTTTCTCGCAGCAATTCATCGTGTAAATGAATTAGGCATGTTAGGCAAAGATTGGCCCAATCGCTACTCACGTTTTCCTTTTGACCACGGTTATTAGTAGAAAATCGTTACCAAATATGGAACATTGCCGTCAATATTTCCATAGAATGATCGTTGTTTATCAAAGTTCTCACATTCCAATCAAAAAGTAAGATGCCTACTGAATCGGACTATGATCGCAAAATCGAAAACCGGGCAGTTTTCAGGCTATCTGTCTACGTACTCGGGTTTGTGATGATCAGTTCGGCATTGCTGATCATCAACACCTGGATGATTTTTTCGTTGGTTCAAGGCACGGCAAACCTGCACCAACAAATACCAAACATAATAGGCCCTATGGTACTCTTGTTCCTTGAGTGGTTTGCCTGGGATGTCCTGTATGCAAATAGGGCACGAGCACCCAAAAGCCGTGGGCCATAGCCGCATTGGAAACATATACGTTTTCTAACGCGGCTATAGAACTCTTGGCTTGGAAGCATGACGCTTTCCCTAGTTCTTTATCGGTACAAAACTGTTGCGTACCAACCACTTTGTCCGCGAGCAACACCGATTCCTACTGGACTGCGTTGTCCCCAGTAACAACATTTACGAATCGCATCATCGGATGAAACTGTCGAGAAGCCAACCCCTTCGTATCGCCCCGTACCCATCGAGCCACCCACATGCCGCATCTGGCCCGATGATGCTTGCTGAGACGCCTTTTGTTTGGCGATGCAATTATCACAGGCACTTGCGAACTGTGATGGTAGTGCGAAAACCATTGCACCAAAAACAATCATTGAGAATGCAAACCGCTGCATGCAAATACTCCCTTGCGAGAAACCATTTTCAGAAGCGTCTTGCTTATCCATTTCAGCATTCATCCTAGCTGCTGACCGCATACTACCCTCATCCCTCACTCCAAATCTGTCAACCGCAATCGACATGCGGATATGGCCCCTTGACAAGCGTAAAGCGTTACAGGCTCAAGACCTATAAACTCGATAATTTTCCAAAACAACAGCACTTCTCGTTGATCACCACCATGTATCTAAACGATAGATTCAGCGGTGACGTCGCCTGAGGGGGGTACGAATGGTCGGTATTCGATCATGCGAACGGCATTTTTTGGCAAAAGCAAATAATCTACTCCTCGCCAGGAAACACGGGTTCGCATCCGGGCTCCAACGAGCACTCTAAAGTATACGAAATGAGAAAGCACCAACGCTGGGAAAAAACGAAGCTTCGTTCGCCTACTGCTCCAACTCGCTTCCACGCCGTTCTTCCGAAAAACCCCTTGTACAGCCCGTTCAATCCCCATGGCGGACAGCAATGCCGCGATCCAAAAAACTCCAAAGGAAACAACTGAGACGCCGATCGCCATGCCATCACTGGCCCAAATCCCCATGGATAAAGTAAGAAATGGCATTGCGATGCATGCGAGGATGCAACATGCATGAATTGCTACCATGAACCTTCCAGCGTTGGCCGACCTTGCGGCGATCATTTGGCGTTCAGACCAAGCAATGAAACTTGCCAACGCGATCTCCTCACAATTGGCCACCATCACCGATGGCACAAAGGCTGTTCTGTATCCGTGTTTGCGTATCTGCCGAACGACTGCTGCATCATCGAAAAACGAATGGCGCATCGCTTCTAGCAAACCGATCTTCTGGATCACATCTGTGCGCAGTGCCATGCTTCCTCCCCAGGTAATGCAATTGAGCCAGACTTGGACTACAGCACCGGCGTTCCAAAAGTAACGAACCAAAGATCCCCATTCGCCATGGCTCGGCGCATACCATCGATTTCCTGTTGCAACTCCGACCCTTCGGTCTTGTAGCGGTCCCAATAGATTGCTGAGCCAGTCGCGATACGGGTGCGCATCACCGTCGATGAAGGCGACTGCTTCGTAAGAATCATCTAACCTTTCGATGGCTTCGGCTAACGCGCTGCACTTAAGGCTGCACGTCGCAAGCGGGGTCTTCAGTGCGGACACGTGGATTCGATCCGGTGCAAGCGCCTGGACGTCCTTCACATCTGGTAAAGCGGAGTCCTGCTGGCTATCAACAACCACAAAAACATGAAAGCTGGGGTAGCTCTGATTTAACAAGGCCGACAGATTCTGCTTCAGAAACGGATCTTTGCCACGCACCGATACGACAACTGCCGCTTTGAGTGGCGATGAGTTCACTGATCCTTCGGGGCGTATGCCGTTGGTTCCAGCGGCGCGGAGGACTCGAACGTAGAGGAGGACACAGATCGTCTGAATGGCGACAAGAATCGAGATAAATACGAGTGTAAAAATAGAGGCTAACGCTGGCATGATTCAATCAACAATCGCTCCATCTCTGGCCAAGAACTAATCGATCGCCTCAGCATTCGCTTGGCGATAAAAACGTGAGGAATAGACCAGATCCGGCCTAAAGATAGCATCCATCCACCCATCGCGACGCGCAGACGCGACGCTAGGTTCATAGTCGTATCTTCCTTTGCTAAAACGATTGGGTTCCAAAATAAATTGGCTTCGATCGGACGAAGCCCTGCGGGACGATATAGATTTTTCCAGTCACCACTGAATTTGCGATTGGAGGCTAAATGCGTCCCAACACTCGGTGCTAAATACCAGAATGGAGCATGCGAAAACAATCGGCCATTTGGACGCAAGATCGAGGAGAGAAGTTGAACAAGACCCGCAGGATCCGGCAAATGCTCCAGCACATCGAGGCACACAACTACATCGAATGACTTGGACCGAACTTGATCGATCGAGGTGAGAAGCTCGACTTGCTGACCACAGGCCTCATGCACTTTGGTTGCGAACCTGATCGCTCGCTCGGAAACTTCGAAGTAGCTCGTACGGTGTCCCGCTTCAGCAAAATGAGTACTGTCGAAACCGAGGCCATCGCCAAACACAAGAACGTCGAGTGGTCGATCGTATTTCGATCGAAGAAATGCAGTGATCCATTGTCGCAACTCTTGTTTGAGTGAACTGCGATTCCAAACCACGGTTTCAAACAGAAAGGCAGTTGTATCGACGTAGAAGTTCTCAAGAGCACTGGACCAGGTATAGGGTGAAATACCACGGTCATTTAGTTCGTTCCAAACCGTGCTTCCTAAACTCGCATTCTCCTTGATAAACTGCCGGGCAACCTGGTCACGCGAGAACCCAGTTGCCTCGCAAGTTAACCTAACCATTCGCTCTGCGTCATTAAGTAAATCGTTTACCACGACAAGATTGGAGTGGGGGGATAGCATGTCGGCTCGCTACAATATTGGTGTTACGGGTCCGCAAAATCGCTATTTTATACGGGAATTGCTGCGGAACGATAGATAGCTTGCAATTATCCAGCATTAGCATTTGGGGCGCGCCGCAGGCGCTAGCCAAATGGCAATCACTTTGCGATTTGGTGAACCGGCGGGCGCTAGCCTGGGGCCTAAATTTGCTGGCGAATTCGCCTAATACGAAGCCCGAGGACAACGACAATTTTTTAAAGTGAGTGCCATTGGGCAGTAGCCCAACATCACCAACAACATGCGACGGAACCATGAAAACATTGGGTTTTGGCTTTCTCGCGTCCACTACATGGTCCTCGCTGTCCGAATCCACCAGGCAAAAAGAAGGAGGTTTGGCTTTTGCATAATCCTGTAACTTGAGCGGTTGAGATCGGCAGCACTCATGCAGCCTGTCCCTCGTATAACGTCCAAGCGTATTGCAATCGAAAATCCCAGGTAAATCCGAGGGTCATTTCGCCACCTTGGCTTGGCGAACAACTCCCTTTTTCAGGCCCCGTTGGCACAATTGGGAATGGCTGGTGGCGATTCGATTCAAGCAAATCTGATCGCCAACCCGCAAGTGCTCCTGTATTTTCCATCGGGCGTCAAAGAAAGCCAGTACACGGTCTATGCTCCCATCGAATCCTATTTTCTGAGGCCATCGCGAGTCAAAATTGCCAATCGTGAGTATCGTCGCATTGGCGATCAGCTTGTCCAAAACCGGCTTAATGTGGCTCGCGATATCCGATTGGCCTATATCGATTTTGCCTTGGTGGCCGATCAATCACGATTAGCTACGGAAGCAGTTGCAATTCGGCAGAGCATCGCGGATTTGACGCTCGCTCGTTTTAAAAATGGCGACATTAGCGAATGGGAAACCATCGCATCCAAAGTCGATGCGTTGAACGCAAAAGCGATCAACGGAGTGCAAAAGCAAAACGTTGCGATCAGCCAAGTTCGATTGGCATCGATCATTGGAATTCCAACTATGGATACACTACTTGAACCAACAGCGCTGGACACAATCACCGCACTGGATCTGGACGAGCAGCAATTGCTTCAAACGGCATTGGCTTGTCGCCCTGACAACCTTGGGCAAGTACGCTTGCCGTAACTCGCGGCATTGAAAAAGCGATACAGGAGCTCAAGCCCGGCATGGGTGAAGTGCAATTCGATACGACCATCTTCCGGCCCGCTACCTTCATTGAGCGTTCATTAGCAAACCTAAGCCATTCGATGCTGCTCGGTTGTGTATTAGTGGTCTACGTTTTGTTAGTGTTTCTTTTTGATTGGCGAAGCGCTTTGATCAGCGCGATGGCCATTCCCCTTTCTCTGATCGCAGCCATCTTGGTTTTGTACTGGCGAGGTGGAACCGTCAATACCATGGTGTTGGCCGGTTTGGTCATCGCACTTGGAGAGGTCGTATACGCAACGATCATTGTGGTGTTGGCCTTCCTGTCCGTATTCTTTCTGGAAGGCCTTTCCGGCTCTTTCTTTCGGCCATTGGCTGCGTCCTATATTCTTGCGATCTTAGCTTCACTCGTTGTAGCACTTACGGTGACGCCTGCGATGTCGCTGCTGTTACTCCCTGCGACGGCTCGGTTGCGCCATCGCGAGGGACCGGTCGTTCGAATTCTAAAGCGATGGTATCGTGCTTTTTTGCAGAGGTTGCTGAATTGGAAGCGTGTTACCTTGACGGGATTTTCCGTCGTGTTCGCTGCAATTGGATGCACGATTCCATGGCTTGGCGAGGAATTGATGCCCAACTTTCGCGAGACCGATTTCTTGATGCACTGGGTTGAGAAACCCGGAATCGGAATTGATGCAATGGACCGTATCACAACGCGAGCGAGCCAAGAACTGATGGCGGTCACCGGTGTTCGCAATTTTGGATAACGGGCCGAATCGAAGTTGATTAACGAACTGCTAGGATCGCAGTTGCATTAGGAAAGGTTCAGGCTCCAGGGACTGCGATATTCCTTCATCAGCCATTTGGAGATTTCGGCGTCGCCGAGAATGGTTTCGGTTTTCGGGTCCCAGTTTATCTTTTTATTCGTTCGCACCGCGATGTTGCCAAGATGGCAGACCGTTGCTGAGCGATGGCCTATGTTGATGTCGGCCGCAGGCGTTTGGCGAGATTTCACGCAATCGAAGAAGTTATTCACGTGACTGATATTGGCTTGGGAATTAACAATCTTCGGCAGATGTGCGTCCTTAAGCAGTTCGGGAGGATTCGCGACAATACCTCCACGATAGACGAACAGGCTCCCTTTTTCACCAACGAATTCAGTCCCTTGGTCGGTGCTTTTCGTGTCCAGTTTCTGTCGACACATCAACACGACGCCGTTTGCATACGTGTATTTGATCTCGGTCGTGTCGGGTGTTTCATACCAACCGTCGGGATTAAAAACGGCCGAACCCTCGACGCTCGTCGGGCCGCTCTTGTCCATCCCAAGTCCCCATTGGGCGATGTCGAGATGATGCGCACCGAAGTTCGTTTGTTGTCCACCGCTGTAATCCCAATAGAAACGAAAGAGATAGTGAAGGTGATTCTTGTTGAAAGGACGCATCGGAGCTGGGCCTAGCCAACGGTTGTAGTCGAAGCCTTCCGGAGGCAAACTGTTGGGCACAGGGCTCTTCGCCCGAGCGATCCAGTTTGGACTGGGTAGCGTGACGTTGACGGTGTGCACTTTGCCGACGATTCCTTTTTGGAGCAGCTCAACAGCCAGCTTGAATTCGATACCACTCCGCTGCATCGTGCCTGTTTGAACTACCCGCTCATGCTCGCGAGCGGCATCGATCATAGGTTTTCCTTCGCCGATCATGAGTGTAAGCGGTTTCTCGCAATAAACGTCTTTGCCTGCCTTGCAGGCTTCGATCGTCATTAGTGCATGCCACTGGTCTGGAACCGTGACGACGACTGCATCCACATCCTTCGCGTCAAGCAATCGACGGTAGTCGTCGGTCATCACCGCAGAAAGACCTGCTTCCTTCTGCAGAAAACCACCCGCCTCAGCTAGATAAGTCTTGTCCAAGTCGCAGAGAGCAACAATATTCTTCAAGAAATACTTCATGTTGTTTTTCGGCCCTCCTTGATTACCAACGCCGATCATGCCAACGCGGATCCGCTCGCTCGGCGATTCTGCCGCGAAGAGAGAGCGATGGGTGCGAGGAGAGAGCCCCAGAATAGCTCCGCCGAAGGCTGTTTCTTTCAAAAAAGAGCGACGTGTGTTTTTGGGCATGGCCGTTGAAACTCCTAAATAATGTAGGAAAATGGGAGTTCTATTTATAGTTTGTGTATTATGAAATTGCTATTGGGACAAAGACTGATTGCAAAACCGCGATTGATTCAGGCACAATTGCACTGGACGGGCAAGCCAGATTCCATTAGCTGTTCGCGCGGACCATGGGTTCGAAAGTTGGGCCGCAATTTCACAACCGTGACTAAAGTAATGCAATCATTTTCGATAAAACTATTCGTTGAGTATCCGAACAGTGTATTGCCATTTTCGAGGCGGACGCGGCTCACAAAGACGGCTTATTTCGGAGCTTCCTGATTGCATGCTAATGCTCGACGTGATGCCTTGCAGCGTGGCCCAACGGCCGATAGAGGTTGCCGATTTTGAGATCAGGCCATTGCCGGCAACCCGGGCGTTTCTTTTGGACCATCTCCAAGACAACAAGTCAAAAAAACACCATCGTCGAACGGGAATTCTTGGAACAAATAATAATCCCGAGTTGCAGCTACTATGCTTCTCGGGGAAATCCTGAAACCGACTGCGAGACGGTCGGTGTTCGACTGCTGGATCGGGCATCCTGAAACAGGATCGGTTGGAATAGCCACCCCCTAAACGTCATTCTTTAAAACTCGCCTTGTTTTGATTGCAAAACTTTTCTATTGATCGGTCACCGCAACGGTGACACACCGACCCTGTAGGCATGGAGGCCTTCACGTGGTAACAAAAACGAAAAAGCCAAGCGCTCAAAAAGCAAAGCAATCCTCATCTATGCTTTGGGTTCTGCTAACCGCACTCTTTGGTAGTGGGATAGGTGGGTATCTCAATCCCGATTTGCCCATCCTTGGGCCTCTAATGCAGAGCTTGCAATCTCGAGCCGTCTTGGAGGGCTCAGGTAGGGTGCCAGAGGGGCAAAGCAATGTCGCCGTTCCTAATTTGGGCAACATCCCACTTCATCAACCGCCCCCCTTGAATGCTCCACCACCTGGCGCTCTTGTCTCAACGCAACGACCCGGTGACAAGCTATTGATTGCGAGCTTCAACATCCAGGTGTTCGGTACCAGCAAATTAGCCAAAAGTGACGCTATGGCTGTCATCGTTCAAACCATTCGTCAGTTCGATATCGTTGCGATTCAGGAAGTTCGAGCGAAGGAAGACGATATCCTGCCCAAGCTAGTGGACGCCCTCAATCAGAACGGCAGTCGCTACAACTACCTGATCGGCCCGCGACTTGGCCGATCGGTTAGTACGGAACAGTATGCTTTTGTATATGACACCAACCGCATTGAATATGATCCAAGTTCCGTTGGAACATTTCCTGATCCCACTGACTTGCTCCATCGAGAACCTTTTTTTGCCCGCTTTCGAACGCGTACGAACGCTCCCGAGCGAGCTTTTTCGTTTTGGCTCGTGAACATTCATACCGATCCGGATGAAGTCGCCACCGAAGTTGCAGCGCTGGCAGACGTCTTTCAAAGGATGCGGGTGGCAAGGCCAGACGAGGACGATGTAATCTTGCTGGGAGACCTCAACGCTAGCGAATCGCAACTAGGGAAGCTGGGGCAAATTCCTGGTATCTACTGGGTTGTCCGCGGTGCGATGACCAACACGCGACAGAACAAGCAATATGACAATATACTCTTTGATGGTGCAGCGACCCGTGAGTATACGGGCCGCTGGGGCGTTTTTGATCTATGCGCTCAGTATGGTCTATCTCTCGATAATGCGTTGTTGGTTTCCGATCACTTTCCAATATGGGCCGAGTACGGGATATGGGAAGCCAACAACCAGCAGTTCACTCAAAGCAGACAGGACTTGCGACGATAATCCGTTGAAAAGTGTTTGGTTTAACGCGACAACCTCGCTGAGACTGAGCGAAGGCGTGTCGGGCGTCTATTTGAGAAGGGGCTAGAGTCAGCCACGATCTCCTATGCGGAGAACGGAAAAATCGCCTTTGATTCGCTTCAACTCGTTCTACCTGATTTGATCGTGACCGATTTGCAGATGCCCGAAATGGAAGGTCTTGGCCTTGTCGAAAAAGTTGTGGAAACTGGTATTGGCGTGCCGGTTATATTAATGACTAGTTTTGATAACGAGGAGATCGCGTTGCAAGCACTGAATGCCGGCGCTGCAAGCGTAAGCGCCCAAAGCTGTCCTCGATAAACACTTGATCTATTCCGCCGAGAACGTGATAGCACTGTCGCAAGGCACAACGCAATTCATCACGGCAACTTGGAACTGGATTCGGAATGGAGACAAAACGACGAAGCCACGTATTACAAGATTGCCGAAGAACGTCGTCACATAAAACCCTATTCCAATCGCAGGGTTCGAATGGTCGCGACGTTTTCGGATCAGGAAGTGCGTTTTGTCATCATTGATAAAGGGCTAGGCTACTGCGTGGACCAACTGAGAGATCCAACCGACGAGAGCAATATGGATCGGATGGGAAGCCGTGGATTGCTTTTAATTCGAAGTTTCATGGACCATGTGACACATAATTCGACCGGTAATTCCATCACATTGATCAAGAGCGTCGTTCCGCTCGACTAGGGCAAGCGTGATCTGCATTCCTATCTTTTGAGGCGATAAACACGTGACTTGCACTTTCGATTTTGAGGGAGCGTTGGACAAGGTCGACAGGGATCGCGAGTTTCTCAACGAATTAGCCAAGATCTACTTGGACGAGGTGTCAATTCTCTTGGTCGCGATGGCTCATGCCATAGAACAAAACGATATCATCGCTGCGGCCAAAAAAGCCCATACCATCAAAGGTGCCTCGTCCTATTTATGTGCTCACGCTGTTTTTGATGCTGCATGGGATTGCGAGCAAATGCTTCCGTCTAACACTTCCGAGGAAATCGCAACTGCATACGAGAGACTGCTGCAAGAAACGGAACGAGCCAAACAAGCAATACAGCAAGTGTTCACGTTTTAAATCATGTCGCAACTGAAACGCGTACTTAGTTGACATTCCTGATGGTAAACAGACGATTCAGTCCAGTAATATGGAATACTTCCAGCAATAGCTCGGACAGATTTGTCAGGACTATCTCCCCTTTGAACTTTTTATTTAGCACGACTATTTTCCCCAACACTGCCGAGCAAAGTACGTTGACGTTGGAAAAATTCAAAACGAGTATGTCCGGCATACTGGTCTGAAGCGATTGATCGATAGTTACCCAAGGCTCATTGTCAATTCGAATCGCATTCAATCGGCTCTCCAAAAACGCAATAGTCAGAGTCTTGTCAGTCCGCTGAATGTCTACAATCGCACTTTCGTTCATTTCTCTACCCTTTTTATTTTCCTGTTCCCTTAGTGCTTTCTAAAAGCTTTGCAAGGAAAACGTGTGACCAGGAAGTTACCACAAAAACAAGCAAGTATCTAGGAACTTTCAGTGAAATTCGAGGGACAGTGTTGCTAGTTTGCGTTTTATGAACTCGGTCCGGATTTATTCGCGCTCCGAAAGTACCAGTACAACGGCAATCCAGCGGCCATCAAGGCAAGTCCGGAGACGGATTCGACTCGCTTGGTAAACAGTGTATTGATAATTAACCATGCCGCAACGAGTAGGAATACGAGCGGGACGAATGGATAGCCCCAGGTTCGATACGGGCGGTCCATGTTGGGAAACTTGCGGCGTAGAATAAAGACGCTCGAAGTGACCAGCGCGTAGAAAATCCATGACGCGAAAAGTAAGCAATCCGTCAACTGATCGAAGGTACCTGAAATGGCGAGCACGGATGCCCAAAATCCTTGGACCATCAAGCAAACAACTGGGACACGCGTCGACGCGCTAAGAAGCCCAAAGCTTTTAAAAAACAGCCCGTCGCGTGCCAGGGCAAACGGGACTCGGGAGTTGGACAAGATCGAACCGTTGAGTGCGCCGAGCGCGGAGACCATAAAAACAATCGCAACGATTCGACTACCGTAGTCGCCCAAAAACGTTTTCGACGCGAGAGCGGCAACAGGCAATGCATCCCGATACTTTGTGGAACTCGAACTAGCGACTTGATCGAACGGCAACGCATAAAAATAAGCGAGGTTCAACGAACAGTAGATCACCATCACCGTGAGCATACCGACAATCAAAGCGCGAGGAATGTTACGCCCTGGATCCCGAACTTCGCCAGCGGCCATTGGCATGTTGTTCCAGCCATCGTACCCCCATAGAGCGGCCAGCATGGCGATACCAAAGGCAGACAAACCATTCCACTTTGATTGACTAGGAGTGGCGAGATTGGACCAAGTGGTTCCATTAGAGAAAATAAAAATGCCGAACACGATGAACGCGATGCCACTAATTTTTAATAGTGTAAGGATTACATGTACCCTGCCACCGAAAGCTACGGAAAAACAATTGATACCCGTCAATAGACCGATCACTGAGACAGCTACGACTTGCTTGAGACCAAACTGCCAATGAATAGCTTGGCCCATTAGCTTGAAATCGCTTTCAAGCCAAACTTGATCAAGCGGAAACACAGTGGAAAGAAAAATAGAAAATCCGACTCCAAGAGAAGCGATTGACGCGCTTCCTGCCACGATGAAGCGCTGCCAACCAAAAAGAAAGGCCCAAAGTTCCCCGTACGACTTTCGCAAGTAAACGTATTCGCCACCCGCTTCCGGCATCATCGAACTTAATTCGGCATAAGTGAGCGCACCGGCCAGCGACAGCAGACCGGCAGCGATCCATGCGAGCAAGACCCACATCGGAGAACCGACGGCTTGTGCCATTGGTGCCGCTTTCAAAAATACGCCAGTGCCAATGACAGTTCCTACGACCAACGCGCTTGTATCCGCGAGAGACAAGGCCCTGACAAGTTGATGAGGATGCGTCATAGAAACTACGGATGAATAGGCTGCGCCGCCAAGGGCAAACCGTTTGGCAACACTGTTTTGAACCGCAACTAGTGCGGTCATTCTACTTGGTATGCCGGGAGGCGTGGCACAAGAAAACGGATTCTTATCCGTGCGAAAAATGTAAAAAGTAGTGGTGCGGGTGATGCATTGTCGGAAAAGTCGCTGTAAAATGATCTTTAACAATACCCAAACCCGAGGTGAAGCATGGAACTGACGAAAAGTGATCGCGAGGATATTGCCCATGTATGCCTTGTTGGGCGTCTTGACGCGATAGCGGTGGAAGAAATTGAGGAACAATTCGCTCAATGGACTACAGAGCGCGGATTGCCGACAGTTGTCGATATGTCGGGTGTTACGTTTATGTCGTCCCTTGGGATCGGCTTCTTGTTTGCGAACACCAAGAAGCTCAAGAAGGCCGGTTGCAAACTCGTCCTACTCAAACCCGAAAGGATGGTCGAGTCGGTCCTAAGAACATCTAAAATGGACAAGGTCATGCCGATTGTCGGAACGCTGGATGAGGCGTTGCTGCTTCTGGGCGTGGAAACTGGCGATCACAAGACTATGGTCCCTGGCGATGTAGCCGCAAGTCAACCAAAAGTCGCGGCAGAGCCCACGAAATCAATAGCTGGGGTGAAGCTTAAGATCAAGAATGAGACTTCGGAGCTTGCGGAATTATACGCAAAGGTGAGTGAGTTCCTTGAGGCACACTCGACGCCTTACCGTTCGGGTTACACCGTCAATTTGGCGCTCGAAGAATTAGTGGTCAATATCATTCGCTACGCCTATATGGATCTCGACGAGCACCTCATCGACATCGACTTGAGCATCATTGACCAGCAACTCGTCCTTGTACTAGAGGACGATGGTAGACCGTTTGATCCTCAGGAAGGAAACATTCGGGAAATGGAATACACGGAGGATGCTGAGGAACTTGAAGTGGGCGGACTTGGATTGGTGCTGGTCTTGGATATGGTTGACATGTTGAAGTACGCTCGAGTCAAGGACAAGAACCGAACCGAAGTTCGCATCAAATTTCAAGAAGAAGCGGAAACGGCAGAGGCAGAAACTGACGCGAGTTAGCCGAGACGCTCTTCATTTACGATGTTCTAGTAGCACGACCGATGTGTCGTCCTGCCGTCCACTCCCTTTGGTAAAATCGTTGGAAGCATCGAACAGCTGTACGAGTGTTTCTTCGAGACTTAGCGATGTGGAATCGGACAATATTTTCACGATTCCATCAATACCAAAGTGGTTGCTTTCTTCGTCCTCTGGAAAGGCCTCATCCAGGCCGTCGGTATAGAGCAACAGACGACAATTCTCCGGCAAAATGCAGGTGTACGATTCATACTCCGCATCTTCGTCCACCGCCAATGGCAGACCTCCAGCTTCCTGGCCTGCGAGCGGCTCAATCGTACCGGTAGTCAGATTCTGCAAAAGAGGCGGCTGATGCCCAGCTGAGGACCAATGCAACGTACGCGTGCCAGGTTCCAGGACGGCGTACAACAACGTGATAAAACCACCTTTTCTATTGACGATGGATTGTTCGCAAAGCCCCTTATTGATCTCAGTTACAAAATGGGCTGTGTCTGTGTATTCCTGTCTGCGCATGATGCGGACCAACGTGTGCATCGACATGATCGACATACAGGCCGCCATACCATGTCCGGTAGCGTCGCCGACCAAGAGTACGATTTTGTCATCCTCGATAGTATAGATGTCGTAATAATCACCGCCCGCCATCGCGACCGGCTGCCCACCCGCTACACGAAGGTGGGCGGGTTCGAAACGGGCACAAATGCCGTAACCACTTGGTGAGACTATGTTCTTGGGGAGCACGGACTCCTGTAGTTTGCGAACCGACTCAACTTCTTCTCGAATCTTCTTGGCTAATTCTTTTTCTCGGGCTGTTCGAACTGCGTCCAGCGTACTCTCCATAACAGCCTGCATCAAGAACATGTAGTCGCCACGATCATCTCTCGTAAGGTACGAGCTCATGCCATTGGCCATGAAACGCACAACGCGGAAGACGTCTGAGGGCGAACAAGCACCCACGACTGGCGATTCAGGATAACGCTGGCGCAGGAGCGTAAACAATTCGAACGCGGACTCCGAATCCGGCAAACCGATAGTCATAAGCACGATATCAATCGGTCGGCCCGATTCAATCGCCGAACGAAATTCTACAGGCGACGTCGTCATGGATACGTCGTTTTCGTCGACGCCAAGGTAAGCCGAAATCAGTTCGGCTTCCACCTTGTCGTCCCATGCTACCAGAATCCTCATCAATCACCTTTATTTGTGTTTCGGTCTAGGTATGCGAGAGCCAGTGCCTTTGGACGAGGACCGTTTACGTTGACGGCCACCCACCATTCGCTCATCGGTGTTATCG
>CAMDKL010000020.1 GCA_945900945.1 Pirellula staleyi DSM 6068
CACCCAGAAGTGGGTTCGTTGGTACGTTTTTATTGGCCGGTTGCCTAATCGAAAAAAGACCAGAGACCACTGCTTTGTCATTTCAAGTACAGCGGTCAAACTCAGATACACGCCAAAAAGCAAAATAACTGCAAAGGCTGGCCAAATCGTTCTCGGCCCTAAATCAGAATGGCGAATCAAGACAAACAAAAAAGCCGGAATTAAGTAGCCACAACGAGGCGAGTCCCGTATCGATTTTAGAAGCGTTATCGTGCGGTGTTCCTGTCGTTAGTACCCGAGTCGGTTTCGTCGCAGAATCCGTCCAGGATCAAAGGAACGGATTCACCGTCGAGCCAGGCGACGAGGATGCATTAGCCGAACGGATCCAATACTTACTCATGAACGAGGAAACAGCGGAAAGGATGGGAAACGTAGGGCGAGAGCACGTCCAATCGCATGGTTTCTCGGAAACGATGGTCCGAATGTACGAACACCTCATCCATAGCATCTTCAATCGCAAGACAATTCGCGTACAATAGTATGCTGTGCAACTGAGGCCCGGGGCTAGCGCCCACCGGTTCACGAAATCGCAGACTGAATGACGTTAGGCGCTACACCAAGTCAGGATTTAGGCGGTCGTTTGAACTATCAAAAATTACTACAGATGTCTCCAGTCCACCATCCACTGATGGCGACGGCATTGGAGTCCGTCGTGCGAGGAGCCAAAGTTTTACGGGATCGATTTCAAACCACGCTTCATATAGAAACCAAAGGCCTAGCCAATTTCGTCACGGAAGCGGACTTCGGCTCCGAGCGAGAGATCGTCAAACCAATTCGGGATTGCTATCCTGCCCACGCGATCATCTCGGAAGAGTCGCACAGCGATCGTGCAGACGCAAAAGATCTGTGGATTATTGACCCGCTGGATGGTACCAGCAATTTCATGCACGGCATCCCACACTTCGCGATCTCGGTCGCCTACTACCGTGACGGCCAGGCCGAACTGGGAATCGTCACCAACCCGATCCGAGACGATTGGTACGTTGCCGTTCGAGGACAAGGAGCTTGGCATAACGGAGTACGTCAGCGAGTCGATGCGGTCGATCGAATCGATGCGGCCATGATCGCATGCGGATTTTATTACGATCGGGACCGAATGATGCAAGCCACACTCGATACGATCGGAGACTTCTTTCGAAACAACATTCACGGCATGCGTCGATACGGAGCTGCCGCGTTGGATCTGTGCAATGTGGGCTGTGGCCAGTACGGATTGTTCTTCGAATACAAGCTGCATCCATGGGATTATGCTGCGGGGCAGTTATTTCTAGCAGAAGCTGGCGGTCAAACGACGGACTGCAACGGGTTGCCGTTACCCTTGGATCAATCGAGCAGTATTTGTGCAACCAATGGACACCTACATCGACAATCGCTCGAAATCATTGAGCCCCATTGGAAACGACTCTGTGAGGGCTAGTGCCTACGGCTCAACCCAGTCAGATACCTAAATCTGTAGCATCCCAAAATCGTTTTATTCAGTCTCGACATAGAAACGCCGATACCCTATCGAAGATGCTGGGGGGCCTCGACTAGGGTATGGTCCGAGGCTTTTTAGTCCATCCAGCTACTGGAAGCGTTGACCATGAATATTGCAAAAAAATTCTGTATTTGTTCTGCACTCTTTTGCTCCTTTGCTAGCAATAGTTACGGTCAGAATCAAACCAGGGATGGTGCTATGCTGGGTGGGGTAGCCGGTGCATTAATTGGTGGTGTGGTTGGCCATCAAAACAAAGAAACGACCGAAGGAGCTCTCATCGGTGGTGCAGTCGGTGCCATCGCAGGCGGCGTCTTCGGAAACCAACGCGATCAAGCCTATAGGCAACAATATTATCAACCTCATGTCGTCTATCCGACTTTCCATGAGCATCGCACTTATGTCCATGTACCGCAGCAACGTGTTGTAGTCAGTCGACGCCCGGTAACGACCGCTGAAGTCATCAATATGACACGAAGTGGAGTAAGCGATGCGGTTATCGTCTCTCACATTCAAACCAATGGAGTTGCGATGCTCCCAGACGTAAACGATGTGATCCTCATGAACCAAGAAGGGGTCAGCGACTACGTAGTGAACATGATGCAAACCGGTGCGCGAGTTCCAACCGGTTATCCGCCACCCAACACCGTTTACCGAACCTACCAGCAACCGTCTCCGGTCGTGGTCCGCGAGGAGTATCACTATTCGCAGCCCGTCTACCATGCTCGCCAACCAACCTACAAACCTTACTACGTCGAACGCCGCGGATTCTAGCACACCGGCGATGGTCTTCTCCGTTGGCAGCCCTCTACGAGAATCGGTGCAATCTGCGGGTGAAAAGGCAGTGATCAGTAACCAATTTTCCGAAAAATCCGATGGAGGGTTAAACCGTTAGGCAACCAACCCCTTGGTGATCAGCATAAAGACATCCTCCAGGCTTGGATCTTTGTCGCTGAAGGATTTCATCTTCACGCCGCCAGCTACCAATTGCTCAAGCAACCGAGCAAGCCCCTCGTCGTCTGTTTCTAATTCGGCAGTGGCTCGATCGCCTTCGATGTCGATACCTTTCAAGGCTGGATTGCTTCGAAGGATGGATAGTCCAGCATCTTGATTGGCGATGAAACGGATCTCAACAATTCGGTTCCGACGAATTTTGCGATAGACCGAGTCGATAGGGCCGTGCATCAGCATTTCCCCTCGTTCGATGATACCGATCGAAGTGCAGCAGTCCGCGAGTTCGGAGAGGATGTGGCTACTGATGAGAATCGTCTTGCCCATTCGGCGAAGTTCTTTAAGCAAAGCTTTGACTTCGATACGAGCTCGCGGATCCAACCCGCTAGTGGGTTCGTCTAAGATGAGGACCGGCGGATCATGCACTAGTGTTTTGGCCAGGCACAGTCTCTGTTTCATTCCGCGAGACAGACCGTTGACGAAATCGTCGCGTTTGTGACTTAAATCGAGAAGCTCTAGAACGTCACCGATCACTTGTTTGCGTTGCGATCGCCCGATTTTGTATGCGACCGCAAAAAAATCGAGAAACTCCCAGACTTTCATACCGTCATAGACTCCGAAATCATCCGGCATGTATCCGATGCTTCTGCGAACATCCATAGGACTCTTGTTCACGCTAAAGCCGTTTACGCTCCCGTCGCCGCGAGTGGCTTTGAGCAACGTGGCGAGAAAACGTATGGAGGTGCTCTTGCCTGCACCGTTGGGACCAATAAACCCGAAAAGCTCCCCCTTCTCGATTTTCATGGTGACGTTTTTGACGGCAGTGAATTCGCCGTAGTCTTTACCAAACTCGTTCAGCTCAATCATGAAGTGTTCGCGGAGAGGGGCAGAGAGATATGGGGCAGAGGAAAAAGGGGTGCGGTGAGAAAACCGTTAATAGTTCTGAGGATTGTACACCAACCCAAGTTCGCTCGTATGGTTTCATCTCGAAATCAAGTCGTCGAAATCAGCTTCGGTGAGAACAGGGACACCTAAACTCTGGGCCTTATCGAGTTTGCTACCGGCGGCTTCGCCGGCGATCAGAAAGTCGGTTTTTTTGGAAACGCTGCTGGCTGCACGACCGCCCCGCTGTTCGATCAAGCGTTCGATTTCATCGCGCGAATATTTGCTGAGCGAGCCCGTTACGACCACAGTTTTTCCAGCAAACACGCCCGCGTTGTCCACCGCGTCATCGGCTGAGGCGTCTAGCAAGACGCCGGCCGTTCGCAATTGCTGGACCAATTCAACGCCCTCGTCGCTAAGGAAATAATCATAGACGCTTTGAGCGATGACTGGGCCGATCTCATTGGTGTTTCCGATCGTCTCCAAGTCGGCGGACATCAGAGCATCCATGTTGCCAAATCGCCTAGCAAGAATTTGAGCAACACGTTGTCCGACATGCCGAATCGAGACCGCGTTGAGGACGCGACTCATCCCGCGGTCCTTGCTCGCCTCGATTCCTTGCAATAGGTTCTCGGCGGATTTTTTGCCCATGCGTTCCAGCGACATGAGCCGATCGAGTTTGAGTGCATAGAGATCGCCGAAGGAATCTACGATATTGCTATCGACCAATTGATTGACGAGCTTTTCGCCGAGGCCCTCGATATCCATGCAATCACGCGTCGCAAAGTACCGCAGCCTCTGGCGCCATTGCGCGGGACATTGTTTGGAAACACATCGGATATAGACGCCTTGAGCATCCTTGACCAAATCGGAATCGCACTCGGGGCATCTCGATGGAAACACGTAGGCAGGCAGTTCGGATTCCCTGCGATGTTTTTCAACGCGGACAATATGCGGAATGATCTTGCCCGCCTTTTCAACGACGACCCAATCCCCGATGCGTATATCCTTGCGTTCAATTTCTTCGATGTTGTGTAACGAAGCGCGGCTAACGGTAGTGCCAGCGAGTTCAACCGGTAGCAGTTCAGCCACGGGAGTTACCGTTCCTGTTTTGCCAATTTGGGTTTTGATATCTACTAGTTGCGTTACGGCTTCATACTTTTCTATTTTGTAGGCGATGACCCAACGTGGGCATTTGGTAGTTGTGCCGAGGGTTTCGCGTTGCTCCAGTGAATTGACCTTCACCACGAGGCCATCGACCTCGAAATCGAGGGAGTGCAAATCTTCGACGATACGATTGCAGTGCGCGATTGCATCCTCTTTATTTGAAAAGCATTGCACGTTCGGTGTGGTGGGGATACCCAATTCCCTCACTCGCTTTAAAAAATCCATATGATCGCGAGCATAGAGCCCGTCGCAAAAACCGATGCCATGGCAAAAGAAACGCAGTCTGCGTTGTGCGCAGATTTTCGAGTCCAGTAACTTGATAGAACCAGAGGTCAGGTTGCGAGTGTTTTTGTATTCCGACTCACCGGCATTGGTTCGCTGCTGGTTGAGGACGACCAAGTCCGCGTTGGTCATGTAGACTTCACCGCGAACCTCGAGGGACTTTGGAATGTTTTTACCGAGCAGTCGTTGAGGTAGCCCCCTCAGGGTTCGAATGTTGAGCGTGATGTCGTCGCCGACTTCACCATTGCCTCGGGTAACTGCTTGGACGAGCAAGCCTTCTTCATAGCGGATCGAGGCAGCCACTCCGTCGACCTTGAGTTCAACCACCCACTCGATGACCTCGTCTGGCAGCAGTTTCTCAGTTTTTGCAAAGAAGTCTCGAAGTTCCTGTTCCGAATAGGTGTTCTCGATAGAGAGCATGGGGACACGATGGGCAACTTGAACGAGCCCCTCAAGCGGTCTATCACCCAGTCGTTTGGTTGGGCTGTCGGATAGGGCTTGTTCCGGAAACTCCTTTTCCAGGTCGGCCAGTTCTCGCAGTTTTCGATCGTAGTCGAGGTCCGTAATGGTCGGAGCTGCGTGAACGTAGTAGTCGTGATCATGCTCTCGAATCTCATGGCACAATTCGGTCATACGCAACATGGCAGCGTTTCGATCTGGCTTGTTCGGCATTTGCAAATTACAGGTCATTGGGTTGTGGTGAGGGGTCTGCGTCTGTGGAGGGTCCACCAATCGGTTCGGCGAGGAATCGATATCCGGCGTCCCTTAGAGTCAGGAAGTGCTTGGGTTTGGCGGGATCCATCTCAAAAATCTTTCGAAGTCGTAGCATAAACTGATCCACACTGCGAGTTTGCATTTCACCGTTGATTTCCCATACTTCCGAAAGCAACTCCTGACGACTGATCACTCTACCTTGATTTTCTACAAAATAGCGTAGTAGTTGTAGCTCTTTGTGCGTCATCTTGAAGTCGCGATTGTCGACACGAACCTCATACGTTTCGAAGTTAATGTTAGCCTTACCAAAGGAGATCGCATTTACCTTGGTTGGGGGTGCGGGTGCCGCCGATTGATTTCGTCTTGGGTGGAGCTTGAGAAGGTTCTTGACACGGGCAAGGAGTTCTTCCAAGTCGAAGGGCTTATTCAAGTATTGATTCGCACCGCAATCGAATCCCCTGGCTCTGTCCTCGGGCAAACTTCTTGCGCTGAGAATTAGAATTGGCATCATGATGTTTTCCTCGCGAATCGTTTCGCATACCGCGTAGCCACTCATGCCAGGCAACATCAAATCGAGGATCATGAGGTCAAAGGCATAATGATCGGCTTGGATCAGCCGAATGCCGGTGGGGCCATCGCCGACGAGCGTGACTCGATAGCCTTCGGCCTCGAGGTTGTACTTGACGATCATGGCGATGTGTTTTTCGTCTTCAACAATAAGAATATGCTTCCGAGCTCGCATGGGGATTGAATCGTTGAGAGAGTTAGAGAGGTTGATGCTCAGAGTCTACTTGGAGATGCTGATTGTCCGAAGGTCGTAGCCTTGCGTGGGGTAATACCAATTCAAATCGAGTACCGCTATTCTTGGGCGAGTCCGCCACTCGAATGGATCCTTTTAGCCTGCGAACAATGGAACGTACAAGAAACAAACCAAGACCTGTTCCTGGTTTGGTTCGCTCTAATTCGTCTCCAGCTCGGTAAAAGCGCTTAAAAATCTTTTTCCGCAAATGTTTTGGTATCCCAGGCCCGTTATCAGTAATGGAAATCCTCGCCGAATTCAAGGGAGCGTCGAATTGAACAACGATTTGGACCGTTAGAGGTCGGCCTCCGTATTTCAAGGCATTGTCGATCAGGTTGCGTACCAATATCTCGATATCGATCTGACGTGACCAAACATCACATCCAGGCGAATCAATAGCAAGACAATCTCGTGCAACGTGATGTTGCAGGGTGAGTTTCGAGGCGTAATCCTCAAGTATCCATTCGACGGAAACCCAAGTCTCTGGTTCTGGGGAGTCAGAATTTTGTTGCAATCGAGCTACATTTAGCAGCTGAGTTATTAGCTGATCGAGTCGGTCCACATCGTCGAGCATTGAACCATAAAATTCTCGCCGTTTTACCTCATCGATGTTACGCTTTCCCAACGTTTGCAGGAATAGCCGGAGCGAAGAGATCGGGCTCTTCAATTCGTGAGTCACGGCATCGATGAAGTTACTCTGTCGCCGATTGAGGTTGATTTGCTGGATGCTCCAAATTAGGTAGAGGATGACACCAGCCAAAACGAAAAGAAACATGACCGATCCAACACTGAGCAAAGCCCAATAGACATTGGAGCTTTTTTGACTGCTGATGGCACCGAAGACGTTGAGCAAAACCCAGCCAACGGTGAGCCCAACAAGCAACACAATCATTACGACAGCAAGTAATATGGGCCACTTTAGGCTTTTACGTTCAAACATACTTTGCGAAAAGATGGATTGGGATCATCGGAAGCGGAACTGAATTTCAAAGGCTGCTTACCACCCCAGAGTGTGGTTTCGAGCAGCAAACACAACTTTTAGCGTATCTCAACCCAAGATAGGAAGTAAAAGACTTAGAGTAATTTTCAAAAAAATCGTGAATTGTTTGGGTACTAGTGCTGACCTGGGGTGTTCGCATACGTACAATGAGGTTTCAAGGAAAATTATCAGCTTGTCAATGGCGGATGATTTGACTTTAGTTAAGAAGGAATCGAAACGATGACTCCTGGAGCAGATAAAATCCAATTTTCACGCCAAATATGGCAAGCGGCATCGGAGCATGCTCATCAAAGTTTGACTCGTATAGAGTTTTATCCGGAGCAATCTCGCGTCGAAAATCTTCGATGCGTGCATCTTCAGGTCGAATCGGATTGTTTGTTCGGAAAGCAACTTTGGTGCTTCGAAGCGATCGGAATTGATCCGGCGGGCCGTCGGCATATCCTCTACGGAGTAATGGAATTTTCGATTCAGTTTGGACTTTTAGAAGCGTCGCAGACTCCAATGTTCGAGGACTCTAGTCATAGAGAAAAGTTCCTTAACAACGAAATGAAGCCGATGTCGAAGTTGGTTTACCAATATCCATCCACCCGAATTTGGATCTTCGTAGCTTGGTGTAGCATCGCGGTATTGTCAGTGATTTGGATAACGACATGGGTTAACAGTTACAAGTAATCAAGCTGTAGAAGTGTCCGTTTTTTTAGAGTCTTTCGTAGTCGATTTCTACGCTTAGCCATGTCCGCTTGCTGCATGTTCTTTCGAGGCGTCTCTCAGTACTCTTGGGACGTTGCGGATCCCGCTTTGGGTACAATCCGCAAAGCTTAGGGGAGATGAGACATTCGCACGGTAACGCAAGTTCACCATTTCTACTTCGCGACCAGCTGACAACTCAAATTGGGATTTTTATTGTGATGGCCACCATCCTTTTCGAACAACCCTGGCTTGTCGGTGCGATTGGAGCGGTGTTAACGGTTATGACCTTTTACGGCTGGGTTCAGACTGGAAATGCTATCGCGTTCAGGACCGCCATAGGTTTCGCGGTTGGTTCGATCTCGGAGGCTTTCGGACCGAGTCGTTAGGCATCCGATGTATTTCCGATTTCGGGCTCTTCGTCGCAGGTATCGAGTTCTGATTCTGAAATCTCTAAATCCTGTAAGACGATTTTGTTTGACGGAAGTGACAGGACCAATTGCATTCGATTGTTGGGTGCTTGAGGAGCCAAAAACGTCGCGGCGATTACGGTGATGTTGTCCGATCCACCACCTTGTTTTGCAAGTGCAACCAATTCTTCGCAGGCAGTTCGAGGGACACTTGCATCTAAGAGTGTTTTACCTATCTGAAAATCGGATACGTGTTTGTTGAGGCCATCGCTACACAGCAGTATTGAGTCGCCCGGTTGCAAATCGAATTTATAAAAATCGGGAAAGACGCTCACTGCCCCAGCCCCCAAAGCGTTCACTAGCACATTGGACCAAAGCGAACGTTCCAGTTCTTCAGGCGCGAGGTGGCCTTTCTGTATCATTTCATTTGCAACGGTGTGATCCCGAGTAATCAATTTTAGCTCTCGGTTTCGCAACAAGTAACAACGCGTATCGCCTGCATGTACTATGAATATACGCGGCCACGCTACGAGGGCTAGCGTCAACGTCGTGCCCATTCCCTCGAAACAATCGTTTGTCTTCGATCTTTCTTCGATAGCTCGATGAGCATTCGTAAGCATGCTCTTAAGATCCTCAGCAAACGAATCCTCGTTGGAGGGTTCCATTTTCAGCAACCCACGGGTGCTGTTGAGAATAGCATTGGCACAGTACTGGACAGCAAACTTGCTCGCTTCGCTACCGCTGCGATGTCCTCCCATGCCGTCAGCGACCACAAACAAATGCCCAAACGATCCGCCGACGAGCTTGGCACCATGGTCGAAATCCCCATGGTCGAAAACCATGGATCCAGATCGAATGGTCATGCTGCGAGTTAGTTCAGCTACGAGGAACTGATCTTGGTTGTCAGCCCGCAATTTACCAATATCCGAAATTCCGGCTGACTGAACTTCAATTCGTTTCATGATAAATCACGTAGTTGAATATTCCGGCACTTGGAAAATGACTCGAACAACCCCCCCTATAGTATCAGATGCAAACTGGTTTCGTGTTGTCGCTCGCCTTAAGACGAGCGTAGCGTGGCGACAGTGATGGTCAGGATTCTTAGGCCACGCGTCGATAATCCGCCTGGCCCATATTATCTCCGTCCATTGGCAATGTGCCTTCGTCCGATGTAATCAGTTTCGCCATGATGAATCGAGCCGCAGCATTGCTTGCACCGGGCTTGGCGAATTGTGATGCGAGTGCATTCAGGTTTCGACGCTGCGTCATGCGATACTCGGAATCTCCCAGAAGCCTAGACATTTCCTGTGTAACGTCCTCAATGGATCGCAACGCCGACTTAGAATTGAGCTTTCCGTGCGATAGAAACTCGGGCAAAACCTGCTGGTCAGCAATGAGGTTGGGTAAAGACATTCGCTTGCACTTCACAAGTAGTTTGGCCATGGCATAGGTCGTTTGACTGAGATGGTACATGACTGCAGCAGGCTTGCCACGAGCCATCATCTCCAGTGAAACCGAACCGCTCTTCATCAACGAACAATCGCTCAACTCGATAATCTCGCTCGTTTTGCCTGCGAAAATGTGGATCGGTAATTTTGCATCGGAAGCCTTCAATAGCGAACGGCACCATAAAGCGTGCGAGTCTTTGATCGCTGCGACCAAGAACTGTGTTTGCGGATGCTTTGCCGCCAGCTTGCGAATCACCTCCAATTGCAACGGCCAAATGTTGTGTACCTCGTGGTCTCGCGAGCCCGGTAACACTGCCACCTGAAGTATTTTGTTGTCTCGCCATTTCTCAATGAAACGAACATCCAAAACCTGTTGTGCCACCGCATCGAAGAACGGATGCCCGACGTAATGAGCATCCACGTTTCGTTTTTGAAACCATGGCGTCTCGAACGGAAGATTACAGAGCACGTGGTCGACATAGCGGCGCATTTTCTTCACTCGCCAACCACCCCAAGCCCACAACTGGGGTGGCAAGTAATAAAAGACCGGCAGCCCGTACTTTTTGGCTCGCCTAGCAATATGCCAATTAAATCCTGGAAAGTCAACGAGGACGACGCCATCCACATCGCCACGAGCAAAACTCTGTTCTGCCAAGTCGGCAACACGGAAAAATTCTCTTAGCTTTGGAAGTACCTCCGCAAAACCCATCACCGCCAAACTGGTGAGATCATAATCCAGCTCCAAGCCAGCTTGAATCATGCGACTACCACCAAGCCCCCGAAACGTCGAGGACGGAGATATCTGCTGTACGGCTCGGATCAAGTTGGCAGCGTGTAAGTCGCCGCTCGGTTCTCCGACAGAGAAAAATAGTCGCTGTCCCATAAAGCTCGCTGCGAAGTTTTGATCGGACAAGAGTGGTGAATTTGACGACACCGGGACTAATTGTCCACAAGAAGTGTTCTCGAATTGAATTTCGGTAGCCGAACGGCTTGTGCCTAACTCTCTTTTCTCTTTATACGGGAAACGGATCGAACGAGGCAATACGAGCAAACCATGGTGCGGTTTGGGTAAAGATTGCCGGTCCTCAACAGCGGCGAGCGATTGGCTCGAAGCTCTGAATCGGTTAGCATTGCGAAAGTTGGCTAGCATCCACACTGTACCAGCCCCCCCGCGTTTGGATGATCGAGCCCGTTTACCCTGGATTGAATTACGTTGTCCGAACCGTCTGCCGTTGCCGAAGAAAAGCCGAAGATCCCCTTCATAATCCGACGCGCTCATTTTGACGACTTGATTCCTATCCAAGCTCTGCTGAAGCCCTTTGTCGAACAACGCAAGCTGCTCAGGCGAATGCAAGCCGAATTGATTCTGTTAATGGCCAACGGCTACGTAGCGGAAGTCACCGACGAACGACGTGAGCCTAAGTTGGTCGGCTTTTCCGCCGTAGAAATCTATTCCCGAAAGCTTGGCGAAATTCAATGCTTGGCGGTTGCCGAGGGGTATCAGGGTTACGGTATCGGCTCGGGACTGATCAAGGCTTGTGTTGACCGAGCTCGCGAAAAAGGGATTTTGGAGGTAATGGCGATCAGCGCCTCCGATGGATTCTTGCGCAAATTGGGCTTTGACTATTCACTACCGGAGCAGAAACGGGCCTTGTTTTGCCAGCTTCATTCGCGAGATGAAATCTTCAAAGACGAATAGTAATCGCAACATGCACTCCTCTACCTATCCGCCGTACGACCTCATGCTCTGCGGGGGAGGAGTCATTGGACTTTCCATCGCGTACCAGTCCGCTTCAAACGGATGGACGGTATTGGTGGTGGATGCGGGAGAGATCGGAAAAGCAGCTTCTTGGGCGGGTGCCGGAATATTGCCGGCCGGGGCAACGATTGAAGCCCTCGATCCAATCGAGCAGTTGCGTTCTTTGTCCCATCGGTTACACCCAGAGTGGTCTCGGCGACTACGCGAGCAAACCGGCATCGACAACGAATTTCGCCAATGCGGGGGCTTGTACTTAGGTTGCACGGCGGCTGAAAGAGCAACGTTGTCCGCCAATCAAATGTGGTGGGACGAACACGGTATCCGAGTTGAATCGTGGTCTTCCGCCGAGTTGGCACTAAAACTGCCCGTCGTTGCGTCACTCGTAGAGAGCAACACCGGGCTCCAATCGTGGTACGTGCCAGATGACTGTCGGTTGCGGAACCCCAGGCATATTTCTGCGTTGGTTGCTGCTTGCGAACGGCTTGGTGTCACGATGATCGAAAATACTCGCATCGATCAATTAAAGACACATGGCGATCGAATCGTGTCAGCCAAAGTAGGCACGCGGGAGTTCCAGGCGGAGCGTTATTGTGTCACGAGCGGAGCATGGGCTTCCCAATTGCTAGGGCCAATTGGGATCGAAACAGGCATTCTACCCGTTCGCGGACAGATGGTTTTGTACAAACTGGATAAGCCGCTCTTTTCGATGGTTATAAACGATGGCCACCTGTATCTGGTCCCTCGGGATGACGGCTACGTTTTGGCCGGTTCCTGCGAGGAGGAAGTAGGGTTTGATGATCGGACGACCTCGGAAAAGATCGATCCGATCAAGGAGTGGTCGATGAAAACATGCCCCGCGTTGACGACCGCCAACATCGAACGCACTTGGGCAGGGCTGCGGCCTGGGTCCTTTGATTCATTGCCCTACTTGGGCACCCTCCATCCGTTTGAGAATGGGTTTATCGCTGCCGGGCACTTCCGGCACGGTTTGCACTGGTCGACCGCAACGGGTCTGCTAATGTACCAGTGGATGAGCGGTCAAAAAACGGAGATCGATCTCAAGCCCTTCTGTGTCCAACGCGGCCAAACGCTCGGGACGAAACTTTCTACCTTCAAAGAATCCAAACCATGACAACCACTCGCATCGACAAAATCCAGGCCATGCTCCAAGACGATCCTCGAGATTCGTTCTTGAGGTACACGCTAGCGATGGAGTACCGCAAGTTGGACGAAAATGAAAAAAGTTTGGATTTGCTCGCTGAATTAGCAAATCACAACGAGCCGAAATTTGTTGCAGCATTTTTCATGGCAGCACAGCAACTCGTCGAATTGGATCGTCTTGACGAGGCGAGAACGTTTTTAAGAGACGGAATTGACGAGGCGCGACGTCAGGACAATCAGCACGCGGCAGCTGAGATGAGCGAACTCCTCTCTGAGATTGGGAAGTAGTTGCATCGGCAACCCAAGCATGAAAGCAGAACATGTTTTACTAGCGCTTGAGACCAGCGGAAAAAGCGGTTCGGTCGCAGTCGTTCACCACTCTGACGGTCGACTCGTTTGTGATTCGGAAATCCTCTCTCCGGATTCAGGCTCGGCCAAAACGTTAGCACCAGCCATCGAACGGTTGATGTCCAAAAGCGGCATCGAGATGGAGAGCCTCAGCGCCGTGGCGCTACTGACCGGGCCAGGATCTTTTACAGGGCTGCGAGTCGGCGTTGCAACTGCCAAGGCTATGGCTTACGCATTACGGATACCGACCATTGAAATCGATACCCTCGATGTGATCGCCTTGCAATGCCCAGTGGCTAGCTCATCGATTTATGCGGTTCTCGACGCATATCGGGGTCAAGTTTTCTGTGCCGAGTATTCCGTCCGAGCGGTCGGCTTCACAAATCAGTTTGACAAAGTTTCGCAGACGGAAATCGTAGACATTGGGGTTCTGCTGGATCGGCTAGAAAAGCGGGTGGTTGGAACTCAGACCATAGATTTGTGCGGACCCGGTTGCGACCGTATCCGAAAGTTCTTGGCAGATCCAGGAAATGGCCAGCCAGAAATTGCATCCGCTAGGGCACAGCGAATCCGATGGATAGATGATCCGTTGACTGCGCCCCATGCCGAAAGCGTAGGCAGGTTAGGCTATGAAAAATTCTTGGTTGGCGATGTCTTGGACCCTTTTTGCCTCCAACCACGTTACTATCGAGCAAGCGCCGCTGAGGAATTAGCTAAAGACAAGGCTTACTAGACGAACTATTTAAAATAATTGGGTCATTTCAGCGAGGAAAGGATTAACCGCAGAGTACGCAGTGACTCGCAGAGTCTGAACAACAGCTACACATCTCCCTGCGTCCCGCAGCGACCTCTACCGTTTAACTAAAATAGATTCGACTAGGGTCGCATTACAAAGGAATATCCATGGAAATTAATGATGTGACAGGACAGATCATTGATGCAGCGATGAAAGTGCATACGGCATTAGGGCCTGGGTTGCTTGAATCGGCGTACGAAGCCTGTTTGACGCACGAACTTCGTAAGCGGGGATTTGTCGTTCAGACACAGGTGGTACTACCAATCGAATACGACGGGATAAAACTGGATGCGGGCTATCGCAGCGACTTGTTGGTTGAAAATTGCGTCATTGTTGAATTGAAAGCTGTCGCGACATTGAACCCAATTTTTGAAGCCCAAATCCTGTCCTATTTAAAACTCAGTAAACTCGAAGTCGGATTGCTCATCAATTTCCATGTTCCAAGGCTAAAAGATGGACTGAGACGCATTGTCAACAATTATAAGGGTAACTAACCGCTGAGAACGCGGAGAATCGCAGAGACTTGTTTAATGACAATTTGACTCTGCGTCGCTCCGCGACCTCTGCGGTTAACAAACTCTGGGAAGACTTCTGGACCGGCCGGATCACCAATCCTTTACGCACTCACGCTCGCTCGACTCATTATTTTGGGTAAACTGTTTGTATTGCATATTGCTCCAGCTATCCGAAACTCAAGTCAATTTTGAAACTCATGGAAATCAAGCGAAACCCTACTCGAAGCGTCCAGGTCGGTTCCATCTCCGTCGGCGTAAACCATCCTATCTCAGTCCAAAGCATGACGGCCACGCACACGACCAACGTGGATGCAACGGTTGCTCTAGTGAACGATCTGCAAAGGGCTGGGGCCGACATCGTTCGGATCGCGGTAGACAGCGACAAGGATGCTGAGGCTCTAGCCGAAATCCGCAAACAGACTACCGCCAACCTGTCTGTTGATTTGCAAGAGAACTATCGCCTCGTCGAAAAAGTAGCACCGCACGTCGATAAGGTACGTTACAACCCAGGGCATCTTTACCATCATGAGAAACAACGCCCATGGCAAGACAAAGTAAAATTTTTGGCCGACACCGCTGGTGCAAACAACTGTGCTCTGCGAGTCGGTGTGAACTGCGGCAGCGTTGATCCTGGACAAAAAGAACGATTCGACCACGCGGACTCGATTGGTCCAATGTTAGCATCTGCCTTTGAGCATTGCGAATTGCTCGATGCTCTCGGCTTCATTCGCTACGTGGTTTCTCTTAAGGATAGCGATCCAACCAAAGTCGTCGAGGTGAATAGGCGATTCGCAGAAGTGCGACCGGACGTTCCGTTGCACTTGGGCGTTACCGAAGCGGGGCTTCCGCCAGATGGCATTATCAAAACCCGAATTGCATTTGAACAGTTAATTGGTCGTGGCATCGGTGATACGATTCGCGTAAGTTTGACTGTTCCTAACTCCAAAAAATCGATGGAGATCGAGGCCGGTCGCCAGATCATCGACGATATCCGCAATGGCCGATTGCGTTCCGTTGTCGCGTTGGATCCGTCGAAGCTCAATATTATTTCTTGCCCAAGTTGTTCGCGGGTCGAGAACGAGGCTTTCGTGGAATTGGCTCAGGATGTCAAAGAGATGACGGCTTATGCAAAGGACTTTGCGATTACGATCGCGGTCATGGGTTGCCGAGTGAATGGTCCAGGCGAAACCGACGACGCAGATCTCGGTCTTTGGTGTGGACCAGCTAAGGTGAACCTAAAACGTGGCGGCGAAGCGATTGGGGCTTACACCTACGATGAGATTCTGCCAAAGTTACGCCAAGAACTGGATAGCTTGATCGAGACGAAAAAGCTCCGGTAAAATCGGAGATAGTCAAGATTTAGAGTGCCGGGTTCCAAGTTCTCACATTGATGCCTAAAGTTTAGTTAACTACCAATTCATTCTTAACACGATCGATTCCTGGCTCGAAACTTAGAATTTGCGAGAGAAGTTCAGATGTTCGAACCGAGTTGACCGTGCCGCGAAGAATCGCAGTGGTACCCGATATAGTGACAATCGCGTTACCCGCCGAAAACTGCGCAACGCGATCACTTGTGTCTATGCTGGCTGGCTCCTCGTGAAGCAATTCCCCTTGCGATGCATTGGTGGCGAAATCAATTTCAAGACGTGGGTAGTACATTCCTTTTGCAGGTTGGGGAGGAAGCGGTCGGTTGATTTTGGTCTTCGTAGTTTCAATGCGGAAATTCTCCACCGACGAGGGAACTCGACCCACTCCTAACGCTTGGCTGGAACCTACGAAACCATCGAGATCGGTTCGATTCGAACCTACGAAGTCTTGTCGAGACCGATTGCCCCGTACAAATCGAGTGTTGTCTATTTGCATTCTGCTGCCCAAAGTACCGATTGCGTTGCTAGCTTGTCCTATTCCAGGATTGCCAATTCCAGAATTGGAGGTTGCGGGATTACCCCCAGCCCTCTGTTGAGTAAGGGATTGTACGGGTGCACCTACCTGGCGATTCCCAACAAGTTGCCCTGAAGCAATCTCATGCTGAACTAGCACGGCCAAGATAGCCATCAGCAATGAAAAATAAAATGCGCAACAGCGAATGATCATCGAGATTCTCCCAGCGTGCTTTCTTGCTTTGACGAACATACTTCCCCAATCGATTGCCCCAATTTGATCCAGTGCGACTCTTCGTTGACTCGCAACAGTACTTTGTTCGTAAGGACTTCGACAACCGCGATATCATGTAACGCGACCGGGATTTGATTGCCTGCGGCTATGGTTTTGGTCGTTCCGCGACCGTCGATACGAAACCACGCTTGAGCGATTCCCTCGCGATTGGACGTGATCGCTTTCAGTTCAACGTCGTACAATGCCTTTGCAAACCCTCGGGCGAATAGGTTGCGGCGAACCAAATGATCGTAGGTGCTAGGAGCGATAACGGCTTCGTCGACCACTTCCCAAACACCTAGCTGCTCTTTGTTCGCGGAGGCCTCAAGGCAGAGCACCTCGATTGTCAAATCAGCATCCAAACGCCCTTCGCTACCTATCGGGTTGAGTGTGATGGCGCGAATCTTGTGAAGATGTCCGGTTTTTCGAAAATCGTTTAGGAATCCTGATAGTTTCGCGAGCGTGGCTTGGCCTCGCAACGAATAGCTGATACGGTGACCCACAAGTTGTCGTTTGCCCTTCTTCGTTCTGGCGCGAATTTCGAGCCGAACAGGTTGAGCGGCATCCACAGAAGCCGACGTCAATTCGTTTTTCTCTACCAAATTGAGGAGCCACTGCTGGTACAGCGAACGCGATAACTGAGGATCGTCTGGCAATGCTCTCGCCGCGAACGACTCCAGCCGCTTACCTTGCTTTTGTGCAACGAGTTGTTCGGATTTGGATGCGCTTAGCATATCATTTAGATCATCAAGCTTGGCGGTAAGCTGCTGAGTTGGCCGCTCAACCCAGCTGCGATAAAGCGAGTCCAGGCTATAGAGGCCAAATACCGCTAGCCCAGCAATCAACAACCACTTGATACGTGGAGTCATATTGGTTGCTCCGAACTTGCAACACTTGGTTTCTCCGTGCCGCTTGGCTCGCTTCGTTCCTTGCTTTCCTCGCCGCTCTCCTTAACGACGTCGTTGCTATCCAGCGCGGCACGCGTCAGCGTTGATGACGGTTCCGTCAACTTCGACACGACTTTTGGCCCGTACCTGTCCAGTTTTTGAACTTCGATTGGAAAAGAGACGCGGGTCTCGAACTGCCATGGGTACTCAACTGAATTTTGATTTTGGCTGATTTGTTTGCTGGTAGCTCCATACTTGACGCTACGGATTCGCGACTCTAATTGCGAAATGAATTCTTGATCCGCTACTTGTAACGAGAGATCAATTGTTGCCGAATTCGTCGCTGCCGAAGCGGTTAACCGCCGAACCGTTGCGTCTTGTCCGTCAGGCAGTCGGCTTGAGAGTTCGTTCAGCTCCGACAACCAATCGACTTGATCGGCCAACCAAGCTTGTACGGCAAGAACCTGGTCGGACTTCTCTTGGTACTTGGCGGTAACCTTTTTAGTGTTACCCAGTTCTTTTTGAAGGGTATCGATTTCGATTTGCAGTTGCCAAACATCCGACAACAAGACGTAGACAGCGATACCCAGGACGGATGCGGCACAAGTTCCGATTGCAGCCCATCGGGCCCTAGGGTTCTTTGGTTTAGGAGCCCGTTTGGGAGCCAACAAGTTTACCAGGAGCGCGTTGTTGACGAAATCCCAGGCTGCCCCAGCATTGGCGGCTGAAGTAGTGAGGGCACCGCTGCGCTCTGTATCGCTCGACTCCGCATCGTTCTTGGGTGCTTCGTCGACCTCCCAATCTACGAGTGGATCAATCGTATGAATCGACGACTCCCCGCGATCCTCAAGCGATTTAGCAACTAGTCGAGCCGCGTCGCTCGTCGCAAACACAAACCAACCCAATTTCAATTCAGCGGTTTCTTCTGGTAGCAGCGTCAAGCACCGCTGCAATTCCATCCAAATTTGTTCGGCAACACGGGCAGGTTCGTCGGTACTCAACCGAATCGTTCGCAGGAGGATTGGATCCGATCCGCGGCAAACCGCCAATTCGACTTCACCGGCATAAAGATGCACGGAAACAGCTAACGTCTCGTTCGAAATATCTTGTCGTCGGAGGATACCTAGTGGAGCAAGGTGTCGGGAGCAAATGGCCGCTAATCTAAATCCCGCCGCAGTTACTTGCTTTTGCAAAGAGCTAAGTTCTTTAGCAGGCAACGCAAACACCAAGACTTGGTTACCAACGCTTTTGTCCGCTTTCGGATGAGCTACAACGTGGAAGTCCACGATCGGTGGCTCGTCCGTCTCACCTAGTTGCTGCTCAACTTCACTCGCAATGAGACTTGGAAGTTCGCTGTCTTCAGCAGGTGGCAAGTTAAGCGTTGGGAGATCTAGCTCAGGACGCGACAGTAGAACAAGTAGCCGTTGAACTGAAATTGAACGGTTCTTAAAGTGCGCCGCCAACGCCAATAAAGGATTGCCAGCCTCAATATACGCAATCGCGCCGAGGTCTTCTACACGTACCGTTTTGGACTTTTGCGAAACCACCAGGAAGTAAATTTGCTCGCGGTCCCAATGCACTACCGCGATACGCCCCGTACCAGTGTTGCCGGTTGCGTGTTTTCGCAGATTCGATAGTTGTTCCAATAGCTTCATGGTTTTGAATCAGCCAATTGCTCAATCGGAAAACCTCGGTCCCAAGGATGCCAGACCTTTTGATTTCGCAGTTGCGTGGGGCTTTCACGTGCGTCAATTGTCGCGGTGGTCCGATAAACGGCGCTCTGGCTGTCACGGTATCCGACAACTTGCACCGAATAAACATCGCTGCGGCAAGTAAGGTACGGTTCTAGTTCTTTTAGTTTGGCAAGATCGACTACGTCTAATAGCCAGCCGATTGTGTCCAATTCCTGAGATGTCGTCATTGCGTTTGTCGATCCAGATCGTTGCTGTACCATTTGCTGGGCTAACGATAATTCCAGACCGGGTACTCCCGCCAGAACTTCCGCCGGCGCTTCTGAAGCATCGATACGCCCCTCCGAAACCAGCGACATATCGACTGTTACATCGTCAAGCACTCTTCCAAGATAGTTACGAACCTCCGATAAGTCACTCGAAAATGGATTGCGGAGCGTCCGTTTTACAGAAGAGGGTTGACTTGTTGGGCTACTGGCGGGACTGGATGTACTTAAGGGTGGTAGATCCACTACAGCCCCTACTAAATCGAGTGGACTTCGGAAGTTGAAGATTGCGGCCTTCCCAAAATCGGGTGACCAATCTTGAACCAATTCAGCTGATAAACTAGCAACAGTTGCCGCATTCCCTTGGCTTAAAGTCGCGGCAGTCGATGGAATTGCTGGAATTGCTGGAATTGCTGGAATTGCTGGAATGAAACCGAGGGGAGGACTGATGGGAGGTGGAGATGAAGATGGAACTTGGACTTTTGGAACAGAATTGCCGAGGCGGATCGAATCATTGGATTTGGGCGAAGCTTGGATTGGTGCATTCACATTCGCATTCATATTACTCGGTCCAAATTGACGCATAGCAATGACAAAATTCGCCCAATCAGCCGACCAAATCAACGATAGTTGCCTATGCAGTGATTGAAGATCGGTTCCATTCAAAAAGACCCTAGAGTGTCCATTTCGATTCGCGTTTCGATGTCCGCTAACCCAAGTTACATACCGCTGCAACGGTTTGAATCCGCCGGCTGGATTCGACGAACCCATCGATTGCTTCGAAGCGGTTTGATTCAGGCTTTGGTGTTGACTGGCAAAACGGATCTCTATGGGATCAAGCTGATAGTTTTGATTGAGATCGCCACCGAACCAGGTATGCCGAAGGTCTTCGAGAGACGCATGCTGGTCTTGCAATCCAGCCTTGTCGACCCGGACCGAAACGCCCAACTCTCTCAGCCAAGCGTCGACCACCGCTTCGCTAACACCCGGCAAGCCAAGCAAAGTAGTACGCGCATGTCCTGGCTTCATCCGGTCCCAAGCAATCAACGTAGGAATATGAAGCTTGGCAGATTCGTTCTCCAATCCGAAGCGAATAGGAAGCGAAGGAGTCCCAGCAATCTGAGATGCTGAAAGCGGGCTGTTAATCGCCTCTTCCGTAGCTCGGGGCGAGACCAAGCAAAAACGCCACGCATTCGGATCTCGGTTGGACTCGGTAGCAGTCACCGAAGCGTCCACAGCAATATCGCGAAAGATAGCTGCATTATCGACCAATCCGCCAATACTCATCCGCTGAGCCGGTGGCATCTCAACAATCGCAGCAGCCAGCTCCAATCCACTCATTGCGGCCAACCTCGCATGCACCTGCTCCTCGTGCAATCGCGTCAAGCGATATTGACTCTCCATGGTGAACGAAAATCGATAGGCCCCTAAAGCAATCAACATTACCAGGACAACAACGACCAGCAGTGCCATGCCCGTGCGTTGGCCGTTTGGTTGGCAATTAGAAATTCGTTTGGCGAGGGCTCTTTTCACGGGAGGTCTCGCGGCGTTGGTTGCTGTGTGACAGCCTTGCTGTAAGAACTTCCCTTGCCAACGTAGATAACGATCTGCACTTCGTTGGTCGACGATTCCATGAGTCCTTGATCGCTCGCATTCGAAACTTCTGCCGTCGTTTCCGTTGACAATGCCGACTCGGCAAATGACAAATCGTTAGCAAAGACATTTTCAATTGATGAACCTTCTTGATCGCTCGATTGTGCAGTTGCCTCAAAGGCAGGCCGCATGTCGGATACCGCAGGGAAGTCAAAGCCAAACGCGATTGCTCGCGGCAATCCACCGTTTAGAGTACTGTTCCATACCGACTTCCACGAACTTCCGTCGTAGTAGCGAAACTGTGCTTTCATCAGGCCCTCAAGTCGCGACTCGCGAATCGGTTGGCTGCTTGAAAGGATCTCTTCGTCCGTTTGCCGATAGAGATCCTGGGCCGTTAAAACCCGTTCCGATGGACTTGTAATAACGGATGCAGTATTCGCGTCAATCATTTCGCGACGAGTTAAGACAAACTGCGTCTGATCCGAATTGCTGGTTATAGGACCTGACATGGAGACTGAATCCGACGGAACGGGTGTGAGACGGTATTCAATTTCGACGGTTTCGGCTGGCCAAGGTGAACTTGACGACCTAGCCAAACTCGATTCTTCGCCTATCTGCAGTGGATCGCTGAGTGACTCTTCGAGCTGCGATAAACCTAGGGAGCTTTCAAGTTGGGGTTGCACCGCATCGGACATTAGGTTTTCCAAAAAGGGGATCGGATCGATCGAAGGAGCGATCGTAACGGAAAAGCCCAATGCGCTTCCAATCAAACGCATTGGTTTCGAAGACGTTGACGATCTCGAAGTGTTCGAAACGCGCGGACTCTCCGGCATTGCTAAGTGCTGCATGTCCTCCTCCAACCAAGCTCTAGCCGAACGAATGGTCTGCGTGCGGTATGAGAGTTTCCATCCGCGAATTTCAGCATCGCGAAACGTTCCCAACAACGACCAAGCGACGGCCATCAATGCACCGAGCAGCCCCAATGCAATCATGAGCTCAATCAACGTGAACGCAGAATGACCTTTTTTCATCATAGTGTGCCACCTGCCTCGCGTTTCGCACGATTTTTATTCGCCGGTGGTATCGAAGTCTCACTGCTATCTCTATCGGACGCTGGTGCTTCGATCTGCGGTCGACGAACGAGGCGAGAAAGTTGGCACAATGGCTCAGCGTCCGCGCTCGTTAACGAAGCATTCGCTTCGAAGAGTTCAACTTTGACTCGATAGAGCAAAGCTTGCGTTTCCATAGCTGCGCTGCTGTTTCGATTCGCTCCGATGCTGCCGCCTAGTTCGAATGGAGTAACTTCAATGCGAAAATTCCGAGCAGGGATGCTCGGTAGGACTCCATTTACTTCTTCGCGAATTTCCTCGCTGGCCATGCGAGCGATAAACTCATCCAAAAGCGACTGCGCTTGCGAAACAGCGATCGTTCTCTCTTCGGCCTGATTACCGTACTTCGTTCCAAGTGAGATCAACGAAAAAAGAACCATGGCACTACCAGCCAAGATAGCCGTTGCGATGATGACTTCTAATAATGAAAAAGCCTCTCGAACACGCATAGCCAGGCGGCTCACCGGACGATCTCCAATGCACCGGTTGCGGAAGCGTAGGTGACGGTCATCGTTTCATGGATCGATGTGTCGTATAGGACGATCGATACATTCCTACTTTGACCGGTGGCAGTGATCGGCAACCACCAATCGCTATGGGATGTTCCAAGTGCGGCGATGGCGGCTTCCGAATCGGTCGAGGCGTTGGCTAACGCCACATCACCGTTCCCTTTCGTGGCACTGTTGGTTTTGCTCGCCAGCGGATCGGTATCCGATCCACTGGCGTTTTCATCGTTTGCGTCGGTGGTCGAGTCCAAAGTCCAGTTCACTTCGGTGATCACAATCGATTCAGGAAGTCGCCAAGTTCTAGGCGTTTTTCCGCCTTCTTGCGTTTTCAAGCCAAGTCCTTGCGGCACACTTGCTGTCGCATCGGTTAGAATGCGACTTTGGATTGACCCTATACCTAACAAGGATGCGTTAAGGGAACTATCCTCATCTTCCGCGTTCGTGAAATTCGAAAACGATCCAGTGCGCACTTCGTGGTTGCCTTGCTGCATTTGAACGAAGATCGGCGTCCCTGACGTAATCGCTTCGTAACGTCCCTCGTCGATCGCTTCCCGAAGTACTTGTGCCGCTTCATTGAGCGTAGTGCGGCGAAGTGTTCGTTGCATATTTGGCCATGCGATGGCAAGTAATCCAACCATTACCACTAGAACAATCATCAATTCGAGCAGCGAGAAACCTCGAACGAAGCGGTGCGGTTTCAAATGGTTATACATAGGTGAACTCCAATCCCAACTGCCGAAACGATTCTGGTCCCGATTATTCATTAGCCGTCGGGCGCTCACCCACGGTTGTCATCCTCACGAAAACCGCAGGCTATCGCCAGGCGGCTACTCCATGAACAGTATTTATTGTTACTTGGAGGTCGAACTCGAGCTGGAAGCTTCGTCATCAATTTGCGGTTGATTTGAGATGTCGTCGCTCGTGCCCGGTTGGCGATCTGGGCCCAACGAGAAGATGTGAGGAAAATCGGATGTTGTATCCTTCGAGCTCGAACCGCCGTCTGATGCAGACGAATCCGTAACATACTCGTATTGGAAGCTGCTTCCCCATGGATCTTTGGGTAACTTTCCACCTTCGATGTAGGGTCCGTCCCACTTCTTCGCAAGAGTTTCGTCTTCGGGCGGACTAACTAAAAGATCGAGGCCTTCTTCGGTCAGGGGAAAAGTCTTCATGTCGACTGCGTACATTTTGATCGCAGACGCGAGATTGCCGATTTGGACCTGAGCGGTTCGAATATCGGCCTTCTTCTGCGATCCGAGTAGACGCGGACCAACGATAGCTATTAGGCCGACCAAAATGATCAAAACGATCATCAATTCGAGCAACGTTAAGCCGTGCCGGGTGTGTCGAGAATTTCGAAAAGACATGGTTGAGTCCATATTTAGGTGGGAGGGTTGAGGGTTGAGGGTAATTTTTGCGATTTCGTGAACCGGCGGGCGCTAGCACCGGGCCTAAAAGGCGCTAGCCAAATGGCACTCACTTTACTGAGCCGCAGGCGCTAGCCTATGTCGCGTTTCTTAATCGTGGTTCCTTCCCATTCTAACCAACGGACGAGTTTAGATCAAACACGGGCAACAGCACCCCTACAATGACGAACATGACCATGGAGCCAATCAGGATGAGCATCAACGGTTCGATCATACGAACGAGCACCTCGAGACGACGTTCGATGCGATTGTCGATACGGTCGGCTATCTTGATCAGGACTTCATCGAGTGTGTTCGATTCCTCGGCAACGCGAATCATCGCCATGACTTGTGGCGGAATGAGCCCGCTGGCCGCGAGCGGTTTGGAAAGGGTATCGCCAGCGGTCACATTCTCGACCGATTTCATCATAGCCTCAGCCAGTAACGTGTTTCCTGTCGATTCGCTGCTGATCCGAAGAGATCGAAGGAGCGGAACACCGTTTCGAAGCATTGTCCCAAGGACTCGGCATGCACGGGAGACTGCAGCATCATGAAAAATCGAACCGACCAGTGGCGTCTTCAATTTCAACCTGTCTAAAATCCGACGTCCTGTCGTCGTTCGGATCGCACGATAGGTTCCAAAGCCAATGGCAGCAATCGCCAGTAGAACAAAAAGTCCATAGTTCAACATCAAATGACTTGTTCCAAGCAATACGATAGTGATTAGAGGAAGCCCCGTTCCGTTTTGTTCAAGGCGATCAAAAAAAGGCTGAAATTTGGGTACCAAAAAAACGACCATTAAAGTCGTAATGATCGAACCTACGATGCCGAGAATAATTGGATAGGCCAGTGCCCCGACGATTTTGCTGCGCATTTCATCTTGCTTTCGCAAAAACATCGCAATGCGTTGGAGGGCTTCTTCTAAGAATGCTCCCTCCTGGCCTGCTCGAACCATACTGAGTGTCAGTTCATTGAACATCGCGGACTCTTTACTCATGGCAACATCCAGACTGTCCCCTTGCGAAACGGCGTCATGAATACGCAAGGAAATGACTTTGAGCCGCGGATTTTCGGTCGCTTCTGCAAGGATCTTGAGGGCCTCGAGCATAGCAACTCCGTTGCTCAAGAGATCTGCAAGCTGCCCACAGAAGTCCGCTGTTTGCTCTTTGGTTACTCGAACAGGTAGCGAAATAGATGCCCGATTCGCTTTTCCCGTTTTATGGTCGACCAAGGTCATCGGGAACAGGGACTGTGAACGAAGCCTTTGCATCGCTTCGGACCGACTCGCGGCTGCGATGGTACCGGAGCGTTTTTCTCCAGTCGTTGATTTCGCGGTGTATGCAAAGTCTGTCATCGCACTCAGTCCGCTTTCGTCACTCGTACGATTTCATCGATGGTGGTGATTCCCGACATCGCTTTGTCCCAACCATCCATCCGCATAGTCTTCATGCCATTTCGAATCGCAACTTGTTTGATCGCATCCGAAGTCCCCTTTTGCGTCATCATTTGGCGGATCTCTTCATTGGTAACCAACAACTCGTAGATACCCAAGCGACCGTGATAACCGGTCTTGCGGCAACTGTCACAACCAATGGGCCGAAAGAGTATCAACTTGGGATCAAGTCGATGCTCCACTGGAAAATCGCTGGGCAGTTCTGTTGCGTTGGGATGGTAAGGCTCTTTGCAATCGTCACACAGTACGCGAACAAGCCGTTGGGCCAAGACTCCCTCGACGGTGCTTGCGACTAAGAAAGGCTCAACTCCCATATCACACAATCGCATGAATGCGCTAGCCGAATCGTTGGTGTGCAATGTGCTGAATACAAGGTGACCGGTCAACGAAGCTTGAGTCGCATTCTCTGCGGTTTCCAAATCGCGAATTTCACCTACGAGCACAACGTCAGGATCATGTCGCAAAATGGCCCTCAAACATGCGGCAAATGTTAAGCCAACCTTGGTATGCACCTGAATCTGATTGATCCCCTCCAATTGGTATTCGATGGGGTCCTCGGTGGTCACAATCTTGATATCTTCCGACTTGATCTCGCTGAGCGCACTATAAAGTGTCGTTGTTTTGCCCGAACCCGTTGGCCCAGTAACGAGTACAATTCCGTGTGGCATTCGAATGAGTTTCTGAAAAGTCTCGTAGACCGACTCCGGCATTCCTATGCCTCGCAAAGAGAATTTAAGATTCGTTTTGTCGAGCACACGCATCACGACCCCTTCGCCGTGAAGCATTGGAATAATGGAGACACGCACGTCGATTTCCCGCCCCGCAACTCGCAGCTTGATGCGCCCGTCCTGCGGCACACGTTTTTCAGCGATGTTCATTTTGGCCATGATCTTCAATCGACTAATGATCGCGGCTCGGAACTGGTTCATCTCGGGCGGCGTCGGCTGTTTCTGCAAGACTCCGTCAATGCGATGTCGTATTTTCAAGCCGGACTCTTGCGACTCAATATGGATGTCGCTGGCTCTGGCTTGAACGGCTTCGCTAAGAATCTCATTAACGAGTCCCACAACCGACGCTTGCTGAGCTTCCTCAGCATCCTCCAAACTGTCTGGATCGATCCCTTCGAGCATTTCCACGTCGCCAGCCTGTTGTCGCTGTAACGCTATCAAACCATCGATTGTCTCCGAGCCAACTCCCAAATGCCGTTTGATCAACTTCTGTACGGTTTCCTGGGCCGCCACCACCGGTCGCACCTCGACCTCCATCGCCGACGCTACCGAATCGATCGCAGCAAAGTCAAATGGATTGCTGACAGCTAATCGCAGCCAACCGGTTCCGCGTTCAATCGGAAAAACAGCATGACGGTGGATTAGCTTTGCCGGGAATCCATCCAGCGTCTCTAGAGCTAAATCGACACTATCTGATTCAAGCCATTCGAGATTCATGGATCGAGCGCTCGTCGCAAGCAACTCTTGTGGACTGTTGAACGACCATTGCTCTGCCAGTAGTTCCAGGGAATCGCCCAAAAAGAGGCAATCCGCCAATTGACGCAACTGTACCGAGTCAAGCAACGGATGCATTCCCGTAGAATTCGAGATCATCGTGTCAATCCATGGGTACGGGTGATGCTTGCCATAGCGAACGGGGGGCTAAGGACGTAAGTTCGCGATATCGTGGGAAGCATTAGGAACAAAGGCGGGGGTCGATCGACGAGGACTTTTCTCCAAAATCGTTCGAACAATTAGGTGGGATGTAGGTTAGGACCGAGATAAGGATCGGATAAAAGCGAAGTTCAAGTATAGTCCAAAATCGCCTATTTTACGACCGCATTCCTGAATTCGACATTTGCACCGCGAATCGCCATAAATATTGATACCCCCTAAGTAGTGGAAACGCTGAATATTAGTAGTTTTTAAGATCGTCCATAAGGGTTCCGGATGGACCATTGCAATTTCAGCCTGTTTGACAGGCGCTATGCGCAATGCCAAACTGCGCTTGAATCCACATTCCAGACATTTATCCAGTTTTGAAGGCGAACGAATAATGAATGCTACTAATCCGACCAAAGGCCGCGTAACATCGATCCCGTTGTTAATTGCATTTGGGGTGCTTGGTGTGGCGGCTTATTTTGCCGGTCCAACTGCCATGGCCTACTTTTTTCTTTTTCAGGAAGAAGCAAAATCGAGAGCGATTTATGATGCCATTTCGAAGGAGGAATTCATGGCGCAACGTCGACCGGGAGGAAATGCCACCAGTCCGTCCGCACCTTCTGTAGACGCAGTCCCAAATGCCGGAAAGCCGGAAACCACTCTCACATCCGTGACGGAAGAGCCCGCAAAAGAAGCTCCCAAAGAATAAATCTGTAAGCAATGGACGAGTCGAACTCGGGTTTTCTTTTTGCACCACGACGCGCAAGTACAGACCCAACTTTAAACGTTCAGGGCGGTGCGGAAGGAATCCATGGTTTGCTGCGCTGCTTTCGCCGCATCTGGTTTTGAAAAAACCTCGGCGCTCAAGTAGCCCGTATATCCAATCTCCTGAAGTGCGGCGATGACAGGTGGGATATCGAGATGTCCCAGGCCGACAGCCATTCGATTGGAATCCGCGAAATGCACATGGCCAATCGCCTTGCCTGCACGACGAATCGAGTTCGCAATATTCGCCTCTTCGATATTCATATGGAACAAATCGGCAAGGAGTCGCAGGTTTGGCAAGCCATCGATCAAGTTAAGCCCTTGATCAAGCGTGTTTGCTTGATCGGTCTCGTAACGATTTAGCGGTTCGAAGAGAACTACCGTCTCATATTGATTTGCATGTCGGCTTAAAATCTCAAGCCCTTCCCGAAGATATGCATTGGCCGTTTCACACTTGACGGCATGACTCGATCTGCCTTGCATAGAACCGATGATGGCTGGAGCGTCCAATTCGGCGGCGCAGTCGATGATGGTTCGAATGAAATCGATCGCGCGCTGTCGAACGATCTCGTCTTCGTCTGCGAGTTGTAAACGATGTTTGACCCAGCCAGCGCCGGTCCCAACTGCGGCCACGGAGAGGCCATGGTCTGCTAACGTTTTTGCCAGAAACAAGTGTCGCAATGTATCCGCATCGGGTGGGAAGATTTCGATAGCATCGAAGCCCATTTGATGAGCTTGGGAAATTGCATTCTTTGCATCGCCCCAGAAGACGAACGGTCCACCTCGTGCTTCATCGACAAGAGACAGCGTAATTGCAGACTTCATCAAAACAATTCTTTCGAATAATGGGGATCGGAATCTTGCCAAAGGAACAAGGAAAGGGACGGTGGACATTTACCATAAGCGGAGATTTCTGTAGCTTAAGGCTAAATAGAATAACCTCGAGGAGACTTTTTTGGCTTACTTATGGATGCTGGTTGGGTCCATTTTCTTTGCAATTGCGGCTGATTGGCAAATAAAAAAGCCACGACTTGTTTAAGCCGTGGCTTTTGTTGACCATTCGGTTGCATCAACGCCCTATTTACAGGAACTTGGCCAATCGAGCGCAGAGGTCGGCGGTTCGGCAACTGTAGCCCCATTCGTTGTCGTACCACGAAACCACCTTCACCAACTTGCCCTTGTCCCCTAGGACCTGGGTAAAGTCGGCAGCAAAAATGCTGCTGTGCGGGTCGTCGATGATATCGCTGGAAACAATCGGATCCTCGGTATAACAAAGGATCCCTTTGAGCGGTCCATCCGCAGCGAGCTTCATCGCCGCGTTGATTTCAGCAACGGTTGTTTCCTTTTTGAGGTTTACGGTCAAGTCGACTACGGAGCCCGTTGCGACCGGAACCCTTAAAGCGATACCAGTCAATTTTCCCTTGAGCTGAGGAATAACCAAACCAACTGCGGATGCAGCACCCGTCGTAGTTGGGATAATGTTCAAAGCGGCAGCCCGAGCACGGTACGGATCGGCGTGAGGCATATCCTGAACCTTTTGGTCGTTGGTGTACGCATGCACCGTGGTCATCAAGCCAGATTCGATACCAAAAGTATCATTGAGAACCATGGCAATGGGGGCCAAACAATTTGTGGTGCAAGATGCGTTTGATATGCACTTGAGATCGGCGGTGAGCTTGTCGTCGTTGACGCCGAGTACGCAAGTTAAGTCCGCACCGTCTTTGGCGGGTGCACTGAGTACCACCTTTTTACAACCTGCGGCCAAGTGCGAGTCATAACCTGGCTTACCATCCTTGGCTCGCGCTGTGAAGAAGCCAGTGCTTTCGACGACGATATCGATTTTGAGATCAGCCCAAGGCATTTTCGATGGATCTTTTTCGGCCAAAGCCAGAATTTTCTTGCCGTTCACGATAAGGTGCTTGTCGTCGTAGCTGACCGTTCCATCGTAACGACCGTGGACGCTATCGTATTTGAGCAACGTTGCCAGCATGGCGTTATCCGTTAGGTCATTCACGGCTACAACTTCGAACTCGCTCGAACGGCTCATTAAGTTGCGGAACGTCAATCGTCCGATACGACCAAACCCGTTAATTGCGATTCGAATTGTCACCGCTAGTGTTCTCCGCCAAAAGTTAGAAAGGACCGTGTGGGAAATCGATCTGGAATCGCCAGAGACCAAATCGTCGGCTGCAAGCTTCACTCATAAATGCCAAGCGCCTAGTACTATAGAGAGACAGCGAGTATACAAGCGGTCGGAAACATCATCAATAACAAAGAAAAAACGACTGACCAAACGAAAATCTTGCCTACAATGGCATCAGTGAACTTAATCAATCAACGGTTCTTGTTTTCGGCCAAACAACATGTCCATTTCGTTACCCATTGTAGATATAGACGCGGAATCGCTAACGGCGGCTAATAGCACCTGCAGGACCAGCACCGGAAAAAACGGGAGCGTTGTCAGTCGATACTTAGACAACCTCGGTGAAACGAAGCCGCAGGGGCTCGGCGAACGGCAGCCCCACGGACCACTCGCCAGGGCTCCCTTGCCGATGTCCATGGAGGAGGCCAAAGCTAGAGGTTGGAACGAATTGGATGTGGTTTTTGTAACGGGTGATGCCTATATCGATCACCCAAGTTTTGCCATGTCGATCCTTGGTAGAGTGCTCGAGGCTGCTGGTTACCGCGTTGGAATCGTCAGCCAACCGGATTGGCATACCTGCGAGCCATGGAAGCGATTCGGGCGCCCACGACTGTTTTTTGGAATCAGCGCTGGCAATATGGACAGCATGATCAACCACTACACCGCAAACAAAAAAGTCCGCAACGACGACGCTTATTCCCCCGGCGGAAAAATCGGACTTAGGCCCGATCGGGCAACACTCGCATATTGCCAAAGAGCCCGCGAAGCTTACAAAGGTGTACCGGTCATCGCAGGAGGCGTGGAGGCATCACTTCGACGTTTGGCACACTACGATTTCTGGAGCGATAAAGTCCGACGCAGTATCTTGCTGGATAGCAAAGCGGATCTCGTTGCATTCGGCATGGGCGAAAATTCGATCGTCGAGATGTGCCGTCGACTCGATGCTGGCGAAGCGGTCAAGGACTTGCGCAATATGCGAGGCGTTGCCTATGCGCTAGGAGCGTCTGAACCACTACCTACCGATGCAATCGAACTGCCATCCTACGACGATGTCGTTGCAGATAAAATCGCATTCTCAAAAGCAACTCGCACCATCCACAACGAAACGAATCCACTCAATGCGAAGAAGTTGATGCAACGCCACGGTACGCAAACCATTGTTTGCAATGTCCCGCAGTTACCGCTCAGCGAAGAGGCGATGGATCGGATTTATGGACTGCCTTATACCCGTCGAGCTCACCCGAGCTACACCGAGCAGATTCCCTCGTACAACATGATCAAAAACTCGGTCACAATCATGCGAGGCTGTTTCGGTGGTTGCACATTCTGTTCCATCACAGCGCACCAAGGACGCATCATTCAGTCTCGTTCGAAAGAATCTGTCTTGAACGAAATCAAGACGATGACCGAAGACAAGGATTTCAAAGGGATCGTAAGCGATATTGGCGGACCCACTGCCAACATGTACCACATGCGATGCACGAAGCCGGAGGTCGAGGCGAAATGCCGACGGCAATCCTGCGTGCACCCCAAGATATGCAAACTCCTCGGTGTGGACCATACACCGGTCATCGAGTTGATGCGTGAGTCTCGCGAAATACCAGGAATAAAGAAAGTCCTCGTGGCCAGTGGCGTCCGCATGGACTTGGCTCGGCAATCGCCTGAGTATATTCGTGAACTCACCGAGCACCACGTAGGCGGCCACTTGAAAGTTGCTCCTGAACATGTCGACGCAGATGTTCTTTTTAAAATGCGTAAGCCTGCCAATGACGATTTCGAATACTTTACCGAGCAATTCAAAAAGGCATCCGACGACGCTGGAAAAAAACAGTACCTCATACCTTATTTCATCGCGTCACATCCCGGCAGCTCGATCGAGTCGATGATCGAGCTCGCGGTGTTCCTGAAACGCAACGGTTACAAACCCGATCAAGTGCAAGACTTTATTCCTGCACCGCTCGATATAGCGACCAGCATGTATTACACCGGACTCGACCCTTTCACTCTCAAACCCGTCTTTATTGCGAAAGCACTTCGTGATCGCAAGTCGCAACGGGCCTTGATGCAGTTTTTCAAACCAGAAAACTACTTTGAAGTTCGCGATGCCCTTCGGTCCGTGAATCGAAACGATCTTATTGGCGAAGGATGCGATTGCTTGATCGGGTCAAGACCGCCGAAGGAAGCGATGGAGCGTCGTCGCGAAGATGCGAACAAACGCTTTCGCGGGGAGTATGTTCACACGATTCCGAATCCAAGTTCGACGCTAGCGGATCCCAATCCACCTGGGACAACAAGCTCCGGAACCGGCGCTGAACCAACTCCCGAAACAACGCGAAGAAAGAGCCCTAAAAAGCAGCAACGCAATGGTTCCAAGGATGGTGGCAAGAAGCCAAATACAGGCTATCGCCCCGGCCGTCGCGTATAGTGGTCGACCGCTTTGAGATCGAAAAAACAACCAATCGCATTTTTAAGAAAACCCTCGAATTCGTTCCGAAACATGTTTAGTACTAGGCTTTTCAGGGAGTTTTTTTCGAGCGAAAAGTCAGGAGGCCTCCTCCTTGTTATTGTGACAATGGGGTCGTTGGTTCTCGCAAATTCGGCAATCGGCAAGCCGCTGATCCATTTGTTTCACCACGAGTATTTTGGACTCTCTGTCGAGCAATGGGTCAATGACGGTCTCATGTTCCTCTTTTTTTTGATGATCGGACTTGAGCTAAAGCGAGAGATTTATCAGGGTGAACTTTCTTCTTGGCGAAACGCCTCTTTACCTGTCTTCGCGGCACTAGGTGGAATGATTGTCCCAGCAGCGATACATTTTTCATTGAATGCCGGTACGCTCACGCAAGGTGGTGCTGGGATCCCGATGGCAACGGACATCGCCTTTTCACTGGGCGTTTTATCTTTGTTCGGAAGCAAGGTCCCTTACTCCCTCAAGGTGTTTTTGACCGCCCTGGCAATTGCGGATGACCTCGGAGCGATTGTTGTCATCGCAATCTTCTATACCAAAGGAATCACAATTAGTTATCTCAGTGGTGCACTCGCCACTTTCGCTATACTCTTGGTACTCAATCGCACACGTGTTACGAACTTGTGGCCTTACTTGATCGGGGGCGTCGCCATGTGGTGGTGCCTGTTGCATTCGGGAATCCACGCAACGATTGGTGGCGTACTCCTCGCGTTTGCAATCCCGTTTTCAAAGGAAACTCACGATTGCGTTTCGCACCGGCTTCAACATAGGCTTCACTTTCCCGTTGCCTTTGGAATTTTGCCGATTTTCGCGTTGGTCAACACTTGTATTCCGATCGGGGGTGAATGGTATCTTGAGCTTATGCAACGCAATACGATTGGAATATTTTTGGGGCTGGTTATCGGTAAGCCGTTGGGGATTCTTGCTTTTTGTGGATTGGCGGTTGCATTGAAGATCGGACAACTCCCGAATGAACTGCGTTGGAGTCACCTTATTGGTGCAGGCCTATTGGCTGGCATCGGCTTTACCATGTCGATTTTTGTTTCGTTGCTTGCGTTCGAGGATCAGGCTGTCGTCAACTTTTCGCAAATCACCGTCTTGATCGCGTCGACGACGTCTGCGGTGTTAGGGATTATTTGGTTTATGCTATGGATTCCGAACGCTTCAATTAACGGTATGGATCAATCAAACTAGCCAATTACTGCAGTTACCATTAGGGTTTGCGCTTGGTCTCGGCTGAGATTCCGACGCTCACCACCTGTTCGGCGACAACTACATTTCCGCATTAGCGACAACTAAAATTCCTGACTGGATTTTGGTGGATTTCTAATCGGGCTTCTTGGGCTCTGGAGTCGTCGCCGCTTATTGTCTTGCCTGAGCTTCCTCCAATCGACTACTGCTCACGTTCAGTTCGAGGATCGTGCTGTGGTGAACCAATCGGTCGATGGCTGCTGCCGTCGTCATCGGGTCCTTGAATATCTGCTCCCATTTGGACGATGGAAGGTTGCTGTTGATCAACAGACTCGTGCGTTCGTATCGATCCGCAATCAATGTAAACAATACTTCCATCTCTTCGCGACTCTGTTGTACGTACCAGATATCGTCGATGATCAATACTGAAAAGCGCCCCAGATTCTTCAGCATTTCTGGCAATCGAAGTTCTCGTTTGGCAGCAACAAATGTTGGACTAGTTTCGCACAAGGGGCGAAACACACGGAGTACCCGCACCTCACCAATTCGTTGCCCAACGCTTCTAGTAACATCGTCTTCCCCGAGCCCGGCCTGCCGAAAATTAACACATTCTCCGCTCGCTTCACGAACTCCCCGTTCTGAAGTTGCTGCATTCGATGTTGTACTACCATCAGGAACCCGTGATGGCCATCGATCACTCTCTGGGCCTGCTTAAGATCAATCGTTGCGAGAATGCTTTGGAAGAATGGAGTTTTGGAAATACTCTCTCGCCAAGCAGATGGCACCAAATCCCAGCCTGCATTTCCTTGGCCCCTAAACACCCAAGGGGTTAGCGACGCTCCATCTTGTAACCAAAGCGGATTTGAACGCCGAATGACTTCAAGAAAAGTACGAGCGTCTTCGAATTGTAGTTCTTCATAATTCTCGCTCACGCCCAGCTCCGACTTCTTTTGAAATTACAACTCAACGCTCACTTACAGTGTTACTGCAACGAATCAATAGAGTTCTCAAGAACATCCAATGTTCGTTTGTCCATCTTCGCCAATTTCCTAAACAAACTAGGTCGCTGACGAATTCGACTTTTAATCGATGCCGGCACCTTATCCGCGAGCAAAAGCAGTTCGTCTTCGTCCGCTTGGAGTTCCCCGGCGAGCTTGTGTGTGAATTTCTCCGACGGGTAGCCAGGTTATCGACAATGCAGGTGAAAAGGATCTTGGGCCGGTTGTCTTTGACTATGCCATGCAGAATATCCGTGCAGGCTGGCAGTTATTGCGGGAGGAAGGGGTCAAGCAGTTTGTGATTACTGCCGATCACGGATTCTTATTGAAAGACGGTGTCAGTGAGGTCCAGGCACATGGTCGCAAAGTTGACCCAAGTCGTCGACACATATTGCGTTCGCCATCGGCGCAGCACACAGGCGAGCTACACGTTCCACTTGCCGATTTGGGTTATGAGGGATGCGAAGAGCATCTCATGTTCCCTGAGACAACGGCAGCGTTCGACATCGGTGATAAATCGCTTAACTACTTGCATGGCGGCAACTCGTTACAAGAGCGATTGATACCTGTCATCACGATTAGCCATCGAATTGCACTTGGCGGGCAAAACTTGAAGTTTCAGTTTGCGAGCGTGCAAAGGCTTGAACCTGTGGGTGGCTGGCATTGCGTATCCAGCTAAGGTAATCTTTCGCGATTTAAGGTATGTCATTATCGATGAGGTTCACGCGATTGCTGGAAGCGATCGAGGTGCGCATCTCATGAGCGTGTTGGAGCGAATTGGGAAGTTTTCGACGCACGACTTGCAACGTATCGGACTTAGCGCAACGGTTGGCAACCCAGACGCGATACTGGCGTGGCTTCGAGGAACTTCCCAACGAGACGGTGTCGTCGTCGATCCACCCAAGAAGCCCGCGCGTCGCCAACTTCAGGTCGTTCACCGACCAGGACTTGTATCGATTGCACAGGAGGCATCCCAAAAGGCTCGTGGAGCAAAGAGTCTTTTCTTTTGCCAGTCACGCGCGACTTCCGAAGCGGTCGCTGAGCAGATGCGGCGGCAAGGAACTGAGGTATTCGTACATCACAGCGCGGTTTCAAGGGAAGAACGCCTGCATGCGGAAGAACAGTTTCACCAAGGTACTGATGCCTGTATCGTCTGCACATCGACGCTTGAGCTAGGAATTGATGTCGGCGATCTCGACTATGTTCTTCAGGCCGAGGCCCCGGATTCAGTTAGTTCCTTCATGCAACGCATGGGACGCACAGGTCGGCGCGGAGATCGTCCAGCTAACACGACGTTCTACTGCGAATCCAGCGACGGTGTGTTGCAGGCAATTGCAATCATCGAACTAGCCAAATCTAGTTGGGTTGAAAGCATCAAGATTAATGATCGATGCTGGCCGGTTTTAATCCATCAGCTGCTGGCAATGGCATTAGCAACCAATGGCGTTAGACCTGAGGACGTATGGACACATCTTTCGGCGTTGCCTGACTTCCGAGGAATAGAGCGAGAAGAATTTGACCGCTTGATAGCCTGGATGATCAAAGATGAGTCTTTGCTGCTTTCCAGCGGTCTTCTTTCGTTAGGCACCAAAGCCGAGCGACGATTTGGCCGTCGCAACTTTATGGAGCTGTTCGCAGTCTTCTCGACGCCAAAGTCCTATGCTGTAATGACGACCACCGGCCAGCCACTTGGTTCGTTGACGCAAGAGTTCGTTGATAGCCTTGTGGAGAGCGTATCGAGCTTTCTTCTAGGTGGCCGTGCTTGGGCAGTGCAGCAAATCAACCACGACGATCGGCGAGTTTTCGTATTCCCAGCACCAGCCGGCAAGCAACCGTCATGGGGCGGCTTTCTTCCACAATTCCTCGGCTACGACTTGTGTCGCCAGATTCTCAAGGTTCTCACGTCGACAGAGCAATACACATATTTGGAAGACCAAGCTCGCACAGTACTAAGTGAAGAGCGTGAGAAGCTCGGTCGATTCTTGGATGCCGAGCATGGCGGCATCGATGGCGACAGTCATGAGGTGCGATGGTGGACCTTTGCCGGCGGACGCATCAACTCCACATTGCGTTATGCTCTCGCATTCATCGAACCCACTTGGACGTTTATTCCAGACAACTTCGCCATTCACATTCGCGGCGGCAGCCCAACCTCGGCTTGGCTTGGAGAGGCAATCCGACAAATCGCTCAGCCAAACTTCTGGTCAAACGAAGAGCTGCTTGCATCGATCGCCGGCTCGTTGCCAAACTATCGCTTAACCAAGTTTCAGCCCCTCATGCCGGACTGGGTCGAGCGAGAGATACTGCAAAATCATTTGCTGGATGTACCGGGAGTAAGCTTGGTGCTACCGACCGTTACGCCGATTCGAACCGATTTGAATGGGCTGCGGATTGATTCTAAGTAACTTGCATCGACCGTCACGAATCGATCCCAGGCCTCGATGCAATGCTTGATTCAATTGTTGATTGGTTGGATCGTATTGCTGGCTGGATACGGATTTACCGACCAGTTCAAGCCACTAAGTGATTTCGAGTTCAGTACTCCTAACCTTCAGATTCGTAAGTACGCCGAATCGGGAAAACTGGAGACGGTGGTCAGCAACCGGTTCCATGGCACGTGGTTGGAATCGATACCGGTATTGACAACGGCTACACCTACTTTCAAGAGTTCAAGCCGGTTGGTCACGTGGGATACTCGATCTGGCTATACGATCTTTCAGAAGACGATATTCTGGGATCCAAATCGTGGGCGGAGGTCTACCGTTTCTATTTAGGGCTCCGAACAGCCGTGCAAGACGAGTCGAAATAGGATCGTATGGTGCAAAAAGTCGGACGACGGGTTGATGAGCAATTGGGCGTCGATCACAAGTCGGGCCAGTGCAAGAATAACAGCAATTGATCGAGAATGTCCAAGGCTGCCCACGAACACTGCATGTTTACAAGTATTTGATTAGTGCAATTTGTGTGTTAATAATTGCTAACTTGCTTTTCAATCGGCTACGCACTTTTTGCGGTGCCAAAGCTCCACTGGATGCCTTACAATGGAATTGCAATTCCGTGGGATAGGCTGCTTGCCTGTCGTTGCGATGACAGGCTGGAAGCCTATCCTGCGTCTTTTTCAAGGAAACATGGGTTGATGGGCGAGTTGGATATTAACGCGATATTGGGCCCAACCGGCAGCATTTCGCGCCGCATCGGGAACTACGAACATCGCAATGAACAGATCGCCATGGCCGAAGCAGTCGGAGACGCGTTGCGCAACCGCAATCATTTAATCGTCGAAGCCGGCACGGGCGTCGGCAAGAGCTTTGGTTATTTGGTTCCAGCGATCCTGCATGCAACCGCAGCTGAAAATGCCATGGCGGCCAAAGATAAACCTGCCGAGACGATCAAAAACAAACAAAAACCTCGCGGCGAAGGGGAAGAAGACGAAGACAAAGACTCCGTCAAGCGAATCATCGTCAGCACGCACACGATTAGCCTCCAAGAGCAGCTCATCTCCAAAGACTTGCCATTGCTCAAGGCAGTCATTCCGCGAGAGTTTACTAGCGTTCTGGTAAAAGGTCGTGGAAACTATCTATCCAAGAGACGATTGGAACTCGCAGATAGCCGATCTGTCAGTCTTTGGAGCAACGAGCAAGATCACGAACATCTCAACACTCTTAAAGACTGGTCGCGTACGACGAACGATGGCTCGCTGAGCAGTCTCGCTTTTCGACCACCGGGAAACGTCTGGGACGAAGTTGCCAGCGATTCGGGCAATTGCATGGGTCGCAAATGCAAGCACCATGACTCTTGTTTCTACTACGCAGCCAGACGTCGAGTCCAAAACTCACAAATCCTGATCGTCAACCACGCTCTCTTTTTTAGCGATTTGGCATTGCGCGCGCAGGGTGGTGGAATCTTGCCCAAGTACGATTCGGTCATCTTCGACGAATGCCACACCATCGAAGCGGTCGCGGGAGAGCACTTGGGATTGCAAATCAGTAACTCGCAAATCGATTACACGCTCCGCAAACTTTACAATCCAAGAACTGAAAAGGGAATTCTGGTTGCCCTCGGACTCAGGCAGCTGACGCAAGATACGTATCGCTGCATGGAATCGCTCGACGACCTGACAGCAGACTTGGCAGGCTGGCAGGCCGGTCAAGAAAAGACCAATGGACGCGTTCGAGCTCCATTGCTGATCGCGTCCGTTTTGGGAGAACGATTGCAGACACTTTCAGAACAATTAGAACGATATGGCCAGGATCTCAAGGATGCCAACAGCCGTCTCGAGTTGATGTCGGCAAGCCAACGACTCAGTTCGCTCGCGGCCAGTATCGATCAATGGCTTCAGCAAAAAGTGGACGACTCGGTGTATTGGCTTGAGCAACAGACGAGGAACGTCCAATCGCGAAACACAGTTCGCATAACGATGCGAAGCAGTCCGCTTGACATTGGCGACTACTTGCGCAAAGAGCTCTTTCGTAAAGTCAAGAGTGTGATCATGACGAGCGCGACGGTCGCCACCGGGCAAAGTAAGGGAAAAGGTTTTTCCTTTTTCCAAGGACGCATCGGTGCTGTGGGATCCAAGACGCTGCAAGTCGGAAGCCCATTTGACTATCCTAAGCTCGTCGAACTGCACCTGATCACGGATATCGCCGACCCATCGCTTGAGAAGATCAAGTACGAGCAGGCGATCATCCCTGTTCTCAAACACTTTGTCGGCCAGAGCGATGGGCACGCGTTCGTATTGTTCACCAGTTACGACATGCTTAGGAAAACGTGCACGGCATTGACGCCTTGGATGAACGAAAACAATTTGACGATCTACTCGCAAGCCGACGGTGTCCCCCGCAATCAACTGTTACAGGCATTTAAACAAAACCCTCGCGGCGTTTTGTTCGGAGCCGAGAGTTTTTGGCAAGGTGTCGATGTTCCCGGCGATGCTCTCCGACTGGTGGTGATCAGTAAATTGCCTTTTAGCGTACCCGATCACCCACTGCTGGAAGCCAGGCTAGAAGCGATTCGAAAAGCCGGAGGCAATCCTTTTCAAGACTACCAATTGCCGGAGGCAGTGATCAAATTCAAACAGGGCTTTGGCCGTCTGATTCGCACCGCAACCGATTCAGGAATCATCGTGGTTACCGACCCACGGTTGACGACCAAAGCCTACGGCCAATCGTTCCTGGATTCTTTGCCGCGATGCCCGGTCCTACGCGTCGCCGCTTCCAAATTGATTCGTTCCTAGCACGCCGCCCAAGTTTTGAAATTGCACACCGGATGAACTATCAATTCCCTCGCTGGCGCTTCGGGCCTGTATCGCGTTGGTATTTGAAACAAAAACCTCCAAAATAGTAAATACATAACTGGTGTTCGGAAAATATGAATGACAATCAACTCTTAGACGCGAACGAACAGGAATCGTTTCTGAAAGCGCTTCACGGCTTCAGCGATCGGTGCGTTCGACTACACGTCCGTTGTTTGGAAACAGAACTGCCATTTGCTGTATCCCAAGTCCCTTGGTATCCGTGGGGGCGTTTTTTGGTCGATTCTAAACTACGGCCAGCTTCGTTTCTCAACTACGCCACAGCCGACTATTACATTCAGGATGCAGCATCGTTACTGCCGCTCGCGTTACTTGACCCACAGGCCACTGATAAGATATGCGATTTATGTGCATCTCCGGGCGGCAAGGCTTCGGCTATTGCGGAACGTCTTGGACCAAATGGATTCTTGTTGGCCAATGAGAGCATCCGATCGCGAGTCGATGTACTCCGGTATTCATTGTCGAGGACCGGCAATCCTTGCTTTGCTGTTTCTTCGTACGACCCGGAGATGTTGGCCAATCAGATGCCCCGAACCTTTGATGCGGTCCTGGTGGATGCACCGTGTAGTGGGCAAGCGCTCGTCGGACGAAACAAGCGTGACGACAATGCATTTTCTGAAAATCAAATTGAACATTGTGCCCTTCGTCAGCAACGCATTCTGCAATCCGCTGTTCAGCTTCTGAAGCTCGGTGGTCGATTGATCTATTCGACATGCACGTTTGCAACCGAAGAGAATGAATCGCAAATCCAACGGCTTCAAGAGCAATTTCCGGGTGCTTGGGAGCCGCTCGAACCATTGGAGATTGCGCCGTGGCGATCGCCGGTGCAAGCGGGCTGCTATCGGTTATGGCCACATCGCGATCACTGTGCAGGTGGTTTTGCGGCAGGTCTTCGATTGGTGAAAGAAATCCAGTTTGAGCCGAATGGCCTGAATTCTAGCAACGCCAAACATCGTGAGACCCCGGTTGTTGGAAAAACAAAACAGCGGTCGGAAAAGGATAAACAAAAGAACGTTAGTGAAGTTCTTAGTGTGTTAGGGGAATTCACAACGGTGACGACCGAATGGCAACGAGGCTTTGCTCAATGCATGACATCTGGCGCGATTCAAACGACAGGAGCGTTTCCACAGGTTACGATGGAGCCCATGGCCGTTTTGATCGAATCGGGTAATCATTTCGTTCCAACCCAAGGTCTTGCACTGTTGGAAAACAAGTTCTTTGTACCGCATCGCACTCTGGAATTGACCGAAGACCAGGTAAAACTCTTTGCAAGCGGAGCTTCGCTTGCCATCGGGTCATCCTCCCAACCATCCAAATCGAAGACGGAAAGCGGTTGGACTGTTGCGACATTCCACGGACGACCGCTTGGCTGGTGCAAAGTTCTCAGCAACCGTTTGAACAATCATTTGCCACCTTGGGCCCGGTTGAAAATCATATAGAGAGAACTATCACACGAGACGTCATTTCGTAGTATTTAGGGCAGCGGCAGAAAGCCTGTCCCGCCTTCAACTAACACGTTCTGCCACTCGTAATTTGGCGCTGCGGCTGCGAGGGTTTTCATAAGATTCGGAATCGCTTGGAAGGATCGGCTTTTTGGTAAGTACTTGCAATTGGGCGCACTCACGCATCGCATGCTTCACAATCCGGTCTTCCAGAGAATGGAACGAGATCACCAACAATCGACCGCCAGGGGCGAGGCAATCGGGAAGGCGGTCTATGGCGGTTTTCAGATGCTCCAACTCGTGGTTGACGGCGATACGAAGAGCTTGGAATGTTCGAGTCGCACTATCGATACGGCCGTGGATTTTCCCGCCGGGTACACAACGATGAACCAATTCGGCCAACTCCTCAGCGGTTCGGACGGGTGAATGCCGCCGACGTTCTACGATGGCTCGCGCGATGCGACGACTGAATCGCTCCTCGCCGAATTGATAAATGATGTCGGCAAGTTCTTTCTCATCGATCTTGGCAAGAAGGTCACTTGCCGAGATTCCCTCTTCGGTACAAAACCGCAAGTCGAGGGTTCCACCGGTTCGGAAAGAAAAGCCACGACTTGTGTCGTCAAGTTGGTCACTCGATAGACCCAGGTCCAAGAGAATGCAGTCTGCTTTTGGAATGGAGTGATCGACCATTAAACTGGGTAGGTCGCGGTAGGAGCTTTGGATGAGACGGATTCGGCAGGTGGATCGGCTTGCCGCGGCTTGGTTGGGTGGCAAAAGCCTATCAAAAAGTTCAGTAACCCGATCGATCGCTGCTGCATCTCGATCAATTCCAATAAAAAAGTCTCTCGGGTGGAGAGCTTCAATAAGATGCCACGCATGCCCACCTCCCCCGAGGGTACCGTCGACAACGGTTCGACTCTCATTGCTCGCTCGTTCCAGTCCAGACCAATGAATGACTTCTTGGAGTAAGACTGGGATGTGGACGGTGGGAGAAACCATGGGGTGTTGAAAGCAATATAAAAATAGCCGGTCGGCACGTTCATCTCAAGCTTCCATCGCAGCATGCACTCCGAGTTTCCGTTCAATCGCGCGGTGCTGGGTCTAAGTTCACTGTTGAGTGTGCAACTTCGTTTTGAGATGCATGTTGTTGAGCATTAAAAAGCAATCGATCACTGCTTCTGATCCATTGATGGCGTAGAGCCTGTGGCCGCTAGGCTCAACTCCTACCTTTCAATACTCATCCATACATCGCTTCGATGGTGAGATGTCACGTGGCTCGACCGGCTTTGGATCGTGTCCTTGCGACGCATCCTACGATACTCGAAATAGTGTCGACTTGCCTACTCTCTTTTCTACGAACTTTCCCAATAATCCCCTGTGAATTCAATGATTTGATATCATTACACCAACTCATGGTGGTGTGCTAGGCCGGAATCTCCTTACCTAAATCATTTCATCGTTTCGACTTAGCGAATTCCAACCCAAAAATGATACACTTCTTGGCTTCATCGATTTTTCTAATTTCAGCTGCTTGTATTTGTGTTTTTTATGTTGCGAATGGAGTTTTTGGTCGGGGGAGGTACACGCCTTGGGAGCGAATCTTGTATGCGCCGGTGTATGCTTTGGCGAGAGTGCTATGGCGAGTGGAGATCGAGTGGCGGGGAGAGCTAGGCGAACGGGTTCCAGCTGTTTCGCAGGATGCTCGCGACTGGTTGTTGGGAGATCGCATGTCGGGCGGAGCCGTTTTGATCGCCAATCATCGATGTTCGGTCGACCCGTTCTTTGTGCAGCTCATTGGGGGCCGGAGAGTGCATTGGATGGTGGCTGGGGAGTATTTTAAAAGCATTTTGTTTGGGCCTATATTACGGATGTTTCAGGCGATACCTACGAATCGAGGTGGCGTAGACACAGCGTCGACAAAACGCGCCATTGCATTAGCGAAGAGTGGCCGATTTGTTGGCATGTTTCCGGAAGGGCGCATCAATCGGAGTAAGAGTCCGTTACTTTCGATCCGTCCTGGAGCAGCGATAGTTGCCTTGCGGGCAAACGTTCCATTGATTCCGGTTTGGATCGAGGGAGCGCCGGCTGGTTGGGCCGTTTACAGCGCGTTATTTGTCCCTGCCAAGGTTCGAATCATTGTGGGCACGCCGGACCGCTTTGATGCAAATGTTCAAGATAAGGCGAAGCCAACCGAACCAGAGAATGAATCGAAACCCGAGAATGAAGCGAGGGAATTGGGAATGGTCTCGTATGATCGTATTCCATCGAGAAATGATGCAATAACTTGGCTCTCACGCGTGATGGGGGAATCGCTAAGAATGGGAGGCCACTCGCCGGACGAAGTTGGCATTGCAGGTCGCAAGTGGTTGGATAGTTAATCCTGCCCCAAATAAACAAAGGATCCAGTTCATCAAACCAAGAGGAGCGAGAAATTCGCCGTGTCGAAAACTAAAATCATTTTGGCTGCATTTGTATGGCTGATCGTATTGGCAATCGGCGTATCGATTTGGAAACTAGTCATCGATCCGGTTCGAGCAAAAAGTAAAACGGAGTCAGCGAAACAGCAGGCGGAGGCGACCAAAAAGCAAGCGGAAGCGGCTGTAGCGGCCACATCCGGCACAAGTCGTTTCAGCCAAGAAATAGCGATTGGGCTGGATAGTTTCTCGGGTTACGCCGTCTTTCGCACGACGGAGTTTCAAAACCAACTGGCCCATCGTGGTATCAAACTCAAGCTCGTGGAGGATGCACCGGACTACACCGCGCGGGCGGCGGCGTTGGAAAAAGGGACTTTGCAGTTCGCCTTGTTTCCAGCCGATGCGCTGCTCAAAACGTTTGCCAAACTGGAATATCCACCCGCTACGATCATTGCCATTATCGATGAGACGCGAGGGGCTGACGCGATGTTGGCTTACAAGAAGCGTTTCGAAAATGTCGATCGATTGAATACACCCGACGTGCGATTTGTTTTAGTGGGAGACTCGCCCAGTGAGACTCTGGCTCGGGTCGTTATTCAGGATTTCGGGCTCAATCAAGTCGCAAAGGATGCGATTGTTTCGTTGGCTTCAACGGAAAAGCTGATCGAGCGTTATAAAAATGCCGCCCCTTCCACGAACGATGTCTATATCGTGTGGGAGCCGTTCGTGAGTCAGATGCTCAAGAACGATGCTTTGCATGTACTGACCGACAGCTCCAAGTTTACGGGCTACATAGTCGATACCCTGGTAGTCAACCGAGATTTTTTGCTCAAGCATGAACCGGTTGCGGAAGCGGTGCTCGAAAGCTACTTCACGTCGCTATTCCACTATCGAGATGCAGCAAAGCTGTCGCAGTTGATGCTGGAGGATGCCAAGTTGACCAAGCTGCAAATCGAGCCCGAGCAAGCCGCGAAAATGGTACAAGGTATTCAGTGGAAAAATACGCAGGAAAACTTCGCCCATTTTGGTCTGCGCCAAGGTGCGATCATCCATATCGAGAATATCCTTGACCGAATTTCGAAGGTGTTGGTTTCGACGGGCGCTATGGATCGCGAGCCGGTCGACGGTAAATGGAATCGACTCTATTTCGATCGCCCCATGAAGGAGATCATGTCACGTAATTTTTATCCGGGCGTTCAATCCGAGGCCATCCGAGAGGAAATGGCTTTGAAGGATCTGACTGAGAAACAATGGTTGGAGCTAATGAGCGTGGGTACTTTGAGCGTGCCGGAATTGGTTTTCTCACGCGGCAGTTCGACATTGACGGATCGGAGCCAACTCATACTGAAGGAGTTAGGCGAAAGGCTTCAGGCCTGGCCGCAATATTACCTAATGATTCGTGGCAACGCATCGAATCTCGGGGACCTCGAGGTAAACAAGGAATTGGCTGCCAAACGAGCGCAGGGTGCACTACAATACCTGGAGTCGGCTGGGATTCCGAAGCAACGCATGCGAACGATCCCAGGTGCCATCACCGGCGAAACCCGAGTTACCTTTGGGGTTGGCGAGATTGCATACTAAGATCCTAAAAGTTTTCCTAAAAAATGCTCGAGAGCGCGCCCTGTCTCGCAGCTCTTTCAGGCCAGGAACCGATACCATATTCCGCTGAGAACAAAACATTGAAAGACTTTCGGTCTCGAATTGCAAGTGAATTACTGTGGGCTCCCTCCGTGGCTTTGCCAATGGTTGCCGGCGTTTCCGCCTGGCTGATTTCATGGGCCATTGGAGATGCCGCAGCACTCAACATAGTGGGACTTGTCCTGGTTTTAGGTGGCGTGGGATGGCTCGCAACGCGTGCGATATTCCTGACGGATGATGTCGCAGCCAAAATCCTTCGCGATGACGCCGTAAAAGCGATTAACGATGAGGAAAAAAAACTGGATCAACTTCAGTTCCGACTGAAGTCCGATCGAGACCATCGAACCACGGATTATTTGACATTGCTCCGAACTTGCCGAAGCGAGTTTGAGAAATTTGCCAAAAGTCCTGGTATAGTTATCCAGAGCCAAGAAATCGTAAAGCAAGTGCGACAACTTTTCTGGTCGGCGACCGAACAGTTAGAACAGTCACTAAAGCTACATGCACTCGCAGAGCGATTGTCCGGCGTTGAAAAGAAAAAGGTCCAGGAGCAGAGGGAGTTCACACTCGGTGAGATTCGAGAAAGCATCGAACACATGCAGTCGGCGGTAAAGCACTACCAAGAGCTCATGAACAAGGAACAGCAGAGCGACTTAGGAAGTCTTCGCGACGAACTGGATGCATCGTTGCGCGTTGCGAAACGTACTGAAGAACGCATGCGAGAACTTGAGGGGTCCATCGACAACGATTCACAATTAAAGCAATAGTTTAGCCGGCGCAGCCGCGTGCGACTCGTTTAACCGACGCAGCTGCGGACCGCGCTAGCGCGGATTATTCGTAACCCGATGCGTAAGCGATGGATTGCTAGGAATTCCCTCGCTTACGCATCGGGTTACAAAAGCAGTCTGCTTTGTTTGCAAATCGACTTAACGTGATACGAAACAAGGGCCTCCATCCAAAACCATCGACGTTCATGAATAACCCGCGATAGCAACCAACCGAATTCAATTCCCTTCCCTCCCCACTTTATTCCAAGCCATTTCCATACACAACTAACTGGAGTCGAGTTTCGATGTTTAGAGCCATTAGCCGTTTCTTTCGTGCAATCGGATACATGTTTACCGGCAAAGTGAATTCGGCTGCCGATGCGATGAGCAATAACCCTACCGTTATCTCAGCAACCTTTGACAAGATCATCCAGGACAAAAAGAAACGTCTTAACGAGTACAAGGATGCAATTAGCGCCATGATCGCTCAGGAGGAGAGCAAGAAAGATAAGCTCTCGACATTGACCGAGGATGTTCAAAAACTCGAAAAACTCAAGTCAGGTGCAGCCGCACGCGCCAAGCAGATCGCCGATAAATACATTGGTGATGCGAACGCAGTCCGAAGCGATCCCGAGTATCTAAAGTGCCAGTCCGCCTACAAGGATTTCACAAGCACGCTCGTCGAAAAGCAACAGAGAGCATCCGAAATCGAGGTAGACCTCAAGCAGTTGATTACCAACGTCAACGGGCACAAGAGTCAGATCCAATCCTTGATGCGAGATCTGGACAAACTCAAGGAAGAAAAGCATGATGCCGTTGCAGACATCCTTTCCGCAACCGAAGAAAGGCAAATTGCGGACATGGTAAACGGTATCTCTAATGACCGAACGAACGAAGAGTTGCACCGACTGAGAGAACTGCGCCAAAAAGCCAGCGCCAATGCGAGAATCTCTCGCGAGCTGGCTGGAATGGATAACCAAAAAGCCGAATCGGAATTCATGGAGTATGCTCAGAAGAGTGTAGCAGACGATGAGTTCGACGCGCTCATCGGACTTTCTGCCAAGAAGGAAGCGACCGAGTCGAATACCAGTGACGCCAAGATCCCCGAGGCTTAATGCGGCAGCGCCTGGAGCTGGGCTGATGGAAATCAAGCCCGACTCGCAAGCGAGCGGTTGGAATCACCCCTCGCTTGCGAGTCGGGCTTGTATTGAAGCCGTTAGTTCAACTATTGGCTGCGATTTCATCAGCCAAGCCGGGAGTCCAAACGACAAAAAAATCCCTTACTATCAAAACGTTCGAACGAAAGTTGATTAACATGAAACGAATTGGATCCCTGCGATGGATTTCGCTCCTGGCTGCCACGGCCGTATTTATTGGATGTGAAAGCAAACCTGAGGTGAAATCAGGGGTCGGTGCTGACTCCAATGCAAAGTCAAACGCTGCCCCTAAGTTTTCGATCGCTTGGAGCGAGTACCCCTCCTGGAGCATTTTTGGAGTTGCGAGCGACGTCGGATTGATCGACGGCGAAGCAGGGAAAATGGGATCCATCGAAAAGAAATACAACGTTGATATTGAGTTGAAGATTGCGACGTACGACAACTGCATCACTCTCTACGGCAATTCCCAAGCGGACGCCGTCTGCATCACCAATATCGACATTCTCGGTCCAGCCGCATCGCGGAAAAGTGTTGCAATCATGCCAACGTCTACCTCCAATGGTGCTGACGCATGCATCGCTGCTGGAATCGATTCGATCGACGCATTAAGTGGCAAAGTAACACGTGGTTTGGAAAAGAGCGTATCGCAATACTGTTTTGACCGCTGTTTGGAAAAAGCTGGAAAAGACCCAGCGAAATTTCCCTTCTCACAAATGGATCCTGAACAAGCGGCGCAGGCTTTTCAGGGAAAGACGAGCGACTTCCAGTCGATCATGGTCTGGAACCCCTTTGTTATGCAATCGTTGGCTAAACGACCTGATTCCAAGGTTTTGTTCGATTCATCGAGCATTCCAGAGGAAATCATCGATATGGTTGTTATGGGAGCAGACTCGCTTAAAAAGCCTAGCGGAAAAGAGTTCGCGGCTGCCATCTTAGAAACTTTCTATGCGATGAACAAACGGATGGCAGATCCGGCCACAGCCGATAAAACGCTCATAGGCATCGGTGCCAAATTTGCACAATTAGAACTCGCCGATATGAAGAAAGTAGTCATACAGACTCGGTTCTACGGCGATCCAAAGGAAGCCATCGCGCTGTTCGCAAGCGACAAGTTTCAAAAGGAGACCATGCCGATGGTTAGCAAGTTCTGCGAAAAGTACGGATTGACCCCCAAGCCGACTGTCATTTCCTTCGGAACGGGGGAGGGCATGGTCGATTTCGATAGTTCATTCCTCAAGGCTAGCGAGGCGATCAAATAGGCTACCGACAAGAACGCGACCAAAACGAAATGGAGATCCTCGAATGACTCCATGCGACGCTCACTGGATGGGCCTGGCTCTGGAGCTCGCAAGTCGCGGACGTGGTTTCGTTGAACCCAATCCGATGGTCGGGTGCGTGGTTGTTGAGAACGACGAGTTGGTCTCATCAGGTTTCCATCAATTCTTCGGTGGTCCCCATGCTGAGGTTGAGGCGTTGTCCCATTGCGATCCAGATCGCGTAAAGAACTCGACCGTTTATGTGACGCTTGAACCGTGCAGCCATTTTGGAAAAACTCCGCCGTGCGTTGAATTGCTGATTCGTTATCGTCCAAAGCGAGTGGTGATCGCCATGCAAGATCCCTTTCCGGCGGTGGCGGGCCGTGGAATTCAATCTCTCCGTGACAACTCCATCCAAGTCGACGTTGGAATACAGGACGAACAAGCGAGGGAGCTGAACGCCCCGTACCTCAAGCTGTTGGAGTTCGGGTTGCCCTGGGTCATTGCCAAGTGGGCCATGACTCTCGACGGTGCAATCGCTACGCATGGGCAAGATTCGAAATGGATCAGTAATGAACAGTCTCGCGTCGTCGTTCACGAACTACGAAGTTGTATGGATGCAATCATCATTGGAATCGGGACAGCCATCGCGGACGATCCGCTCCTGACAACCAGGCTGCCATCCGGTTCGACTCCGGCTCGAGTAGCCAAGCGGGTCATCGTGGATCGGAACGGTCGATTATCACCGCAATCCCAACTCGTTCAGAGCATTCATGCCGGGCCTGTTATCGTCGCGACTTCGGAACATGCCGATCAGGCTCGCGTTCGCAACCTAGCCGATGCAGGCTGCGAAGTCCTGATCATTCCCGAACAGGAGCTTTCCGGTTCGTTGCGATTCGTGCTCAAAGAACTTGGCGATCGACGCTGCACGAATGTTTTGATTGAAGGAGGCGGGACGTTGTTGGGAAATGCGTTCGATGAAAATTTGATCGACCAAATCCACTGTTTCATCGCACCCAAGATAGTAGGAGGATTGGGGGCCGTGCGACCCATTGCCGGAGTTGGCAAATCGCTTATGAGCCAAGCTGACCAATTGCACAGGATGACGGTAGAGTGTTTGGGGGACAACGTCCACATCTCAAGCTTTCTGAGGCGGCAATGCTAGCCTGGATTATTCACAGGGTATTTATTGAATCACCGTGACGGAGAATGGCTGGAGCGCTTCGGCGATAGCGGTGTTCCAAGTAGGGGCATCGCGTTTCGCAGCATACTCTTCGAGAACAAGAAAGTTCGACACCGGTTCTATTGCAACCAAGCAGATCTGTGGATGAAACGTCTCGTCCTCACACAACGTGATTTCACGATGGGGCATTTGTTGGGCCAGTCGTGACTTTTCTTCTTGGCAGAACTTTTCGATAATGCATTCAATCGAGGCTGCAATCTTCTGCTGAGCTCCGTAGGATACGGCAATGAAGTGGTCCCGTTGGCTCAGCTCAAGCAGCCAACAAATATTGCGGATACCGCCATCGTTGGCTTGACCAAACACTAGATGGAAAGCGCACAGAAGCGTATGTAGGAACTCGAGCCCGTGGGGTGATTCGAAAAAACTCGATGACCGTTGGATTCAGGCCGCTTTGCCTTTCGAGTCGAGCTCGATTTCGCATCCAGATCTGAGCAGTCGAACGCGCCACGCCATGGCCCGACGCAGATTGATTCAAAGAAGCTCCTAGGCGTTGATCCAAACGAATCTGATTGATCCGTTGAGAAATTTGGTCGCGTGCCCAGAGATGTTGTGATCGACGCCCATTTAGCAAAGCAATTCCTTTTTTTCGGCTTCTTCCGTTCTTTTCGGCTGTCGCGAGAGAATGGGATCGCTGGGTAATCGCAAATGTCAAAAATCTGTGAAAATCTGTGTTGATCCGTGGCTAGTTTCCATGTCTATTAGTAGTCAGTCGCTGAATTGACACGGTTTATTGGAGCCAAGAAGATAAACAGATGCACACTTCACACATTGCAAAATTGCTAAACGGCCCGCCTGTTGTTCGCATTGGTTCTCGCCGCTGGTTTTTGGAAGTCGGCGCGGCGGGGCTGGCGGGCTCTCAACTGCTAGGTACAGCCGCTAATTCAATGGGCACCCTCCCACAATCCTCGGACCGCAAAGCGGTGATCCTAATTTGGCTTTCGGGTGGACCGAGTCAGCTAGATATGTGGGACCCAAAGCCTGATGCACCTGCAGAGATTCGCGGACCGTACGGAACAATTGCGACTAAACTAGCTGGAGTCCGTTTCTGCGAACACTTGCCTTTACAAGCTTCGATTGCCGATCAACTTTCAATTATCCGCTCGCTAGACTGTAGTGCGAGCAATCACACTCCTACCACCATGCAGGCCGGAAATCCATTAGCGCGGCGCACCGATGACGGCAAAGATGGTGGCGGTTACCCATCAATGGGTTCGGTCGCTGCCAAATTCCGTGGCCCAAACGTACAAAGCATGCCGCCATTCGTTGGCCTAGCCGATAGCTGGGTATCTGACGTATGGGAGGCTGGGGAAATGGGAAGGACTTACGCGCCTGTGAATGGGCGGGACATGTTGGGCAAGTTTGGTATGCCCTCGGGTTTGACGGTCGACCGTCTTCAAGACCGAGAGTCGATTCGGCGAGAATTGAGTCGACTCGGTAATCAACTCGATCAAAGCGATCCATCCACTGCGGCATTCGATCAGTATGCCAATCAAGCCCACGAGATGATCCTCTCCGGCAAAGTGGCCAAGGCATTTCGCATAGATGATGAACCGGATTCGTTGCGTGACGCCTATGGGAGGAGCAGTCTCGGCGAAAAGACATTGCTGGCTCGAAGATTGGTGGAATCGGGTGTTTCATTCGTCCTCGTCAGTGGCGCGTGGGGGTATTTCGACCATCATGGCGATAACGTTAAATGGGGCGGAATCGCAAAGGGACTAACTCCGCTCCTTCCTCAAATCGATCGAGCATTGCATGCATTGATCCAAGACCTAACACAACGTGGTCTGTTGGACTCAACGCTTGTCCTGATGATGGGTGAATTTGGACGATCGCCACGCATCAATGCGGATGCGGGGCGAGACCACTGGACAAATGTAATGTCGATGGTCATGGCAGGAGGGGGGTTGCGACATGGACAAGTGATCGGATCAACCAATCGACAGGGCGGTTCGATTGCCAGTAATCCGGTTCGTCCGCAGGACCTTGCCGCTACCACGTTTCGCCATCTTGGCATTGATTTGGATGCGTCTTGGACCAATTCCCAGGGACGCCCGATACCAATCGTATGTGAAGGCGGACGGCCGATTCCTGAGTTTTATAGTGGTTAACACGACGACGCCATCGACCTCGGTCGGTGGAGCGATGACTGATAGGCTAGATGCCGCGACGCGCGATACCGCTGCCCCCCACCCAGCGTGGAGATCGACTTTCGTATCAAGTGCAGCCTGAGCTACAATGTGTTCTGTGATTCACAACTGATCAAAATAGACCGGTGGTCGATCCCAGGTAGACAAACATGAGCACAGCAAAAAAAACTCGATTACCAGACGGAAGCGTCGTATTTAGAATTCCTAGATAAATCGGAGTTCCCTTTCGAATATGTGAACGGATATCTGCGTGCTATGTCCGCACCAACTGTTCGGCACAATAGGGTTGCTACGAATGCCTTGATTGCCTTTGGAACGAAACTCAGGGGATCGAAGTGTCGAGCATTCAATTCCGATTCATTGGTTCGCATTCGACGCGGCGCGTCGACATGGCTGTATTTCCCCGATGCTTCGATCATTTGCGAGAGCAACGGACAGACAGAGCGATTTCAAGACCAACCGATCGTCGTCGTGGAAGTCCTGTTCGGCGACAACTAGATATCCGCATTAGCGACAACTAAATTTCCCGACTAGATTTTGGTCGATTTTTACTCGGGAGGAATCTTCTCCGGAGGTTGCGACGCAGTCGTTGCTTGTTGTCTTGCTTGGGCTTCCTCCAATCGACAGCTGCCTACGTTGAGCTCTATGATCGTGCTGTGGTGCACTAGGCGATCGATGGCTGCCGCAGTCGTCATCGCGTCCTTGAAGATCTGCTCCCATTTCGAAAACGGAAGGTTGCTGCTGATCAACATGCTCGTTCGCTCGTATCGATCCGCAATCAATGTAAACAACACTTCCATCTCTTCGCGACTCTGCCCGACGCCTTCATCAGCGGCTGCAACTGCATAGGCGCAAAGAATTGTTGATACTATTTCACTACTTTCCCAGCGGACCGGTCAAATTGAAGTCGATCACGTTTGGCTTGCCCTTCTCTACCTTAGCGGTTAAATCGGTGGTTGCCAAACTTGTGTGCTTGAATGGTACGGTAGGAGCCGGCAATGGACTTCGTGCCTCTGGCAACATATTTGCCTGGTCTTGCATGGCAACGACAATGACCTTGTAAGTACCTGGAGCTGCACCATCACCGGGTTTGTCTGTCTTAAGCGAATATGTCCCATCAGACTTAAGGTCACCATACGCAGAAGCATTGTCTGCAGATACGAAACTAATTGTGCCCGATGTAACGGGATTGTCCTTGTAAGTTACTTTGCCTGTGACAACTACTAGGTTGGAGTTGTCGCAACCGATCGCATTGACGATAACTGCTAGCACAAAGAACAATCCCCGGATCGCAGATCCTTTCATACAAACTCCTGTTATTTTCATAAACTAGTGTTAAGGCCACATGTAAGTAGAGATCACACGCTTCCCTTTCCCTTGGTAATTGGAAAGGGAAGCGTGTAGCAAAGGTCTCTCGGCCCTACTGAAGCGAGACGACCTGTCCATCCGATACGGTCGCAAAATTCTGTAGCAATAACAGAGGAACCGACTTGGACATAAATTGAACACTGCCATCACACATGGCGAAATTTGCTCCGCCAGTATGATTGCTCGTAAAGGGCGTTTCGTTGGTGAAGAAGGCTCCTGTATATCCAATCGGATAAGTCACGATCTTATGATCTAGAAACAGCCATCCCTTTGTCGCACTGGGGGGATAGGCATAGTAACCCCAAGTCCAAGGCTGAATGCTGCCCCAACTGCGAGAAAACAAAGTCCGGCCGATAGCCGGAGACGTTTCACCGAGGAGGATGGTGTTGCTGGACCCATCAGTAATGGTACCAAAAGTGGTTTTGCTTTCTGGGTACATCACGCCTGACTTGTTAAACCATTGATGTCTGCCTTGTGTTCCCTGTACGAGTGCCACGGTAGAGGCACCACCGTTCACACGATAGTGAAGTGCGCCCTGGTAAATCGCGCGGATGTCAGGAGTCGCTGCATTCCATGCATCGGGGCTTTGCGTGCCCAATTCTGAACTTGGGCAAATAAAGGATGGAATGGGATTCTCAAAAATCGGGTCTGCACCATTATGGGGAGCGGCCCTAATTCGCCATGGCATAATGAAATCCAATGCCGTCGCTTGGGTCGTAACGCCGTTCACGGTTACATTCGTGTTAAATCCAGAGGTCATTGAATCAATTCGGTTTCTCAGATTTCCTTGTTCGAAGAACGGAAAGACTTTTCCAGGCCAGCCGATGCAATACAGCGAACCCGTCTTTTCCTGTCCACCGGTTGGAAAGGACCTGAA
>CAMDKL010000021.1 GCA_945900945.1 Pirellula staleyi DSM 6068
CACGATCGAACTGAAGCGAGATGAAAAGGTTGTCAGTGTGACGGTCAAGCCGACGAAGATGAAGGCGTCAGACGTTGAACTGGAAAACATCCAATTAACACTACCGACCCGTGGTTTTGTGGTAGGTGGCGAGGTAATGAGAGCGTTGCAGGATCGTTTGGAATTCTGGGGCTCAGGAGACTACAACTTTTCCCCTGTTTTGAGTTTACAAAGCAACTCGGTCGACTTAAAAAAAGATATCGACGAGTTGAAATCGGAGTTAGCTGACTTGAAGAAAATGATCAAGGAATTGGTCGACAAAAAGTAATCGCCACAGCGGTTACGAAAAAAGTCCACTCGCAAAATCCTCGGGGCTGAAAACGGAGAGGTCCTCAAGCTTTTCGCCAATTCCGACGAACTTTACCGGCAGGCCAAACTGCTCAGCGATCGGAACAATAACGCCCCCTTTGGCGCTTCCGTCCAGTTTCGCCAAAACAATACCCGTGCAGCCGGCCGCTTCCGAAAACCCTTTGGCTTGGCTGATTGCGTTTTGGCCCGCTGTCGCGTCGAGCACTAGCAATACCTCATGCGGCGCTCCCTCGATTTGCTTTTCTATAACACGTTTGATTTTTTCTAACTGTTGCATCAAATTGCTTTGAGTCTGCAAACGTCCTGCTGTGTCCAAAATGCATACATCAAACGATTCCGCAACAGCTCGTTGAACCGTTTTATAGACAACGGTTCCTGGGTCTGCACCATGCTCTCCGTGAACAATTTCGCATCCGATCCGGGTCGACCAGATTTTGAGTTGCTCTACCGCTGCGGCGCGGAAAGTGTCCCCGGCACCTAACAGAACTCGGTTTCCCTCGGACGTAAGTCGGTGTGCAAGCTTGGCAATGGAAGTTGTCTTGCCGGAGCCGTTGACCCCTACGACAAGAATAACCGTAGGACCTGATACGGCCATTTTCAGCGCCGCACCTTTGCTCTTGAGTGACTGCCCCACCTGCTCGCGAATCACGTTGAGGACGTCCGTCAACTCAATGCGGCGACTGCGATAGGTTTCGCTGATCGAGTCTCGAATCTTTGTGGCTGTAGTTCCACCCATATCGGTTCTCACCAACGTCGCGAAAAGCTGACTCAAAAATTCATCGTCAACAATCTGTCCCTCGCTTTTCCAAAGGTCCCGAATGTCGGTCCGAAGAAGATCGCTAGTCTTAGTCAGCGCGCGCCGCCACCAACTAATCGATGGGTTGGTTTCTGCTGTACCATCAGTGCTCCCATCACTGCTCCCGACTGAATTGCTGGACTCGTCCGACTTTGTTTCGTCCGATCGAACTGCAGATGATGAATCGCCTAATTCGATTGGGTTGCTCTCGAACGCATCGGCCGGTTTCTTTTTTCGCCAAAATACCATTATTCGCTTTCAATTTGATTTGGGACCGTACGGACGCTGAGCGCATTGAAAGCGATCTTACGGAAGCCGTATTCTTATCCATAAACCGCAGTCCTGGTATCCCCTTCTTTCTTGCTGCTCGCTCACTGCGATAACTGCCGAACCGCTCAACACTTACTAAGTCATTGTTTCGTATCACGTTAAGTCGATTTGCAAACAAAGCAGACTGCTTTCGTAATCCGCGCCTAGCCTACGGTTATGGTCGCATTGACAACCGTGGGCTAGCGCCCTGCGGCTAATGAATGATCCGCGACCAGTGTCATCTGGATTTGACAGCATCCTCGCGAAAATAGTGAAACCTTTAGACCACGCCCGACGTCTACTCGGTGTAGGATTGAAGTTGGCAACGCCCCTTTTCACCGATTACTAGCTCCGTACTCTGGATGCTCCTCATGCTCTCGTCGCTTTCAAAACCCATAAAAATCTCCGTATTCATGTCCATTCGAGTTTTTTTTCTACGATTCCTCGTTGCTGCAATCACACTTGGCTCTTCATTTGCCGCATGCCGTGCTCAGCAGGAAACCGAGCCAAAGCTGCCGGAACGCGCGGTAGCGAACGAACAAACAATCTACATTCCATACGATAAACTCAAAGATGTTTTTGAACGGGAGGGACGTGGCGTCTTTCTTCCTTACGACCAATTTCAAAAACTTTGGCAAGAAGCTCGATCCGCCAGAAAGAACACCGATCCAGACTCACCGCCAGTGGACGTCATTCTGGTATCTGCGGAAAACACCGCCACCATCGAAAAAGAAATTATGGTCGTGCGGGCCTTGATCAACGTAGAACTGCTCCGCTCGGGTTGGTTGAAAATCCCATTGCGATTGAACGATGCGGCTATTTTGACCGCGACTGTCGACAAGCAACCAGCACGCATCGTGCACGAGTCAGCAAACGGGTATTCATTACTCTTTGAAAACAAAGAAACCAAACCAGCTCGTATTCAAGTCGAATTGGAATACGCCAAGGCCTATGAAAAAACGCCCGGTCAAAACAGCGTATCTTTCATGGCTCCTCAGGCCCCTGTCAACAAATGGCTGATCCGAATCCCGGACTCCGGTGTCAAAGTCAAAGTTGAACCAATGCTTGCCACGACCGAGTCGCCTGCCCAAACTGGCAGTGCCACAGCGAAGACTGTTGGAACAGAAGTGTTAGCATTCATCGGCATTTCTCCCAATATTCGAATTGGCTGGGTACCCAAATCCGAGGGTGGGACCGGCATGACCCCGTTGGCAAGTGTCCAAATACAGCACCGCGTTACCATCGAGGAAGGCATGGCACGAACAACCTCCCAATTTCTTTATTCAATCGATCGATCTGAGCTTTCACAACTCTCCATCGCTCTTCCGCCGGACCAGAAAGTCATAAACGTCTTTGACCCGAATGTTCGCAAATGGTCCATCGAGGCTGGTACCGCCGAACAGAACATTGCACCGAAGTTGGTCGTAGAACTTTTTGAGCCGGCTCGTCAATCGCAAAGTCTTGCCGTAGAGCTCGAATCGGCTCTGGATTCAAAAGCAGAAGACGGCAGATCGATCCTCCACTTCGACTGCTTGGATGCGAACCGACAACATGGCTTGGTGGCGGTCAGGATAGGTCAAGGGCTTCGTGCCGAACCAACCGACCGAAAGGGTTTGATGCAGTTGGATCCAGCCGAATTGCCACAACCACTAGCAAAGGAAGCATGGGCGTTTGCCTACCGTTTCACCTCTGTACCTTATGAGCTTAAGGTTAAGCTTACTAAGGTGCTACCAACCATTCGCGTGGAGCAGTTTGTCGAAGCGTTCATCGAACCACAGGCACTGACGATCGAATTGACGTCGATACACAAAATTGAGAATGCCGGAATATTTCAGCTCGAGTTCGACATCCCACCCGATTTTGAGTTATTGCAAGTCTCTGGGCGTGGCGCGGCCAATGTCGAAGCTGCCTCGATCGACGCGTATCGTTTTGCTAATGATGCAAAGGATCGCCTCATTGTCAGTCTCAATCGCCGGGCCATTGGCCAAGTCGGAACGCTAATACAATTGCGACGCAAACTGAGCGATCCGAATTTACTTACACCCACTGGCAGCGGCAGCGCACTATCGATTCCCGTTCCCAGATCGGTAGGTGACTTTGTCCAGTGGATAGACGGGATGATTTCCGTCTACGCGCCTGAGAGCCTACGCATCAATGCTACGGAAAAGTTGGGCGTTCGCGATGGCGTCGTAGCAGAGTTACGAGCAAAGTGGCCTACCACGTTCCAAGAACGATTCCCCTCGCTGTCGGAAGTTTTGATATTGGCCCATGCGATCGAACCGGTGACGCTTTCTCTGGAGATCGAGCGCAAGAAGCCGTTTGTAACTGTGCGTCAAATGCTAGATGCAATGGTAGAGCCGGGCTCAGTCAAATTCACTGCTACTCTTTTCACTAAAGTTCAATTCAGTAGTCTTGTTTCACTTCGATTGGATGTTCCGGAAACGCTTGCTCGCGAAATTCGAATGACAACGCCCGGTGTTCGCCAGGCGATTGTCAATCCGCCTCCTGCCGACTTGGACGTGGGATACATTGCATGGGAACTGATAGGTGATACGCCCTGGCTAGGCGAACGTACGGTGCAGTTGAGCTGGCAGCAGCGACTGGATGGGCTTGAAATTGGAAAGCGAGTTAAGATTGAGATCCCGCGATTGGTCCCTCGCAACGTCGATCAAGCATGGGGACAAGTCGTTTTAAACCGCAAAGACTCCATCGACCTTCAACTCGAGGATGGCAACGGACTGAGGCCCATCGATCCTCGCTATGATCTCATGCCTGGAACTTCGTTTCAAGATGCATCGCGAGCGTTCGAGTACCAATCGGACTGGGCCATGCAGATCGCTGCAACGCGATACGCACTCGAGCAAGTCAAGCAAACCAGTATCGAACGCGCCTTTATTCGAGCGGTCGTGACACGAAGCAATCGAATCGGTGTCCACGCGACCTATCGTATGCGAAACGCGAGTCAGCGGCTATCGCTCAAGCTACCTGAAGGTGCCGTGTTTGATTCGCAACCGCTACTGATCAATGGCCAGAGCGCTTCGCTAGAACGGGGGAGTGCGAACCAACTCTTTATCCCACTTGCAGGCTACGACCCAACTCAGGCTTTGTTAGTTGAATTGAGATATACCACTCCTGGCGACCAAAATCAGATCGATCTTCCAGTATTTCCCGACGCACCTGCCGTGCAGACCGCTTACCTGGCTGTATTCCTACCCAAGGAACGAATTCTGCTGGCCTCCAACGGCCCTTGGACAAACGAGTTTGATCTGCAATCAAGTGCTTGGAAATCCGAGCCGCGATGCCATCTCGATTCAAATGCACTCATGAATTGGGTCAAGGACGGAGTGAATTCGAGCAGGGCAACGGATTTTCAGACAGATGGCGTCATGTACCTGTACTCCGCGTTGCGTCCCGAAGACGGTTCGGCAGGATCGTTGCATTTAGTAGCACTCGATGAGCGATGGTGGTCGGCCGTCGTTATCATCGGCCTGCTCTGTTTCGGTTTCTTTTTTTTGCTTAGCTCGGTTCAGAACAAGGTCGTAGCCGTTGCGGCCTTGACGGCGACGGTGATTGCATTGGGCGCGTTTGCATCGACGCTGGCAAGTCAACTTTTGAATACCCCTGCTGTAATCGGAGGACTGCTGGTGTTAGTCCTTTGGGGGACGCGTGAGGTAGTCCAAAAGCTCAATACGGGAAAAAGAGTTCAAAGCACATTAAACGACACAGATAAGGACACAGTGGAGCAGCCTCCCGAGGCATCCGCGGTGCAAACATCTGAGACAGACGAAGTGCAAGGAGGAAGCGAGAATGTTTAAGCAAAACGAGAACGCTTTCACTAGCTTGCGCGTCGTGCTGGGACGTATAGTTGCCATTCTGATTGCCTTTGCGGTGTCATTGGCATTCACCGAGTACGCAACCTTCGCACAGACTCCACCGCGCAAGGACTTGCCGAATTTGCCGACACGTGAGATTCGAGTTCCGTTCGCGGATCTGCCGGTATTGCTCGGCGGCAAGAATGAACGCATGTTCATGACCCGTTCAGAATACGAAGACCTTCTCAAAAAAGCCAACGTGACGCCTGAACAACTCGCAGTCGCTCGTCAGGAACAATTGGACGAGAGCAAGATTCCAACCAGCGTGGTCATGCTCGACGCATTGCACACCATAACCATTGAGACTGGTCGAGCTGTTATCCAAAGCGATCTCACGATCGAAGTTCTCAAACCGGGACTGCAAACGGTTCATTTGGCGTTACAACACGTCGGGCTACTGGAGTCATCGGTCGACGACAAACCGGCGATGCTTTCTCCGTCACTCGATGCGAACCTACCTGGCGCGACCTTGTTTTTGAATGAAAAGGGACGCCATCGGGTTAGTCTCAAGATGGTGGCCGCCGTTAGCACATCGGCTGCGCAACAAACGTTGACTATCGCACTGCCTCATGCGGCAGCGAACAAGTGGACGATGAACGTGCCAGGCAACGTTGAGATCCTTTCTGGCGCAAATGTTCGTTCGCGCAGCGTAGATACTGCGGCGAACAGGACTCAGTTTGAATGGATTCCAAATCGATCCGAGGATTGCTTTTTGAAATGCTCGTACAGTATCGTTATGACGTTGAACAACAAGATGCTACGGGACACACGAGCTTTGGAAGCCAAGAGTTTTCTATTGACTGAGATCACCGAAGCGTACGAACAAGTGACGCAACGCGTCATGATCAACGTGCTGAATGGAGCCGAGAACAAGTTTCAGATTGCGATTCCAAACGAATTCGAAGTGCGGTCAGTTCAGTCGCCCCTGCTTGCACGCTGGAATACGCTAGATCGGCCTGAAACGGGAAACGCGTCGGGACGCATTTTGGAAATTAAGTTGCGAGAGGCGGTTTCCGAGCATGTTATGTTCGACATCGTTGCTAGCAAACCCATTCGAGGCGTCTACTCCGAACAGCCAGTGAATTGGAATTGGTCGGAATGGCAAATTCTTGACGCGGACAGCCAGACAGCAATCCTCTCTCTTTATCTTGAAAATGGGCTTCGGTTGCAGTCGATAAATTATGGGAAACTCATTCCGCTCGACGAAGGAGTCATGGCAACGGCAATTCCGGCGGAACTGCGAGTCCGCGAAGCAACGGCTCCCAAGGTTCGTCCAATTGCAACCATGTACGCGCCGGACGCGTCGCAGTCGATCACTGCACAGATCACGAAACCAAAATCGACTCCGAAGACTTCGTTGAATAACCTTGTAATAGTTAGCGAGTCGGGAATTCGGGCTAGGGCTTTGATCGAATTCGAATCTGGCAATGAAAGCATTGCAAATTTTGAAGTGTTGCTGCCAAGTGGATGGAGACTTATTACAGCAAAGCTGGTCGACGGACCATCCCTCCCATTCGAATTATTGAAAGCCGAAGGAGCGGCACCGGATGCAGCCGATTCGACAAATCCCACTCGTACACGGATCCAACTGGCTCGTCCCTTCGCGCCCAACACACTGACGCGAATTACGCTGGAATGCTCTACCGTTCCAAAGGGTTGGCTATCCAGTTGGAGCGAGCAATCGGTTTCGTTTCCCGCCATTTCGATTGTCGGAACCGAGGCTGGTCCGAGTGTGCTTTCTGCATTGGGAGAAGGGGATTTTACGCTTGAGGTTTCCAAATTCGAAAACTTGCTTGCCCTTTTCGAGAGCGAAAGGATAGCACTGCAGATCCAAGGGGACGGAAGCGGTCCCTCTTTTTCTTCCCAAGGTTCCAATTGGTCGCTTGAACTGTTAGCCAAACGCAAAAAGCCGAAACTTACCGCCGAAGTGTTTTCGTTCTTCAAGATCGAATCCGAAGGGATCAAATCCGCATACGAAATGCACTTGGACATCCAGCAAGCGGCGACGGATTCCTTTCAGTTTTCGCTGCCAGATGCCACCCCCCAAGAAATCACGATACACGGTATGGACGCAGTCTCAGTAAAAGAGTCGACAAGTCGTATCGAAAATGAAAAACGCATCTGGACCGTCAAGCTCGCCAATCGCGTATCAGGAACGGCAAAATTACACGTAGAATTTGCTAAGAATCTTGAGACGGATGTAGACCTCTTGCTTCCGATCCCCCGAGTGAGTGAAACTGTCTATCAAACAGGAGTCATCGCTCTCGAGGGGGATGACGAATTGGAAGTGTCGGTTCGTAAGCATCCAAGGGTAGCGGACGTAGGCGAATTGACCGAATCCAGTTATACCGTTGGCAATCGATTGTTGGGTGTTTACGGCTACTCGGTGGGGGATCAAAGTGCAGGCTCGGTAGACTTAAATGGAGATACGGTATCGGTTCGTGCGACACGCCGGGAGCTTCAGTCTGTCCCAAGTACGATCGTAGAGCGAGCGATCCTCAGTACGGCTTTCTCCGCTCATGGGGCGAGTTACCACGTTGCCGAGTTGCAATTGAGAACCACCGGTGGATTCATACAAGCCAAGCTTCCATCGGACGCTATTTTATGGTCTGTCATTGTCGATGGCTTGCCTTCGTTGCCCCAACGTAACGGGGATCAAATGCTGATCGAATTGCGAGCTAATTCTAAGATGTCTCCCATCTCGAATTCAGACCACCTCAACGGCGACCCCAATTTACACAGTTTGCGAATCGCATATGAAACACCTGTTCGATTGATAGGCATGAGGACGGAAATTGAACTGGTTGCTCCGTTGCTGTCGACCATGCAAACAGCCACCAGTCCATCGACTCCAATCCCGACAGCGGACATGGAATGGCAAGTCTGGGTGCCCGACGAATTAAGAGTTATTGAATCCAAGGGGGATTTGCAACTTTTGCGAACCGATGACAAATTGGGCTTCCCGTATAACATTCTTTCGTTGGCCAGAGCGGGCAGTCTCGCACTGCAGGTAAAAGTTAAGAGTACCGATGCACAATCGCTATGGATGGAGTCACAGATTTCAAAGGCGACGCCAGCCACCGAAAGTGCAAGTACGAGCAGTAGGATCGATTCGCAAGTGCAGTTTTTGGTGGAGCAGTACAACGCATTGATTTCGTCTGGACGGTTTGCAGAAGCCGAGGCAGTTTCAAAAAAAATCCGGGAACTCAAGCCAAATAGCGAAATTGCTTCCACTCTTTACAATAAGGCGAAAATTCTTCGTGACGAAGTACAAGAGCTGAGCAAAGAGCTCGGGGAAATGAGTGTAGCGAGGAGAAGTGGCACAGTACCAGCGAAAACTCCAATACCTCAAATACGTGCAGCTCGGTCTTTGTTGCCGACGACGCCTGAGCCATCGACGAATGATCCGTTTGGTACGGATGCCCCACAAGTTGACGCACTCTTTGCTCAATTACCGCCAACAACTTTTGCTGGCGAGGTTAATGTCAATTCCGTGGAGCTACTTGCGTTTTCAAATCAAAAAGCGTTCGGCGGGCTTCGTACGTTGCCGATCAATTTCGAACGACCTACGACTTGGCACTCGTTTAGTTTGTCAGGGTTCGGCGACTCCCCCAATATTCGCCTGTCCGTCGTAAACAACTCTCGATTGCGCTGGATTACTTATGCGTTGGCTGCGTTCATCGTCACATTGGGGCTAGCCTTTCTAGGTAATCCGATGGGCCAGGTCGTACGATGGACAACAGCCATCATGGCTGTTTCCATCGCCGTTCCATTATTGAGCCCGTGGCCAATCGAATCGGGAATTCTTGCGAGCGGCTGCTTCTATGCGTCGCTTGGGATCCTAATCTCGCGAATCCTCCTCGGTGTTATTCGGAGCATTGCCGCAATACGCTTTCGAAGACCGAGCGGCGGCGTGAATGGACTATTGTTTTTCCTCCTACCTTCCATTTCAATGTTTGGTCCCTTTGCCGAAGCACAAGAAATTCCCTTTGGAAAGGAAGTTCGCAGTTTGGACGATTTAATATCCATCATGCGATCGCATTCTTTGACTCGCGACGCTGCAATAGAAATCCCGGCTGATGCGATCGTGGTTCCGTATCAACCGGATTCGGCTGATTTGCGAACGGGTGATGAAAAGATTTTGGTCCCCTATTCGGTCTACACCCAGCTCATCCACTTGGCGAATCCGGACAAGGCCGACAAGAAGCCAATCGAGCCGCCCGTTGAATACTCGCTATCGAATCTTTCCTACGAAGCAACACTTGATCGCGACGACGTACTGGTAGTCAAGTTGCGAATCGACATAACGCCGCATACAGAATATGCGATCCTCGTCCCCTTTGGCTTTCAAGGAGCCGTTTTGACCTCGACGCAACTCAATGACCAAGTAGCCTCTGTCAGCAGTGGTCCAAACGGCTTGGCGTTGATTGTTAAAGGAATTCGCGCGCACCAGCTCACAGCAACTTTCCAAATCCCCATTCAGAGGCAGGGTGGCTGGCGAATTATTAACGCCACGTTGCCTTCGGCTCCGTCGGGCAAGATGAAACTGAGTGTGCCATCTTCAAATACGGAAGTGCGTTTGATCGGACTACCGGATGTAGAACAAAGAGAAACGACTCGAACCAACGAAGCGATTGAAACAGGGTTCGCAACCGACGGCAAGTTGTCGCTCCAATGGCGTCCGAAGGTCTCAGAAAGCGTTGCCGACCAGGGACTGAGCATCGATGCGGACTGTGCGATTGCGATCGAAGAGCAGGGGATTCATACCGCTTGGGACGTGAAGCTCGAATTCCGACGGGGTCGTCGAGACATGTTTGAATTCGAGTTGCCCAAGGATCTCGTCATCGAACGCGTGACTGGCAAGAATATTCGGGGCTGGTCGATAGACAATCAAATCGAAAAGCAAATCGTCAAGGTGACGCTGCTCAAATCGGCAGTCGAATCGGAACGGCTGTCCATTGTCGCGTCGCGGCCGATGCGAATGGGAGCAGCCGTTGAATTGACCGCGATTGCCCCACGTTTGCTGATGCCAGAGGCTATGTTGCAGCGTGGCAGGATCACCATCTATAGAAGCACTCTGCTGGATCTGGAAATTGGCGACTCGAGTGGACTTGTTCGTGAGGATCTGCGCACGGATTTGCAACCGATCGATTCCAGCAGTCCAGTTCCACTCATGATGTTTCAAGCGTATCGGTATGCCTCACCAGAATATCAACTGCGTTTCAAAGTCGGTGAGGTTTTAGACAAACTTAAATGCCAAACTGAAACAGTCCTGCGAGTCAGCCGAAACGATTCGAGACTGCAATCTCAGGTAAATCTATCAGTCGGAAGCCGATCCCTGTTTCGCGTCAAAATCGAGGTGCCTTCGGATTGGCAATGGGATACACCTCATTCGGGTGTACCGATGGAATGGACCCTTTCGGAGCCAAAAGACGGAACAAGGCTATTTGACATTCTGTTTTTGAACGGGCAAAGCCGGAATGTCCCAATTCGTCTCAGTGCATCACAAAATCGCAATAGTGATCTCCAATCAAGCGATTACACCATGGATCTGCCAAAGATACGGACGTTGGATGCAACGTCCGATCAGGGTGAAATGCAAGTCTATACCGACGTAGGAGTCGATGTTCGACCGGAGCAGCTCGAAGGCTGCGAGATTGTCGGTAGTCGCCCATCGGCGAGTCGCCCGAATCAACCAACACAAGTTGCAATCTCCTCCGCCTCCGCACCCCAAGCGATCATTCGCTACGTTGCAAGTAACTACAAAGGATTGCTTCGTTTTCAATCACGAATTCCTCAGGTCGCGGCGATGTCGATTAGCAATGTCAAGGTGACGCGTCGCTCGTTAGAGGAGACCGTTTACATCGCGTGGGACATCAAGGAAGCAGGAATGCATCGTTTCGAATTCACACTGCCGGTACGGCTAAAGGATGCTGTCGTACTGGCTCAAATGGTTCGCAATGTCCAACGCATTCCAACGTCCGATTCTGCGGATGCGTCTCTAAAATATGTTATCGAGTTACAGGAGGATGTCATCGGGCAATATCGCATTCTTGTTCAAAAAGACTCGCCCCTGCCATTGGGTTTGCATTCCGTGCCAATCCCTGGCATCTTGACCGGTTCGATTGAGAACCGGTTCGTAACTTTAGAGAATTCAGGAAGAGATGAGCTCGTAGTGGACACATTAAAAGGAGTCACGCAGATGGTGCGAGGTGACTCGCAATGGGTGAAACTGCAATCGCTGTTGGGTGGAAAGTCGGCAGAAGTATACCGTATCGACCAGCGCCCTGTAGCTCCAGTTACACCCGAACTAGTACCAGGAAGCGAGCCTTCGTTAGCATTCAAAACACAGTCCAGATCGATTGTCGCAACAGCCAGCGCTAGAATCGGACTGGCCCAATGCGTGATCTCGGTGGATGAAGCAAGTAACTATCGTGCAACGCAAGAATTTCGTATCGAGAATACCAGCGAGGCATATTTAGAGTTGGAGATGCCTACAGGAGCACAATTGTGGACTGCAATCGTGGCTGGTGCACCGGTCAAGCCAATCCAGTCTTCGAACAAACCAACCCGCGTCGGATCTACGCGACTTCGACTGCCGCTGGTTCGTACCCAAACGGGTGACCTCGACTATGGTGTTGAGGTCAAGTACGCTGGCAAACTCAAGAAGGCTGGATTCTCATCGAAACTGGACTTTCCGTTGATTTCGGCGATCAATATCAACGTGGAACTTAGCCAAGTCAAGCTACATCTGCCAGAGAATCAGTATTGGTATGGATTCAATGGAACACTGGGCCAAGTCCAGGACGAGTCGGAATTTTTAGCAGGTTGGCTATCGCACAAGAACAAGCAAATGGGCCGCTTGTCTGAGTTGACTACCAAAGACTCAGAATTGTTTTCAAAAACACGCGCAGAGGAAAATCTAAAGCAATTGGATTCCGTCGTTAAAATGCAGCTTGGCAATTCCAAGTTCAATCTAAAATCGAATCCGAATTTGCAGCAACAGGTGTTGCAGAATAAGGATTTCGTATCGAATGAGTTCAAGAAGCAAACAGCTAAAACGGAGAGTGAATCCGATCAAAAGGAAGTGGTAGATAATCGGAGTTACCTCAATGGACTATTGGATTCGCAACTCAATTCTCGCGCGAGCGGCAACGCAGCGAGGGTCTGGAAAAGCAATGAAGGAATGGACGCACTGGAAGCGAGTCAGGCAAAGGACAAAGTTGGAATGGAATCCCAAACGCAGAGCCCAGCATTTCCGATTCTGCCGCTTGCTGAGAAGCCCAACTTGCCCCTCGACAAAGAAGTTCAGAGATATACCTACCAAGGCAGAGGCTCAGTCAAGGAAGACGAGAGTGTATTGAGACGCTCCGATGAGTCTAATGACAGCCAGAATCTTGCGAGTCGTTATAGGAACAAGCTTCAGAGCCAATCCAATCAAGTCCAAACGGGTCCAGGATTCACGAATGACGCTTATTTCGGGGTCGCGAAAAATGCAGAGGCGAGAGCCGGCGGTTATGTCGGCGGTTATGGCGGCGGAATGGGCGCAATGGGTGGAGGACAAACAGCAGGTTTGTCGGGCGGAATGGGTATGGGAGGAGGAGTAGGAGGTCGCCAAAGCGGAATGTCTGAAGGTGGGCTTGCATCGGACCTTAGAAATAATTTCGATGGGACACCGCCTGGATTCGGTGCACCTGCTACAGAAAAACGAGCAGGCGAAAAGCAAAACCAGGCTACCAAGGATTATGAAGATCTAGTCAAAAAATTAGAGTCCACAATCTCCCCCGACCACTGGCAAAGTTCTGGCGGAAATTCATCGATGCGGGATTTTAGGCAAAACCTCTCGCTTGTTGTGACTGCACCACAAGAAACGTACTCTGAACAACCTTACATGGCGAGTTTGGCGATTACGCTTCCCGTGCGAGGCAAGGAATTCTTCTTCACTACACCCCGCGGCGAAGTTGTTTTGAGCGCGAACGGAATATACAAAACGATCGCACAACGTTCGATTGGATTTTTAACGCTCGCGATCGCGATTATGTTGATGACTGTGGCCAAAGCACGACGCCCAAGCTAGCCTGTCATGTCCCCTTACTCTGCTAGCCCAAGCTGCTTTGAAATCGTGACTAGAATGTTTTTGAACATCGGAGTTCTAGACTGAGGGTCTACCGTTCTCGGAACCAGTACGTTGGATTCGGGAAAGTACATCACAGCATTGCCATCTCGGATCTCCTCGAACTCACGAGCTAGGATGTTGTGCATACGACCAGTTTCGCTCCTAACAGTAACGCGTTGGTCGTTCACGAGCCCCAAGCGTTTCATGTCTTGTGGGTTGATCAAGATGACATCGCGTCGATCTTGATTTCGATAGAGATCATAGTCTTCATAGACTACTGTGTTGAACTGGCCTTCACTGCGAACCGTCATCATTCGAAGTTGATTTTCGCCGAGAGCAGTCAAATCGGGGAGTCGATGTGCAACTAGGTTTGCTTTCCCATCTCTTGTATTGAATTTGGGTACGTGGTACGTCCGACCGCCAACTTGAAATTCTTTTCGTGTCTTTGCGATCGAATCGATTTCCTCGTAGCCTGGAACCACTTTGGAAATCCAATGACGAATCGTATTGGACTGCTGCATCTGTTCCCAATCGACCGGAGTGGACTTACCTAGCAAACGGAACCCGATCTCTGCAATGATGCTCACCTCGCTGCGCGGTCCTGGAAGACGTCTTGGACCGCCATCGCTGAGCCTCACGTAGTTGAACATCGATTCTTGAGTGGTTGGTTCCGGCTCTTCGTCACGTGCCAAAACTGGCAATACAATCGTTGCTTTTGCAAGTCCGCGACCGTGGCCCGTATTCAAGGTCGTATTGAGCATGACGAGCAAGTCGAGTGAGGCCAGCGCATCGTCCGCGAATTGAGCGTCTGGATTCGATCCGTACAGATTTCCGCCGAGGCAGAACCCGATCTTCAACTCACCTTTTTTGGCCGCTTCCATGCAATCTAGGGTATCGCGTCCTTTGGTCGTTGGCAGCTTCACGCCGAATTTGTTAGTGAGGTTTTCGAACAGTTCGTCCTTGAGTTTCGGTGTTACGCCAACGGAGCCGATACCCTGCACGTTGGAGTGACCGCGAATGGGCATTACGCCTGCGCCCTTGCGTCCAATCATGCCGCGCAACAGCGCGAGGTTCGTTATGGCTTGGACATTTTCCACACCGTTTGCGTGGTGGGTGATTCCCATCGTCCATGAAAACACAGTGCCTTTGCTGCTGGCATAAACCTCCGCAATCTCGCGGATAGTCGATTCTTCAATACCGCACTTTTCGAAAATTTCACTCCACGGAGTATTTGCTAAGCTCGCCAAATGCGATTCAACCCCGTTACAGTGTTTATGCAAGTACTCGATATCATGCTTACCCAACTCTACAATCGCTTTCGAAATCCCAGTGAGCAACGCGAGATCGCCACCGATGTGAGGTTGAACGTAATGGCTAGCGATCTTGGTGCCAAAGAATAAACTTATCGGGTCGCTTGGCACTTTAAACTTGACGAGCCCAAGCTCACGCATCGGGTTGATGACAACTATCTTGCCACCGCGTCGTCTCAGATGCATCAACGTCGTCATGAGACGAGGGTGATTACTGGACGGATTGCCTCCGATGATAAAAATCGTGTCGCAATCATCTAAGTCTTCGAGCACAACGGTTGCGGTTCCGGTTCCAAGCGTAGATTGCAGTCCAACGCCGCTGGCCTGATGACAATAAAAGCTGCAGTTGTTAACGTTGTTTGTGCCATAAAGTCTCGCAAGTAACTGCAGCAGAAATCCTGCTTCGTTGCTGCTGCGACCGCTGAAGTACCAAAACGATTCGTCGGCTGTGAGTTGCTTTAACTTCGTAGCAATACGATCAAAGGCTTCATTCCAAGTGATGGTGCGATAATGTTCTTGTCCGTGTTCGTAAAGGATGGGCTGAATCAGTCGACCACTCGTTTCCAACTGCCTTGGGGACCAATTGCGAATATGAGCAATCGGGTGTTTTGCCCAGAAATCAGCCGTGATTGCCGGCTGCATATCCGCCGCCATGGCTTGGATTGACTTTTTGCAAACTTCGGGAAATGCCCCTTTTTCGTTTACCATGCCTCCATGCTGGCCACCCATGCCAAGCGCACAGGTCTTGCAAGCGTTTCGCGATCGCAATGCGCGATACAACTTCCACAAACCACCGGATTCGAAACCCTTTCGAAAGGTATATCGGATCGCCTGCCAACCGCCTCCTGCTGATAACTTTCTCATTCTCGAATTGTCGCCGACTTAGTGTTAGAGGTTCCGTCTGTATGTGACACAAGTAGGATAACCCGCTAGCGTCGTACTGAGAAGTTCTCAAACTCATGACTCGGTTCAGACTCGTATCGTTCCATTTGCTTGATTCTGCCCGCAGTCGAGGTGCTAACCGCTTCGATAAAGCAATCGATCACTTTGGATTCTGCTTCCACAATGATTTTGACCCGTCCGTCCGGACAGTTCTCAACCGTCCCATTCATTGGGAATTTTTTTGCAATTGCGTTAGTTGCAAAACGAAACCCCACTCCCTGAACTCGGCCGGAGAAATACAGTATCGCTCGAATCATTTGGATTGGAAGTCCTTTGTTTAGCCGGTCACACCGTTAACAGAGATCGTGGCTGTGCGAGAAGAGCTTTTAACTGATCGCGATCAAGTAACCAATAATGGCTCCGACCAACAGCGCTGGCGGCAGCAGAATCGCTATGGTAAGCCCAATCACCATTCCTTTGCTGGCTGTCTGGTGTTTGTTTCTTGCTCCATCCATTTGAATCAATGACAACGAATCTGAGCCGTGGCCTGTCAGCCCGCGTGAGTCAGTGAAAAGTTGATTATCCGAAAAATTGCGTTGGGAGGGATTGGAGTCGTTGGAATGAATGGAGGCGTCTTGCGCCAGCTCTTCTTGACTGAGAGCAGACTCTGGGTCCAAAGTCGGGGGCGGTGGGGAGGACCACGGTCCACGCGACATTCTCGGCTGCGTTATTTGAGTCGAGTCAATAGCCCAGGGTTCAAGCCGCGCAGCAACCTCGGCGCAAGTTTGAATTCGTTTCGTGGGATCCTTGTCCATCATTTCTGCAATGATATCAACAAATTCTTCGCTGATGTTCTCTGTAAATCGGCGAGGGTGAAAAGGCGTTTCTTCTAAATGACGACGCACCTTGTGAGCGGTGTCCCCGCCCGGAAAAGGAACTTTTCCGCATACCGTGTAATAAAGCGTGCAACCGAGCGAGTAAACATCGCTAACTGGCCCGACCGCTAGTGGCGTGCGAATCTGTTCGGGTGAAAGATAGTCAGCCGTTCCGACGATTTTACCCGCTCGCGGATCATCGACCAAATTGGCAGTGAACGCGGCTAGACCTACATCGGAAACTTTCGCAATGCCATCTGGCGTAACAAGGATGTTTCCAGGCTTGACGTCTCGATGCACCATCCCCTGTTGGTGTGCATACTCGAGTCCGTATGCCGCTTGCATGATGATACTAGCAGCCTGTTCCTGAGGAAGTGGTCCCTTTGCTTTGATCAATCGTCGCAGGTCCATTCCTGGCACATATTCCGTGACTAGGTAGTGGGTTGTTCCATCTTGACCTGCGTCGAATGCGCGGACCAGGTAGGAGCAATCCAGCTTTGCCTGAAGTCGAATCTCGCGAGTAAAGCCGTCCAGCGTTTGCGGCGTCACTCTACCAAACGGCAACGTCTTGACGGCACACTCGCGCCCCATCACCTTATGGATTGCTTTGAAGACGTGCCCCATGCCACCTTGGCCAATGAATTCCGTAATGATGTACGGGCCCAACGTTAATTTGACTCGTCCGTTGCTGAGTTGCTCGGCTTGGTATTCGGTTAACGCTCCTTGCTCGATCAAGATCGCTCGAAGCAACTTGTCTTCTACGTCCGACGGGACAGGCTGTGTTTCTGTTGCGCATCGGAATCGGAGCAATCGCATACAATATTCCCATTGCGGATCTTCAATCAGTCCGCTGGCTAGCGCCGCCCTCCGAAATTTCGATTCCAACTCAATTTGCCCCCAATGTCGCATTGCACTCGAGCTCTAAGTTCACTCAGCCGTTGATTCTAACATCTTCATTCAAGAGTTGATAATCGACTCTGCAAAATAATCGCTCTGACCATGATGTCGAGCGATTTTCCAAACTTAAAACGGGGCCGTCTGCAACAAATGATGCGCCACTTGCAATGGAACGGATTACGCAGGCTGCGTTGTCGGCTACTCCAGCCATTCATTCAATTAACATTACTCGGCGTAGTGGCCGACTGTGTTTGCGGCCTTGTGCAGCAATTGGTCGAGTGCCTTCCCTAGATGCTCGGTATGCTGGCTGCCGCGTGTGTTCAGCAGAGCGACCATGTTGCGACCGTCTTTGCGGCGGATCAAGATGGCTGACGTACCCGGCAGTGATCCCGTATGCCAATGGTTGAGTTTACCATCGGCTGTTACTCGATTCAACCAACCAAGCGAGTAAAAACTTTCCTTAGGCTCACCGTTCTCCTCGTATCCGGCAGGACCCATCGGACGGGCATGCATTTTCTCGATACTCGCCCGCGACAAGATCTCGCAGTGATCCATGTTATCGAACGATGAAGCAAACTTTACGAGATCCTCGGCAGTCGCTATCCATCCACCATGCGAATCCATCGCCTCAAGGTTCCAAGCACCGTATGGAGGCGGTACCTCGTCACCAAGATCGGATTGAAAAACCGACTTGGTGTTTCCTGTGGCATAGTATCGCACTTCTCCTGCGACTCTTCCATCCAACCGAGTCGCACCGATCTGCATCGAGCGAATACCCAGCGGTTGCAAAACCTTTAATTGAACATAGGTTTCGTAAGGCATGCCAGCAATCTCCTCAATGATTCGTCCGAGAAGGCAATATCCATAGTTGGAATAGGCGTATCGCTCACCAGGATCGAAATCCAATTTTTGACTCAACATGGCAACGATAACTTCGTGTTGGCCGGCAGGAGCCGGGACTCCTTGTTGCTTCGCGAAGCGGACCGATTGAAACATGGGGTCAAATGATTTATCTCGATCCCAGCCACCGCGATGCTGGAGCAAATGCTCGATGGTGATGTCCCAAAGTCGACTATCAAAAGCGGAGCCAGCAGATTCAATCTCCGCGTCAAAATCCAGAACCGAGAAAACCTTGTCATCGAGCTTGAGCTTCCCTTGCTCGATCCATTGAAGGATGGCAACTGCGGTGATTGGTTTCGAGAGACTGGCAATGCGGAACAAACTTGTTGGCTGCGCCGATAATTGAGTCTCGATGTCCCCATAGCCGAATCCCTTTGAATAGGCGATCTTGCTTTTGTCGGTCACTGCGATACTTGCCCCCGGCACTTCGTGTTTTGTCATGAAGTCCTGTATCAACCGATCAAGATCGGACAGACTGGAAACGGCCGCTTCCGGAGATTCATTGGTTTTGGGTTGTGCGTCCAACACAGCTTTGCGATCATCGGCTGGTTGCAGGGTATGTAGCAATGCCAGTGTCGACCATGCGGTAGCCGCGACAGAGATGAATTGGTCTTTTCCGTGCGGAAAGTCGGATTCAAAATACTCCTGAACCGGCTTAGCGCGTGTAGTAACGCGCCAAGTTCCATCGTCGAGTTGCGTCGAAAGAAGATATGCGATCCCCTTGCGGATCGATTCGTTTGTCTGTTGGATGTGTCCATCGTGAATGAGTGCAGTGATAGCCGAGCCAGTTGCATAGGCATCGCTGTCCATATCAGCCTTCTGTCCCCAGCCGCCGTCGTCACGTTGCAATGTCAATAAAGAAGCGGCTGCCTCTTCCCTTTCTTTTGACTCGCAATCGACATATTGCAAAGAACTGAGCCGAAAAACAAAGTCTTCGGTTTCGACAGGATGGGTAGTAGCAAGCCATTCTGCTACCGATTTTCGCCTTTCTGCGATGAGTTCTTGATGGTCCTCCGTTCCAAAGTGATTGAGTGCGCGCAGGGCGACATAGGTTGCAGTAAAATCGCTACCTGACGTTGGTGGGCGGCTCCCCCGATGTCGCCAATGTTTTAGATCCGATTGAGTTTCTAGCAGGTAATGACTCACTGCTTCTGTGACGTCATCGGTTGGCCAACCGCCTTCGTCGAGCGTCCACAAAGCGTAGCCCGCCGTTAGAACGTCGCCACCTTGCCCTTTACCTTGACGGTAGTTTGCTAAACCGCGTTTGAGATGATCATAAGTATGCTGCAGTTGCCGTTTAAGGTTAACTTCATCGACGGTGAACCCTTGGCGTTTTGCTTCCACGAAAGCGAACACGGGTACTGCTTGGCTATGGCAGGTAAAGCACTGCCGTTTCTCTGCCGAGCCAATAGAACCCGCTTCGAGTCTCGGCAATGCTTTCGAGATCGCCGCTCGGACGGCATCGATTGCAGGGGCTGAATCCCCAGCCCGAATAGCGGAATAGAAACTCGTCGCGACACAAAAGATTGAGAACAAAACGGATTTGAACATGATTTATCTTCGTTCGAAATCGCAGCTAGGTGGGACATTACGCAGGTAGCATTCTATGCCAATTTGAATCTACATGCACGGAATTTGGAATACTTAGACGCTTTATTGCAGAAGGTGTGGGCTTCCGCTAATGCCAAGGCCAATTGCTGTTCGTATCTCAGATTGACTATATTGTAGTGGACTCTTTGACAGTCTCTCTCTAACCCTAAACTGTTGCATGCAAAATACAATTCACTGCGCTGCCGTCTTCAGCTTGCTGATTCAGATTACCCCGCTTGCAATCGCTGAGGATGCGGCCGAAAGCGATGTGCACATGCTGGTGCCAGGCTTCGCTGTTGAAAAGTTGCCGTTGCAACTAACCAATCTGAACAACCTACGCTATCGCCATGATGGGGTTTTGGTCGCGCTCGGATACAATGGAAACGTTTGGTTGCTCCGCGATACCAATGGCGATGGGTTCGAGGATACCGCCACGTTATATTGGGACAACAGGGGACGACTCCGTGGACCGATCGGCTTGGTCGTTACACCTCCGGGCTATTCGCATGGCTCCGGCGTCATCGTGGCTTCCAAGGGAAAACTTTCTATGTTGGCCGACACGGATGGCGATGATATTGCCGATACAGAAAAGATCATCGCCAGCGGCTGGCGAGAAATTTCTCCAAGAGTAGATGCTGTCGGCGTAGCCATGGCACCTGACGGTACACTCTATTTCGCGATCGGTTGTGCGGATTACGCGAATGGCCACCAAGTCAACAAACAGGGGGTCTCCGAATACGACCTTGCAAGTGAGCGGGGTACCATTCAGAAAGTCTCTCCGGATTGGTCCAAACGAGAAACCGTCTGCACGGGTGTCCGATTTCCTGTTTCCATGGATTGGACCGACGAGGGACAACTCATCACGAGTGAACAAGAGGGTGCTACGTGGCTTCCTAACGGCAATCCCTTCGATGAACTGCTGCATATTGTTGAGGGCAAACACTACGGATTCCCTCCGCGGCACCCCAAGCATTTACCAAACGTCGTGAACGAACCCGCTGTCTTCGAGTACGCACCGCAGCATCAATCTACCTGTGGAATCTTTTTCAATCGACCTGTTTGCGGTGGTCCAATGTTTGGACCGAGCAGTTGGGCTGGAAACGTATTCGTGTGTGGTGAGTCTCGCGGACACATTTTCCGAACGGAGCTTTTGGCAAGTGAACATGGCTACGTCGCTCGAAATCAAACCATCGCCCGACTCAACCAACTGACGATCGACTGCACCGTGACTCCCGATGGCTCTCTACTGATTGCAACCCATTCCGGACCACCAGACTGGGGAACAGGCCCCGAGGGTGCCGGTACCATCTACAAAATTCGGTATGTCGATAAACAAGCAGCTCAACCGACGCAAATCTACGCGATGGGGCCAACTGAGATTTGCATTGCCATGGATCGACCACTTGAACCTGGCACGTTGCGAAGGATCAACAAGCAAATCGAAGTTATTGGCGGTCCCTATGCCGAGGCTGGCGATACTCATGCTAGTTTAGTCCCACCCTATGAAGCGGTTCGCGAACAGATCAAAGCACTCCGCAAAAAGGTCGCAGTTCTTTCGGTAGCAACCTCACCTGACTTAAGAAATATTCTGATTACGACCGAACCTCTTCGATCGGATAGGCAGTATGTCGTTCGCCTGTCGTTGACCCCAACAGCGAACGAGAACACGCCAGCCGAACCGCTGGATTTGGCTTTGGATTTGTCAGGAGTTTATGCGACATTGGCTTCAAAAGATGGGGATAACTACAAGACACTTTCTGAAATTGTATTGCCTCACATGGATCTCAATTTGGCTCGCCGTTTAACAAAAGGAAGCTCATTGCATGATGCTTTTTGGAAGGAGATGGAAAATGGCGACCGGTTGCAGCTGAGGACACGATTGGATGTTTCTCATTGCCTTGAGCCGCCTGTTCAACCGGGCTCGAAGCTAGACTATGAACCTGTTGTAGAACAGATCGATTTGGTTTTACATAGCGATCGATTGCTTAACTCCCCTTCCCCACGGACCTGCCTCAGCCATTACGATGACAGCCACTACGACTACACATGGCGGTCCGGTGCGGCGCATCGATCTGAGGACATGACCCCATTCTCAGTCGAATGCGACTTGGGCTCGAAAAAGAAAATGATGCTAACCGCGCACTACCGTTCGGTAGTGGACAAAGTTTCAAGAGCGATTCCCGTAAGACGGTTTCGATTAGACAAAGCGGACCCATTAAAAATATTCCTCGACGCGGACAACGTCGACCGCACTGCGAACGCTACTCACGCTGAAAAACCAATACCGCAATCGAACCAGTTTGAGTTGCCTCGATTCCGGTCCATTGCCGCCAATAGCGGTAACGTGGAACAACCGAGTTGGCTGCGAGGTCGCAATTTGTTTTATGGTGAGAAAATGGCTTGTTCCAAATGCCACACGATGACTACGGGTGGATCTATGATCGGGCCATCTTTGGCCAATGCACCTTCGCGAGAAATCGATGCTCTCGTTCGAGACATCGTCAATCCGAGCGCCATGATCAACCCGGATCACCTTGGATTTATTTGCTTGACCAAGGAGGGAAAGACAATCACCGGGACTATTCTGGAACAGTCTGTTGAGCAGACTATTTTTGGGACGATAACCGGTGATCGAGTAACTGTGCCAAAAGCCGATATCGAAGAATTGAAACTCTCGAAGCAGTCGGCAATGCCTGGTGACTATGCAAAACGATTGACGTCAACGGAGGTAATGGATATTGTCGCATTCTTGATTACCAAACCATTTACACCGGCCACATTCGTGCGGAAAGATGTTCCGCCACCAAGAACGCAGCTGGAATGGGAGGGGTTTTATCAATCAACAGCAACGTCCCGTTCCGAATCCTCAACCGATCACCAGCGTCTTCGCATCGCTTTGGTAAGCGGGCCAAAAGATCATGGTCCTGACGAACACGATTACCCGCTCTTTCAGAAGCGCTGGAGTTATTTGCTGTCGCTCGACAATCGCGTTGATATCAGCGTCTATAACGATTGGCCTGACAATAGTGTGTACAGTGGAGCGGAGCGAGCCGACCTCATGGTGTTCAATAGCGCTAACCCTGGCTGGGATGCATCCAAAGCGAAGCTCTTGGACGAGTATCTTGCAAGTGGCGGCGGACTTGTCTTTGTTCACTTTGCACTCAATGGTCGAAAAGCACCTGAGGCATTGGCAGAGCGGATAGGACTCGCATGTGACGTGCCCAAGGTCCGTTACCGACACGGCCCATTAAATCTTAAGTGGCAGCAACCGGAGCATCCGATTCTCATGGGCTTACCAGAATTGAGCCTTGAGGACGAAAGCTACTGGAATCTGACCGGCGATCGTGCTCAACTACAAGTGCTCGCGACTCAGGACGAGGACGGCCAAACGCATCCCCAAATATGGACCGTGGAGCATGGTCGGGGACGGGTCTTTTCAACTATTGTCGGGCACTATTCATGGTCCTTTGACGACCCACTCTATCGAGCGTTACTGCTCCGCGGGATGGCTTGGGCTGCACAACGTGACGTCGATACGCTGCTGCCATTGGCAATAGTAGGGGCGAGACTTGAGGAGTAGTCATTTTTGCAACACGGAGGCAGTCAAGATCGCAGAGAAAACATTGCAGTAGGCGTGAGATTTCTCTGTGCCCTCCGTGTTTCTGTGCCCTCAGCGTCTCCGTGTCACTGTGTCACTGTTTCACTGTGTTTCCAATAAGCTTTCGGGGCTGGTACTTTTCAGCATGCCGATCGCCTAAAGCCGATTCAGAATTAAGGGCGACGAGGTCCTCGAAGTGTAGCGCCACCTGTCGTTCGTTCAATCGTCCCTTTGACTCTTTGCGGGTCCAGTAAGTCAAGTCTGTCGCGTGAGTCGATGTCATATTTGTCATAGCCATCCATCAGTGAGTCCCTGCCGGCTCGTGGAAAGAGCCAAATATTCAGGACGCGAATTTGGTCCGCCTTGTTAACACCCTCGATCAATTTCTTGCCGGTTTTCGAAAGATTAGCAGTTAGTTCTGTAATTAGCTCTTCTTGACCATCGATTTCGATTTCCCTTTGCGAAAAACGCCGCAGAAGCAATAGCCCAAGCAAATCTCGGGTGTCCATTGGTCGATTGGTTTGAAGTTCTTGCATCAATGCCGGTCGAAAAAACTTCAAATCCCATAGCGCTAGTGCCGTCACATCCGAAGGCTGCATATGACTACCATAGTAAGCTGCCGCCTCGAAAAACATTCGCTCCCTTAAAAACTTATACCTTTGTTCTGATTTCATCAACTCCATGTCGAGCCGTCTTGAGCTTCCAATACCGTCCAGAACTAGGCCTAGTAAATGCACCGTTTCTTGGATTTTTTCGTGTTCCGGCAGACTTTCAATTTGAGATTCCATGGCAGCCAATCGCGTGAGAGTTTCGCGATCGAGTTTTGCAATTCTCTCTCGACCACTCTCCAATCTTGATACCTGAGTCGGAGTTAAACTCTGAACCCATGCCTTGCGCTGCCACACTGAATCTGGAGGTGGTGGGACCAACCTATCACCGAGATCTTCCCGCAAGACTTCGAGGAGCTCCGTCTCCTGGCTCAACCTTACCGCTATGGGCACTTCATGCACATCCTCCAAACCCCGAACGGCTGCAATTAAACCCAGTTCCCTTAGCTCTAGCCCTGCCTTGACAAAGCTCATGGCGCACGCGGTCAAAGCTCCTAGGACGGTAAATAAACTAATCAACACCGTGATTCGAGGCCAAGCCCACCAATCTCCAGGCTTCGCTGTAACGACAGCCTTGCTTCCTTCCGCGAACGGAGCCGTCGTCGACAGATCGTTGATCACCAGTTCCATCGTGCTCTTCGTAAAGCGTTGGTCATGCGGTGTCTCCGGTATTTCGTCGAGCAAATCATAAGCATGACGCAACTCAGCCAATCGCAACCGCAACGGTTCGTCATCAACAAGACTTCGTTCCAACGCAGTCGCTTCAAGCGGCGGTAGCTCACCGTCAAGATAGGCGGTCAATTGCTCGTCGACGGATTCCATGTCTGGGAGATTCATTCCTCTGTTTTTCCCTGGACGGAGTTAGGTTGGCTGTGTAACGGACTTTCCGGTCCAGCATTCGCTTTCGTTGCAAAAGATGCCGGTGTCATCCCGTTGGCAATATACGGTTCCAATAGGTTTTTAAGATTCACTCTGGCTCTGCTCAATAGAGACTTGATCGCCTTGACACTTAGCCCCATGGTTTCGGAAATTTCTTGGTAACTCATCCCTTCGAATTTGCTCAACATCAATGCGATTCGCTGACGTTCTCCTAATGCTTGCAAGGCCTGTAAAACAACGGTGGAACGTTCTAACTGGTCGATACGTCGCGAAGGCTGAAAGCCACTCGGTGCGATTGCCATACTTTCGATAATCCATTCGGAGGATGAACTGTTTCCGGTGTGGGAAAGCTGATATTCGCGGCGATGTGAGGAATCTCGAACGTAGTTGGAGGCGATATTGTTTGCGATTCGGTAGAGCCAGGTCGTGAATTTGGCTGTGGGTAAATATGTTTTTCGAGCCTTGTACACCCTCAAGAATACATCCTGAGCTAAGTCCTCGGACTGCTGAACATTGCTGACCCAACCTTGCATAAAACGCTGCACTTTGCCCTGGTGTCTATCTATCAGCATTTCAAATGCGATCGCGTCATCGTCTCGAACGCGCAGCATCAAACCCACGTCCGGATCGACGGCTGCATTTTCTAACGGATTTGGCAAATTGGGCAAAGTATTCTGCAAAGCAAAGGTTAGGTAGATGCTTAATAATAACCCTGTGTGCACTCAAAGGTTTTGACGTCAGGCCGAATCTTTTCAACCATTTTCCCATGATAGCCGTTTCCGCCACAGGACGGCTCGGTTCTTCCAACAATTTCCAACAAGTCAATGCTAATGAGGCTGTAGACTCCCATATTCCAAATTGGCAAGGATTGACTTTGCTTTCATCCGCGCTACGATCCACGGCCTAAAGAAAATAATTCACTAATTCGATTCATCCGCCTTGCAAGGATCCCCGAAAAATGAGACGACGCTCCTTTCTGACTGCCGGAGCAACTGCGGTCGGTATTTACTGTGCTAGCAAAACGGTTTTTGGCGATGACTCCCTTTGGCAAAATTGGCGGGGGCCAAGCCGAAATGGCCTTGTAAAAGGAGATGCATGGCCTGACTCCATCGACGAAAAAACCCTCCGTTCCGTTTGGGCTAAAGACTTTGATGACAGCTACTCTGGACCAGTACTAACCAAGGGGTCTGTCTTTACCACGGAAAGCCAAAAAGGCAAAGAACGCGTTTACAGCGTGGCACGAACGGATGGCGAAATCAATTGGAAATACGAGTGGGACGGCGCGATGTCCGTTCCGTTTTTTGCAGCTCGCAATGGCAGCTGGATCCGATCAACGCCTGCAACCGATGGCAAAACTCTTTTCGTTGGTGGAATTCGAGACGTGCTCGTTGCCTTGGATTGTGCAACTGGAACGGAGCGATGGCGTGTCGACTTTGGGAAAATTGCCGGAAAAGTTCCTGACTTCGGCATGGCATGCTCACCGATCGTTGACGGTGAGGATATCTACATCCAAGCGGGGAAGGGCGTCAACAAACTCAATGCTTCCGATGGCTCGATCGTATGGAACTCGCTTGGCGACAACGGGGACATGATGAGCAGCGGCGCGTTTTCCTCCCCGGTAATTCAAACACTCAATGGCAAACGTCAATTGATCGTACAAACGAGAACGAAACTCGCTGGCCTTGATCTGGCAACTGGTAAAGCGGACTGGAGCCACGATGTTGCGGCCTTCCGCGGGATGAATATCCTGACACCAACTCTCTGGGACAACGCTGTCTTCACTAGCAGCTATGGAGGTCGCTCTCTACTCCTAGACGTTCCGAACAATGCTTCCGCCAAGGTCCGATGGGACAACAAGATTGAGGGTTACATGTCCTCGCCCATTATCATCGATCATTTCGTCTACATGCACATGAAAAATAAGAGATTCGCCTGCATGGATCTGCAGACGGGCAAAGAACTTTGGACCACCAAACCGTTCGGCGAATACTGGAGCATGGTTTCCAACGGCAGACAAATCCTTGCTCTAGACCAAAACGGGCTTCTGCGTCTGATCGCGCACAATCCAGCCGAATTCCAGTTAATCTCTGAGCGCCGCGTTTCTGAGGACGAAGCTTGGGCGCACCTGGCTGTTGACGGTAGCCAGATCGCAGTTCGTTCGCAAAAGAAGCTAATGCTATTTGATTGGAAGGCGTAGCATTTCGCGTTATCTCTCGTTCCCAAGCTCCAGCTTGGGAACGCACACTCTATAGTCCCATTTCTTTTAGTATCTGCGTTGCGTCCTAGGCAATTCCGGTGATCCAGAGCACATAGCGGATGTCAACGCCAATGGAGCGGCTATAACTCTCATTCCAAGCAAAATCGTTTATTGTTGCTTCAAAGGTTCTGTCGAAGTTGACTCCAACCAATTCGCTTTTTGAATTGAAAGAGGAATGAGGTTTGGCAAAAATGCAAGGCAACAGTACATCCACCCAGCCAATTCTGCGCAGCAGCAAGCAAGCAAGCCAGATGTTTAACCTGCGCAGCAGCGGGCCTCCCCCTATACTCTTGCGCCCCTATACTCTTAGGCCGCAAATTCTTCCTCGCCGTCTGAGCCAGGTCGTTGTAGTTGTCCCGACTCCTCAAGCGTTCGCAGTATATCGACGACCTTCTGTTGAATCCCTTCGACATCGCTGACTTGGACACGACCGAGGAAGCCGATTTCCTCCTTGAGAATGTCTGCTGCTCGAGTCGACATGTTCTTCATAACCTTGTCTTGCAGTTGCTGGCTCGCTCCCTTGAGGGCCATTGCCCATTGGCTCGTTTCAACGTTTTTGAGAATCGTTTGAATGTCTTTGTCTGCAAGCTTCTGAATGTCTTCGAACACGAACCTCAATCGGCGAATCTCTTCGACCAACTCTGGATTGTCTTTAATTAAGGGCTCCAAGACGATGCGTTCGGTTGCTCGATCGGTCACGTTCAAGATTTCGGCTACGGCAGGCACTCCGCCATCTTTGCGGAACGACTGACTCATAACCAACGACATGCGAACCTCGAGTGCGCATTCAATTTCCTTGATCGCTTCGGGATTGGTTTGCTGCATCCCTGCAATACGTTTGATAACCGAAAGTTGTTTCTGCTGTGGCAGACCGTTGAGGATCCCCGCGCCCGTCGCGGCAGGCACATGGCATATTACCACAGCTATCGTTTGAGGATGTTCATCCTTGATAAACGTCAAAATATTTTGAGGGTCTGCCTTTTGCAAGAACCCAAACGGCAGTGACTCAATCGTTTGCTGGAGGATGGAAAGCATGTCGGCCGCATCTTTACCGAGCGCCTTCTTAACTAAGGACTTCGCTCGATCCAGGCCGCCACGCGAGTGACCGAGCGAACTTGGCTCGCCCCCAAAAAACTCCGCAATGATTTCTTCTTGGATCTGGTCAGATATATTGTCCAGATGAGCAATTGCTAACGAAACCAACTCGACTTGTTTCGGCGGAAGCTTACCCAACAAAATCGCGGCATCGTCCTCCTCAAGAGCCATCAGTAGTACTGCCGCTTTTTGGATTCCACTCTGTTTTTCGGTCACAAGTACTCTGCTATTCGCTAAAACCCAAACGGAACGGTTCGTTCGGCTTGATTCATTCTGGCGTTAAGCCATGATGCCGTTCGATGATCCTCGGCAGATTTTGAATCCCCCGCTCAACAAATCCGCTCGGCATGACTCAATGGCTATTCCTGTTCTATCCATGGCAATCGGCAATACCCCCACTGTCCATGGTTTTCATCGATTCCAATCTCCAACATACTCAGTCGAGGTCCGATCTCAGGAAAGAGCTTGTCCCGAAGCTGAGTTGCCAGCCACCAAGCAATTTCCTCCGCTGTCGTATTGACGATTGGCAAAAGCATGCAATCCTCGCGGGGAAATACCCATCGCTTCTTTCGAAACCGAACGGATATCTCATCGTCTTTGGCGTCTAACTGGATCATCGCATGCTTGGTAGGCAAAAGCATGTGATGGTCGAGCTGCTTTACAAGTCCAGCCAGAGAATCGCGAAATGCGATAAAGTCAATCACGTATCGGTTCTCATCCAATTGGCCTTCGACCTCCGCTCGCACAGCGTAGTTATGGCCATGCACACACTCGCAAATATCCCCTGCAAACGTGATGAAATGCGCAGAGGAAAAAACCAGCTGTTCTTTTTGAAGGAGAACCCGAAATGTTGGTGTGCTCGACATGGTTATGTATTTTTCAGTGTTTGAGTTCGATTGAGGTGCAACAACTTACGGCGGTGTCGATTCGCGACACCGATGTCGGGTTACAGGGTCTACCCCAGCCATAAGAGTCGCGAAATTCCGACGCCTTAGGCACCCAGGAGTCTAATTTTACCTCAACGACAAGAGTTAGCTGAAAAATTGAAAAAAGTCGGGTATCCTAATGAACCTACTTACAGATAATTTTGCAAGGAACACAATTCCTACCAGTTTACCAGGTTCGAGCCTCGCCCATTTCTCATCCTCACCATGTCTGATCAAGTTAAAGACGACACCGAAGCGAAACTGGATCAAGCGCTGCTTGATTTCATGCGCCGTTTCGATGCCGGCCAAATCGAAAATCGAGAGGTTTTTTTACAAGAATACCCTGAACTAGCCACTCCATTGCGGACCTTGCTCGATGCAGCCGACTGGATTGAGAAATTGGCTGGCCCAACTCTCGCCGAACTTGGTAATTCCACAGCAAAGTCATTGATTCCTAATGAACTAAATCCAACGCACGTTGTGGACGAAAATCCCGATCCGAATGCGGCCACGATGCCAGTTCTGCCGATGGGGAAAGTAAGCCATTCCCCAGTTTCGCCCTACGATTCGACCTTGCCGCCTTCTAAAAGCCGCTCGGATTTCAGCCTTACTAGTCTCGCAAATACAAATAACTCGCAATCCATCCTGCCATATCGATTTGGGGACTATATCCTGGAACAAGTTCTTGGACGCGGCGGAATGGGCGTCGTCTACCTTGCTTTCCAAGTGCAATTAGAACGGCGCGTCGCAATCAAAATGATCCGCTCCGGTTGTTTAGCAAGCGACGATGAAGTGAACCGGTTCCACACCGAAGCTCGAAGTGCCGCCAGCCTCACGCATCCAAATATAGTCACTGTCTACCAATGCGGTGAATGTGACGGCCATCACTATTTTTCTTTGGACTATATTCCGGGCACGGATCTTGCCAAGAGAATCTCGACGGGTCCCATGAGTCCCAAGGATGCCGTTCGCTACGTGCGCGATGTCGCTCGAGCCATCGACTACGCGCATCAACAGGGCGTGGTCCATCGCGATCTCAAACCAGCCAACGTGCTCATCGATGAGACCGATGCCGTTGTTGTTACCGACTTCGGCTTAGCCAAGCAGTTGGGGGCGGACAAGGGCCTCACTGCTACCGGAGCAACGTTAGGAACCCCTAGCTTTATGTCCCCGGAACAAGCGGCTGGCAAGAGTGAGGAACAAGGAGCCTCAACCGACGTCTATGCGATCGGTGCAATCCTCTACGCTTTGCTAACCGGAAGTCCGCCGTTCCAGGGGAATTCCGTTTTGAACACCATCATGCAGGTAATCCATCGACCTGCACCGACCGTTCGTCAAAGCCATCCGAACGTCCATTTGGACCTCGATACCATCGTAACAAAGTGCCTCGAAAAAATGCCGTCACGCCGGTATGCTTCCGCAGGCGAGCTTGCCGACGATCTCGACCGATTCTACCAGGGGATCCCAATCACTGCTTTGCCACCGTCCTTGATTCGCCGTTCTAAACACTGGCTGGCCAATGTCCCGTTGGTAGCGGCAATTACGGGAACTCGGAACGTCGAGCCGACCCAATCGCAACGGATCGCACAAAACATCCTCATCGGTTCCATGTTAACTCTTGCGATGGTCTGGTTCGCTGGCGGCCATGTAGTCGAGTATTTCCGAAACAACAACATGCCGCGAAACCTCTCTATCGCCTCGGGAGTACCGGGCGGAATGTACTACGAATTAGCGGGCAATTTGGCGAATCGCTTGCAGGCTAGCAGCGGCCGTAAACCTCATGTCATCGCCACCAATGGTTCTTTGGAAAATCTAAGACAGCTAGTCGACAAAAACGCTCAAATGGCTCTGATGCAAGAGTCATCGGTTCGGTCCGATCAAGTCGCAGTGGTTGCGCCTCTTTTTTACGAAGCGGTCCATATTCTGGTACCAAAAGACTCAACCATACAGCACATTGTCGAACTTGCCGGCAAGCGTATCATCATGGGCACCAAAGAATCCGGGACGCACCAAGCCGCTATCCGATTGCTAAAGCACTTTAACGTAACTCTCGAAAACATTACCCTAGTAGATAGCGACTGGACGCACACCGATCGGCTGGAACAGGCGGATGTTGTCATTGCCGTTACGAAAGTAGGCCAACAAGACATCGCTGAATTACTCCGGGACGGTCGATATCGGTTGCTGTCCATCGACGATGCCGCTTCGCTCGCTCTCGAAGAACCCATGTTTCGATTATTCGAAATGCCCAGCAAGGCGTACGGGCCTGCGTCCAATCCTCCCATTTTTACTCTCGCAACCACTGCGCTGCTCGTCGTTCGAAAGGATGCCCCTGCACGATTGGTCGAGGAATGTCTCAGCGCAATATACAACGGAATACCAATAGCAGAAGGACTGGTCGGGAAGGATCTAGCCGCAAACTGGCAAGGATTGCCGTACCACGAAGCCGCCAGAAAATTCTTTGACGAGAGCTTGGGGGCGCCTCAATAATGGCCAAACACAATCGACAACGCTGGTATTGGGTTATAGCTCACTCCACCGATCGACTACCCAATGTTTCTTCCCAATAACACCATCTGCGGCGATTTCAATTCGTATGGCATGGTCGCGAGCCGTTACGAATACCTCGCGATCCTCAGCTGCAAATGCTTCCAGAACTCGAGGCGAGATTGCGCGTGTCGAACCGCTTATCACAACTGTGTCTGGGCTACACCATTTCAAAAGTACATCCGACTTCGAATTAAGTGAACCATGGTGGGGAGCCATCAACACATCTACCTTGGTTGGCGTTTGTGAAACCAACATCTGCATCCCCGGCGGTTCCAAATCTCCTGGGAGCAAGATTCGTCGGCCAGCAAATTCAATTAGGACGCACAAACTGTTTGCGTTGTCCGTCCCTGCTACACCTTTTTCGGGAGGATGCAATGCCAGCATACTCCAACCCTTGCCTTGCCGAAAACTTCCTTTTTTCCATGTGATGTGTTCTACGCCCCGTCGCTCCGTGGCAGCAAGTATTTGCCTTAAAAGTGGACTTGAATGTGAAAAGACTTGACTCGTCGAAAGCAGTTGGTCGACCGCGAAGCGTTTTGTTAGTCCCTCTATTCCGTTGTAATGATCCGAGTCGGCATGGGAAAGGATCAGACCGTCTATCCTTGATCGTCGCATGGCCCAGAGCGCGTCAACAATGACTTGATAGCTGCGTTGGTGGTCACCTAATCTACCGGCATCGTAAAGCCATGACTCGTGGTCGGGGGTCTCGATAAGAATACTGGTGCCGTGCCCGACATCAAAAAACGTCAAACTGAGACTGCCATTGCCGCTGGCCTGAAATCGATGCCACACATCTATGGCTGGCTGAATGGTTAAACCAAAGGCAAACCACATACCGAGCACCAGACCAAGCCGACGACGACTGGATGCTTTTTTTACGCCCGCCCAAACTGCGGTGAAAATTCCCAGCGTGTAAAAACCAAAGAGCCACCAGGCAGGCGGCGATCGTATCCAAAAGTGCCCCATCGGAACCTGCTCGCCCCAACCAACAAATAGTTGTACAAACCAAAGCGAGGCCCCACAAATCACTCCCAGCGGCCAGCCGAGCGGTGGTAACCATCCGAACGCAATCAGTCCAAGCCCCGACATCAAAGCGAGGAGCATAGGTAACCACAAGATCAGGTTAAGCGTGATGGCGATCGGACTGATCACGTGAAAGGCGGACCAAACTAAAGGCGCGGTGATGAACCAAACCCAGAAGCTGGTCCGCAGCATTTCAAGAGACCAAATCCAAATACGTCGCAGGCTTCGTACCGAATGACTGGATTTCGATTCAATTAAGCGTTCGAGGGGCCGCACCCGTTGAGACATCGATTGCGTCGATAGAATCAATACCGCGACAGCCATGAATGAAAGCTGAGTTCCTGTTTCAAAAACAACCGTGGTCCGGTACAGAATCAGCAAGACACCTGCAAAAGCTAGGAAATTCAAACTGAAGAAATTCCAGCCCATCCAACGAGCTAGGCAAAGGCCCGTTAGCATGATGGTAGCGCGAGCTACTGGCGGATTTGCACCGCATAGCAATCCATAGGCGATGACAAAGAGGCAAATACTCATTAGCAATGGCTTGCGCGGTAACTGGAGCAACATGCCAATCAGCAGCAGCGACAACGCCACCATTTCAATATGCATACCGGAAATAGAGAGCATATGAATGGTTCCGGTAGCCAGTAGTTCTTCTTGCAATCGCCATTCTGCTTGTTCGCGTTGTCCGAGAACCAATGCCGCCGTCAGTTCCGCTTGGTCCAAAACGACATATCGCTCGATCGACCGAAGAGCCAGCGCGGAAACCATCGCCAGATAGCGATCCAAGCGGACACGCTTCGGCTCATCCAGTTTCCTAAATTGAGCTGCCGACTCCGCTCGAGCTTGAGCCGCGTAACCGAGTTCCGCGAAACGGCGTGCTTGATCGAATTGGCCAGGATTTGACGGTTTACTTGGCAGTCGCCATTGCCCGTAGAGTTCGATTCGGTCACCTGGAAAAATGCCCCCGACTTTGCCATCAATACTAAGAGGCATGACCAGTGACTTGGGTTGCCACTCTCCATCGGAACGGATCTCGACAACTTGGATGATCGTGATGGTCTGCCATCCCACTGCGTTCGGATCGGCTGTTTTTCCCGGCAGGGTCGATTTTCGGTACCTCAATGCAACTTCGACAATCGCACGGCAAGCGATTGGGTTCCATGAAACGGACGACAGAGAATCGTTTTTGGAAAATTCCCTCATACTTTTGTCCCAAATGTCTAGCCGCAATTTAGCTTCTCGCTGCGACATTGAGTGGTAAAAACTGATGAAAAGTGCGATCGACAACCAGATGCAAAGCTGAAGCGAAATCATCCAAGATTGAGGACGATCCCTAGTTTGCAATAATGCAACGATGACCGAAAGGACTAGCCCGACGAACAAAAAGATGCACCAAGAATTCCCCAACATGTCTTGCGCAGCGATGGCGGCCAAGGAAATGCTCAGCACCGCCACCATGGGATTTCTCGCCCAAAGCCGGTAGCCGCGATTTTGCAACCATCTCAATATCACCTTTGGAGTGTGGCGTTTGGTAAACATGTCGCGAACGGGAAACATCCGGAACGTGGATTTTCTGCATCATAGGAACTAGAAACAATGGGACTCGTTTTTCGGAACCCCAAGGAATTACAAGGGTGAAACGCTGTCTCGTACGCATTCTTAATCAATCGGCACGCTGAATGCAATCTATTTTTTCCATCAATCGGAACTTGATGCGAAACCGCAGCATCTTAACCCAGTTACCTCTAACGAGAAGTACACCCAGCCATGACCAAAAAATTCCATTCGCGATCCAACCATCCATCCGGTCGCAAATCAGGAGCCGGCTATATTAACGAGGATCGCGGCAGCTTGGGTAACGATCTCGATGGTTTCAGCTTCGAAGAAGAAGAGGAGGAAGACTCCGACGAAATTCACTCTGCTGACGAGGGAAGCCTCCTCGAAGATGAATCCGGTGACGATTTTCTGCCTAGCGAGGACGGAACGGAGTCGGTGGATGCGACCGAGGATCCTGTTCGGATTTATCTGATTCAAATGGGAGAGATTCCGTTGCTGACGCGTCAGGAAGAAGTCAGTGCTGCAAAGCGGATCGAATTGACTCGTACTGACTATCGAAATTGGATGCTGGCCAGCGACTTTATGCTCCAAGGTGCAACCAAACTGCTCGAGCAAGTTCGCGACAGCAAATTGCGTTTAGATCGAACGATCGAGGTCAGCGTTACCAACGCATCCGAAAAGATTGCAATCATGCGACGTATCGGTCCCAACATAAAAACACTCCGTCATTTGCTATTAATAAACCATAGCGACTATTTTACTTCGATCAACAAGAGTTTGCCAATGAGCGAACGACGGCAAGCATGGAAGCGGTTGGTCTGCCGACGCAATAAAGCAGTTCGACTTATCGAAGAAATGAACTTGAGAACCAACCGCTTAGAGCCGATTTTTAAAAAGTTAAGTACAATCCAAGACCAGATGGTTGTCTTGCAAGATCGAATCGAAGCCGCTCAATCTACCGGTTTTTCTGACGGAGTGTCGATTGCCAAGCTCCGAGCAGAACTGTTCTACTTGATGAGAATCACGTTCGAAACTCCAAAGACTTTGGCCCGACGTTGCCAGCGAGTCCAGACTCACCGCGTTCAATACGATGCTGCCAAACGCGATTTGTCCGCCGGTAACTTGCGACTCGTGGTTTCCATTGCCAAAAAATATCGCAACCGCGGACTGAGCTTCCTTGACTTGATCCAGGAAGGAAATACCGGTCTCATGCGTGCGGTGGATAAGTTCGAGTACCAGCGTGGATTTAAGTTTTCGACCTACGCAACATGGTGGATTCGCCAAGCCATCACACGTGCCATCGCCGACCAAAGCCGAACCATTCGGGTTCCAGTTCACATGATTGATACGATGAGCAACGTTCGGCAAGTAACTCGGGAACTGACCCAAGAATTGGGCCGTGAACCATCGGTTGAAGAAACTGCCGAACGTGCAGGACTTTCGCTGGACGATGCACGTGTAGTGTTGAAAATGGCTCGCCAACCTCTTTCGCTCGACCAACCGGTCGGCGATCATGAAGATAGTTTCTTTGGCGAATTCCTCGAAGATTATCGTGACGATGATCCGTTGTACGAAACTAACCAAGCGACCCTCAAAGAGCAAATCCACGAGGCTATGCAAACCTTGAACTATCGCGAACGCGAGATCCTCAAGTTGCGATACGGCTTGGCTGACGGCTACGCATACACATTGGAAGAAGTGGGCAAGATTTTCCAAGTGACACGTGAACGCGTTCGCCAGATCGAAAGCAAAGCAGTCAAGAAATTGCAACATCCACAAAGAAGTAAGTCACTGACCAGTTTCATCGATGGCTTGGACATGACTCCCTACCAGGATATTGCACCCACTGGCTCCCCAGAACGAATCCTCTAGGAAAGCTTAGCCACAGGTTGCTAAACTGTTGCTTCTCACAGGCTAGCAGCCTTTTCATAACCCACAAGCCGGCTGATACCGCTCTCCTGCCAGTTTGCTTGGCAGGAAGCAAAGTTTGGAAATAGAGATTCTGGGTAGAGGCGATCTGGTTCCCAAACTCTCTCACCCACGAGACAAACTCGTGGGAGTCGAAAGACAAAGATGTGGGGTATAAAATGGATAGCAGCCTGTGCATCTAAAAACGCGGCCCAGCGTCTGCGACGCAGTTAGTCGATTTTTTTTAAATCGGCTCTAGAGTCTTCGTAACTCGTATTGAACGACAACGCTAGCGGATCCGGCAGGACATTCCAACGGATACATGCCTCGCGATAGAGTCGAGGCCACCAATTGCTATGATCGGTGAGCCCTTGGTCGCGGTAGCCAAGCCATTGACTGACCACTTTCGTCCAACAGCGGTCGCCGTAAACCAACGCTTCTTGAAGCGACTTGTAGCGTGGCACGTACCAACGTCGCCCAATTTGTGCATGAAGCACCTCGTCAGCCCAATCAAAGTCTTGAAACATTCCTGAAAGACCGTCACCACTTTCGCATCCAACCTCCCACTCATAGCGTTTTCCAGTCCGCGGCATTAACCCCTGTTCGATAAAGAACAATACTCCGTGACGCTCGCGTGCATCGAGTTGCAAATTGAGGTTGCGTGACCAAGTGAAATTGATCGGAATCGTACTCCAATCCATTCCAAGCGAAACGAAACCAACTTCGCCCATCATTGCATGGCGAGCTTCGTCCCAAAGCTGGCGACTCATCTCCATATGAAATTCCCACGGCTCATCATCTCGTAAATCGTGCAGAATACTGGCCATCATTTCAGGGACGTCGATTTCCCGGATCCGTTTGTAATACATCATGAGGGTCTTGTCGCGGGCTGAAAAACGCTCGTCGTACAGAAACGCTTCTGGGTTGACACCCGCGTTGTAACTATCGTGGAACCGCTCATCCCGCTTGGGCTCGCCTTGGTATTGGTAGGGTTTCAACGAATGGTGCGGCGCAGGGGCCGTTGCACAGTTCACTTCGAGCGCGCCGTCCACCGCGCCTGCAGCAGAAAGGCAAAGTCTCAGTAAATCGAGCCAGGTTTGCATTGCAAGTCGCTGCTCAGAATTGACCAAACAAGCTACTGCTTGGGACCCAAAGACAGCCACTTCCTTGAACTCAAATTGCATGAGTTTGGCCAATCGAACGGTCGGTGCGTCCGCTAAAGGATGGGCGTCCTGCTCGAGTCGACTGGCTGCTTCGAGAATCGACGGCACGGCAACTTCGTATACGCCAGCAACCAATTCCTCCGTCGTCGGTGATGCAATGATCTCATCCATGAGGAGCTCTAGCGAGTCATTTGGTACTTGGTCAAGCCCCAACGGCGGGACTCGCATTTCTCCCACACGCTTGCGTATGGCAGTCGTGTACTCCGCGCACAAATAGGCGTGATGGCTAAATGCAGTCTTCAGTTCGTAAATCGGTTCAGAGGTAATTCGAGCGGTAAACGTCTCATGCAATCGCTTCAACACATAATGCATGCGTTTCAACCGTTCCGTACTCTGCTCAACACTCCACTTGCACTGGACAGCGCGAGCCATGGAGGTTAAACCAGCCAGTGGGGGGAGTCCTCTGTAAGTAACATATTTTTCGACGGAATCTAATGTACTCATACGTACTCCAAGGCTAATGAGCAAGCGCAACCAAATGCCTGGCAAAGTGATCTTCTAAAACGTCCGTATAGGTTTCAGGATGCGCCAGCAGGCAATCTTTCACCAACGGCCCAAGTCGCGAATTGGTTAATACCGAGCCAAACGTGCAGTGCAGGATCTGGCGTCCGAGTTGGGTAAAACCTTTTCCTGGCGCAACGTCGGACCAGCATTCTAGATACGCTTGCTCAAGCTCCAGATTCGTTGCGTCGTGGGTTAGCGGTGCGTCTTTTAGCGTCGCACTCACGTGGTACGTGGCTTTATCGACATCATACCGACCACGTGCAAAATCGATAATTTCACGAAAGCCTTTCGGGTCATGCTTGGCCACAACGCGAAGCGCTTCTAGATAACTCGTTCCAGCAGTCTTAACATGGAAAGCGCCCTGTGTGGCCTTTGCAAGGATGCCGTACATAGAAAGTTTGTCGCTACCTGAGTGCAAGCTGATTTTGTAGGGACCAAGCAATTTCGCTATGGCCGCATGGTCGTGCATCGATTGATCCAAGGCCTTGAGATCGCCACGGTAGTCGACCCCTTTTTCAAAGTCGCCGATGAATCGAGGGGCCAAGCTGATCAAACGCATCCCCCCTTGGAGGCACTGCTCCGCAATGATGAAATGCTCCGCCAGCGTCGTTGGCTGGTCTGTTTCATCGATAGAGATTTCAATTTCAAACTCCCGATGGGCTTTCGTTTGGACGGAATCGATGTGGTTTGAAAGAGATATGGCATGCGATATCGCCGCTCCATATTTGACCGCTGCTCTCATGCATGCATGATCGGTCAGTTCAATCAACGTTCCGTTTGGCAATGCAATCCTTCGACCAACGTAAGCTTGATACCAAGCTGTCTGGTCTCGAATCGAATCGAACTTGGACCTGAGCGTCGCTTCGTCGTAGTTGTCCGTTTTTTGGTCGACGAAACCGGACGGGTCGATGGTGAAAAAGGTAAAGCCAGCGGCTGCGGTAACGTCGATATCCTGATCTGTCTTGAGATGATCCGCATCAGCACCGGTGGGGCTCGTCCAACCCGAACGCACGGCACCCTCCAGGGCTTCGTTCATGACCTGCGTGGGATTGCGGCCAGTACGCTGCATCTCCCGAATCGATTGCTGAGGAAATATAGGAGCAATCCCAGCTCCAGCTCGATGCATGGCAGCCACATGACCAGGAGTGGCCATTCCAATGCGGTCGCCAAAACCAAAACTGGCCTGCATTCCAAGTACGGTCGGGGAGAACGACATGAAAGGAACTCATTTGAAAGAAGGTAAGTCGATTATCAATCAACGGAATTGTGACAAATCAGCCTAATTCGGTCTACTGCTACTGGGTTAGCTTTGCGATGACACTTTTTAACTCGAAGGGCCTAAATTTGACCGGTTTGCCTTCGATATCATCTTGAATCAGTACGACATAACGATCCAACCGATTCGCAGCGTTGGAGTCAATTAACTGATTCGAATCCGAAGCACTCATTTGCATCAAGATTCGTAGCTCAATGTCTCGTAACGACTGTCGTGATACCCATCTTGCGATAGTGCCCGCTGAGTCTGCCCAGAGCCAAACATGCATGCCCAGAGTCGGTCCGTCTCGCAAAAGACTCGCCAACACCGCATCAGGCTTACTGGCGCCACCAGCGTCTTCACCGAACGCATACTCTTCATTTCGTCTCAGTTCACGGAATCGAGATAAGTTCACGACCGCAATCAACATGGAGGGATGCAACAACTCGGAATTTGAGCTGCGATGCTCCAATTCGCGCTTGAGAAACTCCATGGTCTCATCGATTCCACGAATATCGCTTACCCTTGCTGGCACCTTGCTACTGGGAAGTTTAGAAATCAATGTACGCATCGACTCATCCTCCGCTCTGGAACCGTCCAACACAACTACTGACGCCTTCCCAGCCGACTGCGTCGCTGACGATCGATAGCAGAAGCCTGCAATCGACCCGGCGAGCAAACTGGCGGCGCTAAGTTCGTCCTGACCAATCACCATGAAATTGCGTCCTGCACTTCGGGTGAGAACTTTCGTCACCGGCGGATCGATCGAAACGCTATCGCCCAGGATCAGCGGGGTGGAACCGTCATCCATTCGAAGTTCACCAATAGCCATCGCTATGCTTTTTTCGTCCCAAACAGCCGGCTTGTGCCCTTCGAATACAATGCGTCGGCCAAGTGCATTGGTTGTCGGAGAGTGCGGCACCGGTATTTTGGGCAAAAGTTCAAGACGTGCTACCTGATCATTCTTCTCAATATAGGCGACCTGAAAGGATTGGTTGCTTTCGATGCGGCCACCCATCTCATTGTAGATGGCTTGTCCAGAATGTCTCAGCCGTTCGGCTGCCGTGTTGTCCTCGCTTAAGATCAGCATTGCGTCAGAGCTGTCGCATTGCAGTGCAATTCTGACCGCCATTTGAGACAACGTTGTGCGAGGCAGAGAATAGGCTCCTCCCAGAGTTTGCGATGCCAAAACCAGATGCATTCCGAAAGACCTGCCTTGTCGTACGATCCTATCCATCAACATGGAGGCTTGCTGTGAGAGTTTATCGTCTTCGACAAACAACTCCTGAAACTCATCGATCACCACTAATATTCGAGGCATTGCGTGTTGCGGGAATTTTTTTGTCAGGCTCGGTAAATCTTGAACTCCCCACTGCCGAAACGCCTCGCCTCTTGCGTGCAACACCCGATCCAAGTACTCGAGCGTACTAACACCGAACTCACGCTTACTTTCAATTCCAATAATGTCTGCATGAGAAAGCTGGACCTCGGCATAGACCTGAAACTCGACCCCTTTTTTGAAGTCGAGCAGCACCAATCGCAATTGATCAGGCGGATACTTAATCGCGGCACTGGTAATCATGGTATGTAGCATCGACGACTTGCCCGACCCGGTTTTACCTGCGATAAGCACATGCTGCGCCGTCCCGGCCCCGAGACGCATCGATTGAACACGCCCCGCTTCTGAAATGCCTAGTGCAATGGCAAGTCCTTCCGCACTCGATGACGTTTGCTGCTCATGAATTGGCAAAGCAATCGATTCGTACGGAACAATACACTTACCAACTTCCGAAGCGGCCTTCACATGATGCTCCATGATCAAATGCATTCGCTCGTCGGACGGCGGGGACTCGGGAGTCAGAGGATACATGGCGAGTTCAGGATGATCCACGACAATTTTCGTCTCGGACTTTGACGTCGTTCCATCTGCTGCTTGGACTCGCATAGGACTTAACCTGATTCGCAACCCAAACTCGTTGAGTTTAGAGCGATCAGCGAACGATGGCCAAACGTAGGTGTCGGACACCTGCAATATCACTCCTACGCCACATCTACCACCAGACGACATGATCGAACAAAGAGACTGCCATGAATTGTCATCTAGCCCAAAAGGAAAATTGGACCAAACGATCATGCGACAGGGAATTGTCATCGGACCTGCGCTGCGATTGTACTCTAGAATGTTAGTGTATCGATTCCTCAAGCTTTGCTGGATAACATCTTCGACATGGCGCGCCGCGTCTGCAAGCTGTTCTGCAATGTGTGCCGGTTGTGTCCAAACGCGATGGCTCACCATCGCCGGATCAACGTCTGCCAACGCCATTAACCATGAAAACTGTTTTCCCAGCCCTTCTGGGTCAATGATCGTGACGTTCAAATTGCCGGCAGGAACGGACGTAACGGCTCTCAACAGCGTGTTCCGTACGATGTTTGCTGCGGACTCTTTGCAGTCCGCGTGCGTCTCAATGGTTAGTGCGCCTTGCGATCCTACATCATAGAAAATCGACCAGGGTTGCTGAGGCGATTCCTCAGGTAACGCCAAAGACTCTATATCTCTCTGAAACAGGGCTAGTGGCTCTATGTCGCCGATACGCCACGTCAGTGAGTATGGCAATCGCGGCCATTCTCCCGAACTAAACTGAACTGAATCCCAACTGGGAAAATCCAATAGCGATCGATTTTGAACATTCGACATCAGGCTTGCAGAGCTTTTGCAACCCTCAAGCCAGCGTCGTACCGTTCGTTGCTGCGATCTTTGAAAATTCGACTCTAGCTTGGCTATCCCTTCAGCATGAGACTCCTCCGATTTTTCACCTTCCGCAGTTTGTTGTTTTTCAAGTACCTCGATTTTGGGTTTGCGGTCCGAATTGATGAGCTCATGCTTTTCCCGCCTAGACGCAGCAATCGCTTTTCGTTTTTCACTAGAAGCAAGGGTTAAAGCATTTTTCTGTGAGTTAAACTCGCTCAGCTGTTTCGTTCTCGTTTCACGATGTTCGTTGTCCAGACTTTGTTGGCTGGTCACATACTGCTTATCAAGACGATTGATTTCCTGCTGGCAATTGAAATCCGCAATCCGTCGACCATGCGCTAAAACGGAATAGGCCAAGTTTTCTTGATCCACAACCTGAGGAAACATGCGACGGATGGTTCGACTCACCAGCGGGGCCGTTGCAAAGCGAATAATCGCAGTGAATAGTATCGAACCGATGACTCCTACAAAACCGACAATCAAAGGGACCGAACCTTGATTCCATGCGATAGCTGCGGCGATTATCCCCAACACGGAGCCAATTCCCAATAGCCAATAAGTCCGCAACATCTTAGTAACCGGATGATTCTTCATTCTCGCAATGCAGACAGAAAGAGATTTTTTTATCTCTTCAAACCGCTTCGCTACACTCGGCAAATCTGTGATCGTTTGCAGTTCATCAGTGCTCGCTGATATGCTGCTGACGGTTAGGCCTTGTAAAGTTGTGTCGCCGGTGTGACTTCCAACCCACTCGCGGCACTCGTGCATCTGCTGCTCGATCGTGGCGCTCATTCTATCGAGTTTGGCTTTGATGCTATCGCGAGCTGTTTTCCGATTCAAACATGCCTCGTCTCGTTTTTGCTTTAGAACAGCCAAACCATTCTCGTACTTCTTCCTCTGCGTAGCCTTGTTTTCAATGAAATCGGATTTAAATTTTTTGAATTGTTGCCGTTCTTGATTGATTATATGGAGTGTATCGCGTTCGGCGGTTGCAAATTGTTTGTCGAGCAGAACATCCCAATCAGTCATCGCTGATCGCCACCCTTGGACGTGTTGCGATTTCATGCGGTTTTTCAAATCAACAAAATGACTGATCGTTCTGCTGCGTTCCTCTTTCAGAGTTTCTCGATCCGCAGATCGTGAGTAGCGCAGTTGCCCTAACCTGGCACGAAGACCTCGCACCATTAGAATTTGATTTTTGAATAATCGACCTCCGAGAATCGGGCTGGAATTGGACTTGCTTTCTGACTCAGAGACGGCGTTTGTATTCATGGCAATTAGCATGGTTAGAGAAGAAGTCGCATCCTTTTGGACCCCCGCGAGCTTGGTGGGGTAAAAAACGATTAGTAGCCGATGCCAATTGTTTCCTGCACGATTCTAACTATACACTATTTGACATCGAAAACGCTGATTTCATAGCACCATCGATGCGTCTGTATCGAACGGAGCTCCGAATTCGGCGAAATCCGGATTCGTCGTTCGACATCGGAAAATTCCAGTCCTCCAATCGACACACTGCATTCAATCCGAGGAACGATAAAACCCGAAGGGAACTTCTCTGGATCGAGCAGAATCGCTATCGTATTCGGACGAGGTGATGGCAGCACATGGGTAAGGACACGATACTGCGATCCGAAAAAAGAAGAGCCTTTCGAGTTTTTACAAGCGATGTCAAACTTCAAAAGACAGTTATTCAGTGACTCGATTGCCGTAGACCAGTGGCCGCTTCCAGACAACCCAACACCCAGCAGTACCGGACTTGTCCCCGGCGTGAAGCATTCCTCGACCATTTGTTGCATGGGGGGACTCGCCGGCCATGACTCCTCCTCCGATCCTTCGATGGATTCCAAGAATGGACGATAAGCATCTCCGTCCGCAATTCCAATAGTGTGCGATAGACGATCTCGCAGCTTGGAATATCGAACACTCAATGCACCTGCGGACAAGTAAACCATACTAGGACTTTGGTGGACGACCGCTCCCCCGTCGGAATTACAATGATCCGACCAGAAGCTTCAGGACTGAGGACTCCATTGAAACGGCAAATTGCTTGGAACGCAAGCGTTCTTTTGCGAGGCGCAATGGACTCGTTTGCTCTTTCGTTTGATAGTCTGTACTATGTTTGCTAGCCTTTTGACTTGCCGGGATGCTCGATAATTTTCCTCTTAACCAATACCCGATGAGCGACGCTGTGATGAAATGGTTCAGCTTACTCTTCCTAATCGTTCTCTTCTTGTTCGTTGCCACGTTGGAGTCGGTATCCTGGGCCACCGAGCGTCCTAACGTCATCTTCATTGTCGCCGATGACATGGGCTATGCCGATCTTGGCACGCAGGGGGCTAGGGGATTTAAGACGCCGCACCTTGATCGCATGGCTGCAGAGGGTACGCGATTCACTCAGTTCTATGTTGCCCAAGCTGTCTGTACCGCCTCGCGTGCCGCGTTGCTGACCGGTTGTTATCCGAACCGCCTCGGCATGCAGGGCGCCTACAACCACACGAGCCGCGATGGAATGGCCGATGAGGAGTGGCTGTTGCCAGAGATGTTCAAGGATCGCGGCTACGCCACTTCTGGAATGGGCAAATGGCACCTCGGTACTCGGCTCAAATTCCATCCCATGCGACATGGCTTCGATGAATGGCTAGGTATTCCGTACTCCAACGACAACACGAAGTTCCATCCGTCGCTAGCTGCCGAAATGCCGCCACTCCCTTTCTACGACGGCGAGAAAGTCGTCGAACTCGATCCTGACCAATCGCAATTCACCCGTCGCTTTACCGAGCGTGCTGTTCAGTTTATCGAGCGCAATGCCTCGCGTCCCTTTTTCCTCTACATGCCCCATGTCATGCCACACGTACCTATCTTTGCATCTGCCAAGTTTATTGGACGCAGCGTTGCTGGGCTCTACGGGGATGCGATCGAGGAGCTCGACTGGTCTGTAGGCGAGGTGCTGGAAACTCTAAAACGACTTGATCTGGACCATCGCACGCTGGTCATTTTTATCTCTGACAATGGCCCATTTCTTTCCTACGGCGAACACGCCGGATCCGCTGCACCGCTGCGTGAGGGAAAGCTCACAACTTTTGAAGGTGGGGTGCGTGTACCCTGCATCGTCCGCTGGCCTGGTAGTGTACCGGCGGAACGCGTCTGCGCTGATTCGTTCATGGGTATCGACTGGTTACCGACTTTGACCGAACTCGTCGGTGGAAAAGTACCCACACGAATCATTGACGGACTCTCCGTCAAACCATTACTGCTTGGCGAATCAGGCGCCAAACCACCGCATAACGCGATGTTCTTCTATTCGGGCACTGCGTTACAAGCTGTGCGAAGCGGCTCGTGGAAGCTACACTTTCCCCATCCCTACATCACCGTTGCCGCTGAGCCAGGCACAGGTGGCAAACCATCCAATTTTGGTAGGCTTGCGCCCAGCTCCATCACGCAGTCGGGCGTCGAAGGTATCGCTACCCGTCACGGCTACCGCATCGAACAGCTCGAACTCTCACTCTTCAACCTCGATACCGACATTGGCGAGCAGCAAAATGTCGCAGCTAGTAATCCCGAGGTTGTTAATCGACTTGGAGTTCTAGCCGAATCCATTCGAAAAGATCTCGGAGACTCTCTTCAAAATGTGGAAGGATCAGGTCTTCGTAATCCCGGCATTGATCCAAGCAGCGACCCCACTCCTTGAAATGCAGCTACCCATGGAATCCCCATTCGAACCTACCATGAAACATCCCGCATCTTTTTTTGGTCTTATTGCACTCTTGACATTTCCTTTACTTCTTTGCGGACAAGAATCTGCTGTTGATCGCCCCAACATCCTTTTCGCCATCGCCGATGACTGGGGACTGCACGCGGGTGCTTACGGTACTCCATGGGTGAATACGCCTGCATTCGATCGCATCGCCAAGGAAGGACTTCTATTTAAGAACGCCTATACTCCGATGGCAAAGTGTGCTCCATCGCGAGCGATCATTTTGACTGGACGTCATCTATGGCAGAACGAAGAAGCAGGAAATCACTTGTCCTTTTTTCCTGCGAAGCTTAAAAGCTGGCCTGAGGTCCTTACCGAGCAAGGCTGGAACATGGGTATTACAGGAAAAGGCTGGGGACCTGGTGTCGCCAATGACACCAAGGGCAATCCGCGTTGGATCACAGGCAAACCGTATAACAGCCGTAAGTCTTCCCCGCCAGCAACTGGAATGGGCAACAACGACTACGCCGCCAATTTCAACGATTTCCTCGATGCTATTCCGCAGGATGCACCGTGGTGCTTCTGGTATGGATCGGCGGAACCCCATCGTGGTTACGAGTTTCAGTCCGGCATGAAAAAAGGCGGCAAGAAGCTGACTGACATCCCAAAGGTTCCTGATTACTTGCCCGACGACGACATCGTTCGCCACGACATGCTCGACTATGCTTTCGAAGTCGAGCACACGGACAATCACCTAGCCCGCATGATCGCGGAACTGGAAAGGCGTGGCAAGCTCGACAACACACTGATCATCGTCACTAGCGACCACGGCATGCCTTTCCCACGCTGCAAAGGTTACGCTTACGAAGACTCAAACCACATCCCGCTCGCTGTCCGCTGGCCCGGCGGTCTAAAAAAGCCAGGCCGCGTTATTGAAGACTTCGTCAACTTCACTGACGTCGCTGCTACCATCCTAGACTACGCCGGTATCCATGAAAGAGATACCGGCATGATGCCAATCACTGGCAAAAGCTGGCGTCCCATTTTAGAAAGTGACCAGTCCGGACGAGTCATCGCAGAACGCGATCACACGCTAATCGGCAAGGAACGAACCGACGTGGGCCGCCCGCATGATTGGGGATATCCCATCCGAGGCATCGTCACGAGTTCCCATCTCTTTTTAAAGAACTACGAGCCTACCCGATGGCCTGCTGGCAATCCCGAAACGGGCTACACCGACACCGATGCAAGTCCCACGAAAACGCTGATCCTGGAACTCGGTCGCAAGAACCGCGCGAACAAATTCTGGCACCTTAATTTCGGCATGAGGCCAGCCGAAGAGTTCTACGACCTCGTCCGCGACATCGGCTGCGCACACAATCTCGCTGGCGAATCTGTGCAGGAGCAGAGAATAACGCATTTGCGTGATCGCATGGAATCAGAACTCCGATTCCAAAACGATCCACGAATGGCAGGCGACGGTAAGATCTTCGACGAATACCCAGCTACCAACGGCGCAGGCTTCTATGATAAATTCCTGCGTGGTGATAAGCCCAGGGCTGGATGGATCGACGAAACCGACATGGAAACAGAATTCATCCAGCAGCCCTGATCACGAAACGCCACGTGTTGACGACCCATGGACTGCGATTTCGCATTATTGAAACACGCCTCCCGATCGAGCAATGCAACTCAGCCAGCGATCCATCCTCCACCAAAACCTCCTTATAGAATTTCTTTCGATTGTCTCTTCAAAGCGACGGACATTCCATGAAAGTTAAGAGCTGCAGTTGCTAGACTATTTAGGCAACATGGGTTGCTTTTCACGGCAACCTTTAACTTCGTCGTGGCACTAGTCACCTCTGCGCACGTTGTGCTGAATAAACGAGATACGCGTGCAGCCATTGCGTGGGTATTTCAATACACTAACCTGAGGACGCACAGGAAAATGCTGGTTGTGGATGGATCAATCGGATTCACCGGGGGATGAATATTCGTGAGGGGCATTGTCTGGCGTCCCTTCTTCGACAACCCATACGCGATCTTCACTTCCGTGTTGATGGGCCGGTTGTTTCACAGATTCAAGAGAGTTTCGTTGACGATTGGTCCTTTTGTACTGGCGAAATTCTGGGCGGAGATTGCTGGTTTCCGCCAATCGCGTCCAAGGGAGATGTAGTGGCGCGAGGTATCTCAGACGGCCCGGACGAACACTTTGAGAGCTTTCGACACACGCTACTCGGTGCGATAGCTTGCGAGGAGACTTCGATTAGTGTGGTCACTCCCTATTTTTTGCCGGACGCGCCCCTAATCACTGCGTTGAATGTCGGAGCCATGCGAGGGATTGCGGCCGATATTATTCTACCAGGAAAAAACAATAATCCCCTCGTTCAGTGGGCCTCGACATCCTTGCTCTGGCAACTGGTGGAGCGGGGATGCCGAGTCTGGATTTCTCCTCCGCCGTTTGACCATACCAAACTTTTTGTCGTGGATAATCTTGTTGCCTTTATGGGGTCATCAAACTGGGACCCGCGAAGTCTCCGGCTTAATTTTGAGTTCAATTTGGAGTTTTATAGTAAAGCGATTGCAGCCGAACTCATGGCCTGCATTCATGAGCGAATACGTTGTGCGCATTGTTGTAGTCTTGCTGAATAAGATGATCGGATTCTAGCCGTCAAGCTTAGAGACGGCATCGCACGTCTGGCTTCACCTTATCTATGAACATAGCTAACCTGCCGAGCGAATGAGCGGCCAATCCAAGGACTTAAGAACGCTGGCAAGAATGCAGTAGCTGTAAAGCCAAATAGCCACCCAAAAACGAGCGATTTGCCCGCCGTACCTGGACCCAAAGAAAGGCCTACGTATACAGACAAGCCCACAAACCAACCTAGCATAGGGGCGAAAGCGATATGATTGCGAAGTGAAATATCGCCCGTTTATTTTCTAGCACCTGTGTCCATAAACGACAATGAAACCCTTACCCCTTGTCGTTCGTAAAAGTCGTTTGCGATCACTTGGTCCGCAATACTAAAAATGGTTTTTTTGCCAATTCAAACCGGGTTGACATGTCAACCTCCTTTTTCGGAATTCTATCTACGCCGTACTCAGCCTGGAATGGGTTTTGCGCTTTAGAGCCGAAGGAGCACAGGAATAAGACCAACCAACCGTTCGTCGGTGGGGATGCGCCAATAGCTGCATTTTTTTGGAATGGGTAAAATATGCTAGATCTGTTAATCAATTCCGAGTCCTTCCTTGAGCTAAATTCGCAGAAATCCGCTATCATTGGGCGTAGCGTGTCGTATGAAGATGTCATCCTGAGCGAGGTTCAAAAACGGCTAAACTCCAGCGGTCACTAGGAATTGCGGTCTCTGGCCTATGTGTACCATGAGGGCATGCTCATTTTGCGAGGGCGGTTGTCGTCGCACTACTTGAAACAGTTAGCGCATGAGGCCGTCCGTACGCAACTCGTAGTGAGGATGATAGTAAATGCGATAGATTTGGTACCACCTCGCCCGCAGGATCCATCTCAAGACAAATCTGAGTAGTTGTTATGTGGGCCCTATTTCCGCAACCAGGTCTATTTTACAAGGAGCAAAAACATGTCTAAGACAATTCGCAAGGGCAAGTCCAATATTTCGCAATCGGCTGAGAATGTCGCTGCCGATACGAGTACACCACAGACCCTGGCCGACGAACGGAAGTCGGCATCGGCGTCCCCCGAGAACCAGCAGAACAGTCTTGCCTACGAAGAGACTATTCGCGTACTCGCTCACAGCAAGTGGGAAGCAGCGGGATGCCCCACCGGAGACGGGATGTATTTCTGGCTGGAGGCCGAGAAGGAAGCGGGTGTTGGACCACAGACCGACAACTAAACCAAGTCCGACTCCTGGGGATCCGCATCGTTCAGGAGACCCTTAGCGAGCCACAAAAACCTCTAACGCTACAGTAAGATTGTGCACCGTTGTCGTACTGTACGCCACTCGAACACCGTTCAAAAAAAGAAGGTCCAATGAAAAAAGCTCAAGTCTGGCTTCTACGCTATCAAGATCAGATGGCCGATGAACTAGAGCAGCTATGCAACATGAATTCCGGTTCAGACAATGTTTTCGGTCTGGCCCGCGTGGCGGAATGGCTCATGGAATACTTTTCGCCGTTAGGAGCAGCTTGCGAAAAAATCGATCTACCGTCATTTCAGATAGTGGACGACCGAGGGGAAATGTGCTCTCACGAAACGGGCCACGCTTTGCGGTGGGACATCCTAGGAACGAGTACGGGAAAAAAACATCGACTTTTGCTTAACATACATTATGACACGGTCTATGGACCTAGCAATAAGTTCCAACAATGTGAACGATATAAAGACTCCGATCCAGCCGGAAAACTCGAACTAAGAATGCGGGGCCCTGGCGTTATCGACGCTAAGGGCGGCATCGTCATTTTGCGATGGGCGGCTATCGCCGCAAAACGATTCCTGGATCTTTCCCATTTGGATTTGAGTATTATCCTTACGCCGGATGAGGAGATCGGCTCGCCAGCATCGATCGATCTATGGAAAGTGATTGCTCCGCAATTCGATTTTGCAATGCTTTACGAACCGGCACTTGCTGATGATTCGCTGGTTTCGTACCGAAAGGGGACCGGCACGTTCATTGTCATTGTTCGCGGGAAATCTGCACATTCCGGTCGGAATTTTCATGATGGGCGAAACGCAATCTCGCATGCATGCAAAGTTGCGTTAGCGATGGATGCACTCAATGGAATACGTCCAGATGTTACAGTCAACGTGGGCCGAGTGCGCGGCGGCGATGCTGTCAATGTGGTTCCCAACTTGGCCGTTCTTCGCATCCATGTTCGAGTATCATCACGCGAAGATCAAGAATGGCTGGAGGATCAGATCCAACACATTTTCCAATTGAGCCACATGCCTGAGAATGGCTTCAGAATCGAATTGCATGGTGGCATTCGATCGGCCCCCAAAGCGATGGACCGCAATACCTCCGAATGGATGGAGTTAATTCAACGAGCAGGTGACAGCATTGCGGAATCCATTGAATGGAAACCCTCTGGAGGCGCAAGCGACGGAAACAAACTTGCTGCTTTAGGACTTTCGAATATTGACAGTTTTGGCCCCGAAGGTGATTTGCTACATAGCGACCAAGAATGGGTGCGACTGAGCAGTCTGCCTCGCAAGGCTGCACTCACCGTCGCGGTCCTTCACGCCATTTGCTCCCAACGATTGCCGGGCTAGCCAGTGAATCGCTGCAAATTGTTTACTCGCCTGAGCCTTTGTACTCATATTGCACATCGATGTGACGCTGTCCAAATTGTGACGCTGTCCACTTGGGGCTAGAATCGACTATATTGAGAAGGATCTAAAACGCTGCGACCGGCTGCCGAGTGTTCGAAATAGCCAGATCGGCAGGCAACCCTATTCCACTTTAGGAGTCTAACACAAATGAGCCATTTGACACGTCGTGATTTTCAACAGCAAGCGATTGGGTCTTTGTTAACTTGGTCACTGCTTGAAACACTCTTCAATCGAGATGCGTTTGCACAGGAAGTAAAACCGATCGCTTCAAAGTGGTTGTCGGAACTCAATTCGTGGAGCATGGACCTCAAAGGCAAGAAACTCGAGCAAATCCAATGGCAAGAAAAGGTGGAGCAACTTTACGCCAAAGTTGACTTACCGGATTTGCTGAAGTTTCTTGACTTCGACAAACTCGCAAAAACGGTCAACCCGAAAGAGAGAGGTGAACTGAGCTTAAGGGCGACGCTCCCAAAAGTGGAAGGGCTACCCACCGAGTTGGTCTTTGGTCACCAAATTTTTGCCTTGAACAAGGACCGTTCCGTCGTTCCACATGGGCACGACAATATGGCTACAGCGTTTCTAATTTTGAAAGGAGATTTTCACGGACGTCACTACGATCGTATTGAGGATTCCACCGACCACATGGTCATAACTCCTACCATTGATCGTGAATTCGGCCCAGGAGGTTGTTCGACCGTGACTGACATCAAGGACAACGTTCACTGGTTTAAGGCCAAATCCGACACGGCGTTCATCTTTAACATTCACGTTTTGAGTGTAAAGCCGGGAAAGACTGGTCGTGTCTATATTGATCCTAATGGTGAAAAAATTTCAGGTGGCCGTATCAAGGCCCGCAAAATAGATCACAAGGAAGCCGAACGCCTTTACGGGTAAATCGCGTGGGCCACCGCTGCAAGGTCGATATTCTTAGATCGAACTGTTCGCAGAGCGATCAGCCGAATTGTGGGCCTATAGGCTCATTCTTGAAGGCAATAGAGTTTCGTCCAACTGCGTAGAAACAATTGATTGTCGACTACAACAGGCGACGCATCGATAGCATCCTCAAGCGGGTTTACTGCGACGACGTCCAGCTTTTCGTTATCCCTCAAAACCACGGTCGTCCCCTCTCGTCCAGTAAAATAGATGTGGCCATTGGCAACGACTGGCGACGAGTAGAGCGAACCGACTCCAGACAAGCGTCTACGATCAAACAGCACTTTTCCTGAGCGTGCGTCAACGCAACTTAAGACATCCGAATTTCCGGCTGTAAAAAACAAACGAGTTCCGCTAATAATGGGTGATGGAACATACGGTGTGCCCTTGCTCACATTCCATTTCACGAAGCCCTTGTCGGTGATGTCGCCAATCGAATCAAGTGGAATAGCGTTGGCACAAGCGGCTCGATAGCCGCTTGTGCAAATTACATTGTTCTCAAAGCGAATCGGAGAGGGGATCGCATTGGTAGTTTGACCGCCGCAAGCCCAAAGCTGCTCGCCCGTCTGTGAGTCGTATGCCCTAACCCGGTTGGTTCCGTTGACAACAACCATCGACTTACCGTTGAAAACGGTAGCGAAAGGTGTATTCCATGACGTAACCTCGCCAGGTCGGTCCACTTTCCAAACTTGCTTGCCGGACCATTTATCAAGTGCAATGAGGAACGAACCCTCCTCCTGATCCCAATTGACTATCAACAATTCAGCGGTCAGTACCGGCGTAACCGCTTCTCCCCAACCGAATCGAGTCCGCATATCACCTAAATCGACCTGCCAAATCAATTCGCCTTTAAGCGAGTAACAGAAAATCCCTCGTGATCCAAACGAAACATACAATCGCTCGCCATCGGTGGTCGGTGATCCTGCAGCATAGGTGTTTGTCTCGTGCTGTCCTTCATGTGGGACTTGCTCGGTCGCCGTCTTTTGCCAATTTAGCTTGCCCGTTCCGCGATCGATACATAAGACGAGGAAGCGGTAGAAAAACTCGTCGGGCGCTGTCTTTGCTCGTTCATCGTTGAAAACGGGCTTGGGGCTTTTCTGGGAGGTCTTCTCGGCAGCTACGACGAACACTTGATCACCCAACACAATCGGAGTTGCAGAACTAACGCCTGGCAAACTGGCAATCCACTTAACGTTTGTGCTTTTATCCCAGCGCAAAGGAGGTTTTGCATTCGTACTTGCAACTCCGTCCGCAGTCGGCCCTCGCCATTGTGTCCAGCTTTCTAAATCGCCTGCTAGGATCGGTTGATTTACGTAGGCCACGAGGATCGCGAATCCCACCACGTTCGCTATTTTTGCTGACCAAAGTCGAGAGTTCATATCCGTTTTGTTCATTAATGATTGTGAAGCGAGCTCATGAGATTACGCAACTACCCCGTAAATGATTTCGCCGTGTACGTCCGTCTCACCCTATCTTATTCCGGCCTAGAAACCACCGCCACAGAACCACTGCGTCATGGCATGGCGATTATGATCTCGCCCATCACGACCACCTTGACTCACGGGCGTAGGACCAAAATCACCACCCTACCACACAATCGTGGCTTCCAGCAATCCTCGGCGGCTCTTGTCGGTCAAAAGAGCCGCAATCGGCTGATCTACTTCCTTTGCATTTTTCGGCTTCGATCATAACTCGGGCAGAGGCGTGATTGCCAGCTAAACTTTTGTGGTTCATTCTTCGAATTTTGCAATTTGTAAATGCCCAGCCTGAATCTCCAATAGAGTGAGTCTTCAAAATTCATTCTAAGGAGTCTCAAGCATGGACA